>CAZOTR010000014.1:35336-49220 GCA_964582755.1 uncultured Methylococcaceae bacterium | reverse complement strand
CCGACACCGCCTGGATTCTCACTGCCTCCGGCTTGGTGCTGTTCATGACCGTGCCAGCTTTGGCCTTGTTTTATGGCGGCTTGGTGCGCGCGAAAAATGTGCTGTCGATCCTCATGCAGTGCTTCGCCATCACCGCGCTGGTGTCCACTGTGTGGATGGCCGTTGGCTACAGTCTGGCCTTGGGCGACGGCGGGCGTTGGAATGATTGGATAGGCGGTTCCTCGCGGCTGTTCTTGCTGGTGCTGAACGCTGACACGCTCAAGGACAACCTGCCGGAGACCGTGTTCTGCATGTACCACCTGACGTTCGCCATCTTCGCCCCGGCCTTGATCGTCGGCGGCGTGGCCGAGCGCATGAAATTCTCCGCCTTGCTGTGGTTTGTGGCGCTGTGGGCGTTGTTGGCCTATGTGCCTGTCTGCCATTGGGTGCGGGGCGGCGGCTGGCTGGCGCGGCGCGGGGTGATGGATTTCGCCGGCGGCATCGTGGCGCATGTCTCCGGCGGCGTGGCGGCTTTGGTCGGCGCGTTGCTGCCGGGGCCGCGCCGGGGTTTTCCGCGCTGAGATAAGTGAGGTTGTCGGCTACGGTTTCGCGAGTGTCGCCGGTCAGCGCGGAAAAGGCGAAACTCGCACCCTGCCCATTGAGTTTCCAATTAAATCCGCCCAGATAACTCCACGCGCCAAACTGGCTGTCGAAATTATCCGGGCCGGTCACCGCCCCCGAATAAAACGTGCCCATATCCCCCATTGGATAAGACAGCAAAATTCCGGTGTGGGTGAACGGCGAGGATTTCATGCTGTAAGAATGCGAGTAGAAAAAATTCGGCGGCGAGGCGACGGATTCGTAGCCGATGATTGAGTAGAAGTGGCCTACGCGGGCGCTCAAGCCGTCGCCTAGCGGGGCGTGGATGTCCACATATGCCTGCGGCAAGGCGATCTTGTAGAAGCGGAAGCTGTTGTCATTGACGAGACGGCTGTCCCAGTGGCCCGCCGCCTGGGTGTAGGGCGTGTCCGTGCCGAACATGAAATCGAAGCGCCCGCCCACCGCCCAGCCCTCCGCATCTGCCGCCAGCGGCCTTTCCAAGAATAGGTCGAGTTGGTGGAGGTTCCATTCGTTCGCCCGGAAATTGAAGGACACCGGGGCGTTCGAGCCATTCGACGGGTTGGCCGGGTTGTAAGTGATGCCCGCCGCCGCCCAGCCGCCGACAGTCAGCCCCAAATCCTTGAGCCAGGCGTACTGGTTGGGATCCGCGCCGCCCAGGCTCTGGTAAAGACCGCCAGGACTGGCCTCTTCGGCATGAATTGCACCAATATAGATCATAAAAAAAAGCCAAACACACTTGCGCAGCAGGGCTTGCGGGCCTCGAATTGAGGCTTGATGGGGCAGGGGGCGCTTGAGGATGGGCATCTGGACGGACGGCTGATTTGAGTCTGGCATAAAAAAATTCATTTTAATTAGGCTCTTATGATCTGGCAAGGCGAAGATTTCATGGGCAGGGAGGAAAAATTTTTACAACATATTTACTATTGATCCGAAACTATGTATCGTTTGCGCTCCTGACAAAATAAATCGCACCAAAGAAGTGCGAATCTTGCCCGTTTATCTCAATGGAGAACACTGTGCTTCGTTTCACCCAGGCCAATTTTGGCCGCACATGCAAGCCCTTGGCGGCACTGGCCTTTTTCGCGTTGGCTTGTCTTGCGGCCACGGCGCAGGCCCAGCCCCGCGAGTCCAAGGATGCGGATTTGCGGTCTTGCCGGTTTTTGAGCCGGGTCAGCGGCGATTCGGGCTACGGCAAGAACAACGGCTGGCAAGCCTTGGCCAAATACCAAGCCTTGCAGCGTGCGGAAAACTTGGGGGCCAGCGATGTGGTCTGGGATCGTCTCACGCCAGTGGGGGCGTTCAACGGCACGGCTGAAGCACGGGCTTATCTGTGCGGCGGGCAGCGGTCAGCAAGCTTGGCGGGCGCTGCTGAATAAGCGGCTCCGCCAAATAACACCAGCGGGCCGGATCGACGGCCCTTTTCACCAAGCAATGAGGTAAAACACAATGAGCGCACAGAGCGAACAACCCCAAAAAGACTTTTTCTGGCTGTATGTGGCCGGCTTCACGGTAGCCTTGGTGGGCGCCGTCGTCATGGCTAAGTTGAGCGAGAATGAAAAATTCGAGCCGATCAAGCAGCAACTGGCCGAGGAGTCGCGCCAGATGAATATCCGCGTGATAAAAGAATATTAAAAGCGGCGCGGCTGTTTAGTTAAACACACCAGAGGTTACACAGATGAAAACGACGAATTTGAAAATAGGTTTGGCGGCCCTTATGGCTGCCATGCTCCTTGGCTCCGGCAGCGCTTGGTCGGAAGAGTACATTTACCGGGATCTGATGGGCAATACCTTGCCATCGCAGAGATGCTTGGACAAAACCGACGCCACCAACCATGCGCAGGACGCCTATCTCCTGAACAAAAAAGAAAAAGTGTTCTGTGAGACGCAAGGTTACGGCTGGACTTTGGTGGAAGAAAAAACGGCGGGCAAACTGGTCTGCGGGGAATGTGGCGACGATAGCAGCAAAGGGAAATTCCAGTGCCACCTGGAAGATATCGTCGTCGCCTGCAAGCGGCTTAAGCCAGGGTCGGTAGGGCTGTTTCCTGGCAAGGGGTGAGAGTGGAGGCCATGGCGGGGCATCGGCGGATTGCCAGCCATGGCCGACGGACGGGGGAAGCCCGCCGCGTCCCGCAAAACATCGCCAATCAACACAAACAGCGGCCG
The DNA here is from genome assembly GCA_964582755.1 of uncultured Methylococcaceae bacterium. GTDB lineage: Bacteria > Pseudomonadota > Gammaproteobacteria > Methylococcales > Methylococcaceae > Methylumidiphilus. The sequence continues at coordinate 46,457 of CAZOTR010000014.1, read as the reverse complement.
CTTAGAGCCGCGACCGGAGGCACCATGAAATTCTCGACTACCGCTACCGCTTTTGTCCTCGCCGCCTGCCTCGCCCTTCCCGTGGAGTCGCCTGCCGGCACCGAGGGCCTGACCTTGGGCACGGCCATCCAGAACATCCCGCAATCCACTTGTTCAAGCCGGGAAAAAGCCGAGGCGGAAGCCTGGAGCCTGGCCTTGAAATCCGCCCAAACCTATTGCCGCAGCGAGGGCTTCGGCTGGCGCGCCGCGTCGGTCAAGGAATTCAGCGGCCTCGACTGCCATAGTTGCGATACGGGCCGGGTCAGTTGCGGCTACGCGAAAGTCGCCCTGGAATGCCGCAAGGCGGAACCGAAGCTCGCTTGGCTCAGTTGGCTGGGCGGCAAGCTCTGACCGCCCGAAGATTCGTTATTTCACCGACGACTGTTTGCGGTTCGTCTTGCTAGACGGACCCGTAAGAAACCTGTGCGCGAGGCCCTGCCATGATTCACAAACATATCCACTATTATTTTCAACACCTAGGCCAGGATGTTCCCGCCGGACTGGTGGTTTTCCTGGTGGCCCTGCCTTTGTGTTTGGGGATTGCCATGGCCTCCGGCGCCCCGCTGTTTTCAGGGATTATTTCAGGGATAGTCGGAGGTTTGGTCGTCGCTTGGTTGAGCGGTTCGCAATTGAGCGTGAGCGGCCCCGCTGCCGGTTTGACGGTCATCGTGTTGCATGCTGTCGAGAAACTCGGCAGTTTTGAAGCCTTCCTGCTCAGTGTGTGTCTGGCCGGGCTGATCCAACTGGCGCTGGGCTATCTGCGGGCCGGCATGATTGGCGCCTATTTTCCCGCCGCCGTCATCAAAGGCATGTTGGCGGCCATCGGCCTGCTCCTCATCATGAAGCAGATTCCCCACGCGGTCGGCTATGACGCCGATTTCCTGGGCGACGAAAGCTATTTGCAAACCGACGACCACACCACGTTTTCCGCGATCACCTATTCCCTGCGGGCGATTTCGCCGGGCGCGGTCATCGTCAGCGTAGTGGCGCTGGCGATCATGTTGCTGTGGGACACCCCGTGGTTCAAGCGCAACCCGGTGCTATCCCTGCTGCCGGGTCCGCTGGTGGCGGTGATCTGGGGGGTGGCCTACAACCTGTCCAGCCAGCAGCTCGCCCCGGAATTCGGCATCAGCCAAAGCCATTTGGTGAGCCTGCCGGCCTTGGCAGGGCCGGTCGATTTCTTCTACCACTTTACGCTGCCCGACTTTAGCGCATGGACCAACCGGGAAGTGTATTCCACCGCCTTCACCATGGCCATCGTCGCCAGCCTGGAAACCTTGTTAAGCCTGGAGGCGGTGGACAAGATCGACCCGTTCAAGCGTGTCGCCCCGGCCAACCGCGAACTGAAGGCCCAGGGACTTGGCAATTTGCTGTGCGGCTTGGTGGGGGGCTTGCCGATGACCGCAGTGATTGTGCGTGGCTCCGCCAACGCCAACGCCGGCGGGCGGACCAAAATGGCTTGCTTCGTCCATGGCGTGTTTTTACTGTTGAGCGTCATGTTCCTGTCCCGCTACCTGAACCTGATCCCCCTCGCCTGCCTGGCCACCGTGCTGTTGCTGACCGGCTACAAACTGGCCAAGCCGGCCTTGTTCGGCGAGATGTACCGCAGCGGCTTTGACCAGTTCACGCCGTTTGTCTTCACCATCGCCGCGATCCTGATATCGGATCTGCTGAAAGGCATGGCGTTCGGCATGGCCTTGGGCGTCGTCTTCGCCATCCGCGCCAACTTCAAGTCCGCCATCTCCCTGACCCAAGACGGCAAAAACTACCTGCTGCGCCTGCACAAGGATGTCTCCTTCCTCAACAAGGCGCCGCTGCGCGAGTATTTGGCTGGCATCGACGGCGGCAGCTATATTATTATCGACGGCTCGAAAGCCAAATTTGTGGACAAGGACATCTTGGAAACCATTTTTGACTTCGTGGCCGCGGCCAAAGACGACGACATCACCGTCGAGTTGAAGAACCTGAACGGGGCCGCCACCTTCAAACGCTCCACCCACGCACACTGAGAGACGCCATGCACGCACTAGACAGGCTGTTGTTGGAAAACAAGGCTTGGGTCCAGGAAAAACTCGACGAGAAGCCGGACTTCCTGGCGCATCTTTCCCAAAGCCGGACGCCGGACATCCTCTGGATTGGGTGTTCGGACAGCCGACTCCACGCCGACGAGATCACCAACAGCGAACCTGGCGAGATTCTGGTCCACCGGAACATCGGCAACCAAGTGGTGTCCACGGATTTCAATCTGCTGGGCGCTTTGGAATATGCCGTGAACGTACTCAATGTGAAATATATCATTGTGTGCGGACATTACCGCTGCCGCAGCGTCAAAGCCGCCCTCGACCGGCCCAACCCCGACCTGCCTTTCGCCGACAAATGGCTGAGGAACATCAAGGATGTGTACCGGCTGCACCGCAACGAAATAGAGGCTTTGGACAGCCTCGACGAGCGTTGGAAGCTGTTGGTGGAGCTGAACATCAAAGAGCAGGTCAACAATTTGGCGCACACCTCCATTATCCAAAAATCCTGGAGGAGCGCCAAAAGGCCCGAAGTGCGTGGCTGGGTGTACGGCCTGAGCGACGGGCACATCCGGGAATTGGTTGCCTTGACCCCGTATTCCGCCATTGACCCGATTTACGAATATAACTTGGATGGGCATGCCGCGGACAAGGCCTAAGCGCGGCCTGTCTGCGGCAAAAAAAGGAGATGGGTTTATGATATTTTCCGTAGGAGCGGCCCATGGCCGCGAAAGGCTTCGGGCAATGGGTGGGGCCAGAGATCGCGGGCATGGCCCACTCCTACATTTCAATCAATTGAACCCACCTCCCAAAAAAAAGCCCGCCATGGCGGCGGGCAAACGCTGAAGGGTCACAAACACAAGGAGAGCACTCTGTGCTGGCTAAATACCAAGCAGTTAGCGTGCCATTCAATAATGCCACGGCAAACAGGCGCTTTGCCTAGGCTGTGCCGCCCATCCCCGCGAATATTGCACATTTCCGGTGCAATTCCGCCCCTTCACAAACGCAGCAAATAACCCGTGACCTCCTCCCTGTCATGGTAAAGCTGCTTGAACGCCAGCCGGAACGGCACTTCGGCATCGTCCAGGGCCGTTTCGATGATGTCCCGGCAGCGCTTCAACTCTTCATAACGCTTCTTCATCGGCAGCTTGAGGTTGAACATGGCTTGTCGGCAATGTCCCCCGGCCAGCCAGCTTGCCACTAGCCCCGCGATGCGCGAGGGCTGCTCCACCATGTCGCAGACCAGCCAGTCCACCGGCTTCGGCGGCAGATAGCGGAAGCCGTCGGCGCGCAGATGTTCGACGATGCCGGAATCCATCAACGCCGGGTCCATAGGCCCGTTGTCCACCGCGATGACGCGGATGCTGCGCTTCACCAATTGCCAAGTCCAGCCGCCGGGCGCGGCCCCTAGATCCACCGCCTTCATGCCGGGTTGCAAAGACTTCGGCTCTTCCCCTAAGAAAAACAGGAACGCCTCTTCCAGCTTCAAAGTCGAGCGGCTGGGCGCGGAGCGGGGGAGTTTCAGGCGCGGAATGCCCATCGGCCAGGGCGAGGCATTGCCGGGCCAAGACAGGCCGGCATACACCGTGGTGGAATTGATGAAAAACAGATGCAGGCGTGGCAGGCTTTTTTTGTCGCTGGCCAGCCCGGCATCCACCATGGCGCGGGTGAACGGCCCCTGGAACTTGCGCACGAAGACGGAGAGTTCCTTGGCCTCGTTGGTGTCCGCCGTCTCTAGCCAGACATCGGAAAACTGCCGCGACAGCGAGGCGGCCGCCTGTAGCAGCGGGCTGATGCGGTCGTCCACCGGAAGGTCGCTGATGAGCGGCGGCACCGCCACCATTTGCCGGGCGAAGCACAAATCGGCGAAACGCACAGCCTTGCGCAAAACCTCCACGCCTCCTTCCTCATAAGGCGTGAACAAGACGAAACCGCTATCCGGCTTGGCCTTGGCGTAACCTGAAACTTCCAGCTTTTGGGATTTGGCCTGAATCTCGGCGGCGCATTCTTTTTCAAAACCGGGGCGGCAGTAGAGGAGCAAGGATTGGAGTGAGGGTTTTTCCGAAATCATGGTGTGTGGGTAGGAATAAATTAAGGAAGGCGCAATTCTGAATATGTCGCTGCCGGCGCGTTCCGCTTTCTGCCAAAGGAATTTGCCGAGGACAAAGCCCTAGAAATCTATCGGAAGATCATGGAAGGAAAAACTGCGGATTTTCGGCACGATTTCCAATCTCGGCAGATGGCTTTGTTTGCAGGAACGGCGTGAAATCGTCAATGCCAGTTTTGCTGCGCCTGATATTCCTGCTCATTCCGCCGCCACTGCGACAAGCCGTAGAGATGGCCGACATAGACCCACACCAGCAAGGCCAGCACCAGCCGAAACGGCAGATTGCCCTCGGTGCTGAACACGCTGCCGTAATGGCTGAATTGGAACACCGCCAGCGAAAAGCAGAACATGAAGCCGCCCCAGTGCAACACGCCATGGGTCCAGACGAAGCGCCTTTGGCCTAGCGCGCGGGTTTTTTCCCATTGCCTCAGGCGTTCGGGAGTCCAGGCTGGGCTTTTCACGCCAGATCCTCGAAACAAAACCCCTGTCCCAAGCCCAGCCCCAAAACCGTGTCGGCGCGGCCCAAGTTGACGGCGATTTCCACCAGCCCCATGGAATTGCGATACCAAAACGGCTCGCCTTTGGGCTTGTCGCTGAACGTCCGCGCCTGCGGGATGCGCAGGCCGTTGACCAGCAGGATCTTGCCTTCCAATTCGTCGCCATAACGCAGGCCGGTGATGGCGTTGCCGTAGTGGTCGAAATAGACGATGGCGGCGAGGTCGGCGGGCCAATCGCGCAAATCCAGGCCATGCCAATCTCCGAACCCGCTGAAATCGCCTAGCACGAGGCTGGCGGCGACCGGGGCGAAGAGGTCGCGGCCATGGAAGCTGGGGGATAGGTCGCCGGGCCGCCAAGTGATGAGATGCCAGACGGCGTTTTCCGCTTGCGCCGCCACGGTGTTGAGCAGGCCGTTGTCCGGGCCGACGAACCAGCGCCCGTCCGCCTCCAATGCCACCGGCAGGCGTTCGCCGCCCACGCCCGGATCGACCATGCAGAGGAACACGCTGCCTTTGGGGGCATGCTTGACCAAAGCCGCGAGCAGGTAGGAAGCCAGACGCGGCTCGCCCGCCGGGGCGTTGCTCAACAGGTTGATGACCGTCACGCCCGGCGCGGTCAGTTTCAGGACAGCTTCCATCTGGCCCAGATACGGGCCTTCGGCCCCGAAGTCGGTGAAAAGTAGGATCATCTTTTTTTACTCGTTCCCAGGCTCCCGCGCCTGGGTGGTTTGCACATAATAGCGCAACACGACCTCCAGCATTTCCAAGGCGGTTTTCCGAAGCCGCCAATGCCGCGTCCATCTCGCCGAACAGCCCCGAGAAGCGGGTCGGCGTTTGCCGGCTTTGCCGTCCGTGGCACAGCAGCAGCGGCAGGATGGCCGGCAGCGGGTCTTGCGGTGGAATTCAAAGTTGCGGGCTTGGTGGCGCGGCGGTGCTCACACACTCTCCGCTATCTCCTTCACCAACCCCGGCCCCCGGTAGATAAACCCGCTGTAAATCTGCACCAAACTCGCCCCGGCCTCGATCTTGGCCTGGGCGTCCGCCGCGCTGAAAATGCCGCCACAGGCGATGATCGGCAGTTCCCCTTGCAGGGCTTGCGCCAAGCGGGCGACGGTTTCGGTCGAACGCTGGAACAGCGGCCTGCCGCTCAGGCCGCCGGCTTCGGCGGCATACGGTGAGCTTTCCACCCCGGCGCGGGACAGCGTGGTATTGGTGGCGATGACTGCGTCGGCTTGGTGTTGGACCAACTGCTCCACCAGCGGGCCGATTTCCCCAGGCTCCAAATCCGGGGCGATTTTCACCGCCACAGGCACGCGCTTGCCATGTTCTTGCGCCAGCTTCTCCCGCTCCCTCGCCAATCCCCCCAGCAACTCGCCCAGATACTCGGCGGTTTGCAGTTTGCGCAGCCCTGGCGTGTTGGGCGAGGAAATGTTGACAGTGACATAATCGGCAAAGGGGTAAACCTTGCGCAGGCCAATCAAGTAATCGTCCAAGGCATTCTCCACCGCCGTCGTGAGATTCTTGCCGATGTTGATGCCCAGAATGATGCGGGAACGCCGCGCCTTCACCTGTTCGATTAGATAATCGACGCCTTTGTTATTAAACCCTAAGCGGTTAATCACCGCCTGTTGTTCGACCAAACGGAACATGCGCGGCTTGGGGTTGCCCGGCTGCGGCTTGGGCGTGACCGTGCCGATTTCCAGGAAGCCGAAGCCCAGCGCCGCCATGCCTTCGATGCAATCGCCATTCTTGTCCAGGCCGGCGGCAAGCCCCACGGCATTGGGGAATTCCAGGCCCATGACGGTGCGCGGACGCGGTGCCAGGGTTTGCGCGAAGGGATTGAGCGGGCCTAGCCGGGCGGCAAGGCTTAAGGATCTCAAACCAAGATGGTGCGCGGTTTCCGGGTCGAAGCGGAAGAGTAAGGGGCGGAGGAGTTCGTATAGCATGGGATATTCAACAGAGTGATAAGCGAAGGAGGAATTTGGCGATAAAGTTCACGAACGTGGGAGCCGCGCCTCGCGGCGATTTGTCTCTGCCAAGCTGTGGGGCCAAGTTTTTCTGCAAGTTTGGTCGCCGCGAGGCGCGGCTCCCACGGGTGAGCTTTAACTTAACGGCTTTGGGTTTACTTCCTCGGCCCAGGCTCTTCGTCCTTCTCCACCCAATCCGCCAGCGGACGGATCTCGGCGATCAGATCCTCGCCGCCGGTAGGCTCGTACAGCCCTTGCGCGACATGGCTTTTGCGGTAGCCGTAGAGGAAATAAAACACCAGGCCGATGCTGCCCCAGACTGGAAACACCAGTTTGGCTTCCGGCGGCAGGAACAGGAACAGGGTCACACAGCCCGCCATCGCCAGCGGCCCCACCACCCAGACCCCCGGCGTCCTAAAGGGCCGGTGGCGGTTCTTGTCCTTGACACGCAGGATCATCACCGACAAGGCCACGACCAGGAAGGCGAACAAGGTGCCGGAGTTGGACACGTCCGCCAGCTTGCCCACTGGGAAAAACGCCGCCGCCAGGGTGACGCCGAAGCCGGTCATCAGGGTGACGATATGCGGGGTCTTGAATGTCGGGTGGACTTGGCTCAACACGTCCGGCAACAGGCCGTCGCGGGCCATGACGAAGAAGATGCGGGTCTGGGCGAACAGCATCATCAGCACCACCGAAGGCAGCGCCAGGAACGCCGCAAGGCCAATCATGTTGCCGATTTTTCCCCAGCCGATCTGGCGCAGCACCTGCGCCAGCGCCTCCCGCGAACAGACCAAAGGATGCTGGCCGGCGGCGGCGAGGGACTGGCATTGTTCCGCCAAGGCCATGGAGCCGGGGGCAAGGCCGGCCCCGGCCTGGTCCAGCACCGGTTGGGCGCCCGCCGCGCCTATCGCCCCGGCGGATACCAACAGATAAAACACCGTGCAGATCCCCAAGGAGCCAATCAGCCCGATAGGCACGTTGCGCTGTGGGTTCTTGGTTTCTTCCGCCGCTGTGGACACGGCGTCGAAGCCGACATAGGCGAAGAAGATGGACGCCGCCGCCGCCACCACGCCCGACCCGCCCAGCGGGGCGAAGGGCTGGAAGTTCTCCGCTTTGACGACCGGCAGGGCGAGGGCGACGAACACCGTCAGCGCCGCGACCTTCACCGCCACCAGCACGGCGTTGAAGGTGGCGCTTTCCTTGGTGCCAATCACCAACAGGCCAGTGACAAACAGGCAGACGACCACCGCCGGCAAATTGATGATGCCGCCGGCGTAGGGGCCGTTGGATAGATTGGCGGGGATGTCCACCGCCAAGGAATTGTGCAAGAGCCCTACGAAATACCCCGACCAGCCGACCGCCACCGCGCTGGCCGCGACGGCGTATTCCAAAATCAGCGCCCAACCCACCACCCAGGCCACGCCTTCGCCGAGGACGGCGTAGGAATAGGTGTAGGCCGACCCCGACACCGGCACCATGGACGACAGCTCGGCGTAGCACAAAGCCGCCACGGCGCAGACGAAGCCGGCGATGACGAAGGAGAGCATCATGCCGGGGCCGGCCTTTTGCGCGGCTTCGGCGGTGAGCACGAAAATGCCGGTGCCGATGATGCCGCCGACCCCCAGCAAAGTCAGTTGCCAAGCGCCTAGGGAGCGGTGCAGTCCCTTCTTTTCGGCGGTGGCGAGAATGGCATCGAGCGGTTTGACGCGCCAAAAAATCATGGGCTTCCCCTTAAGTCTGACGGTTTGCGGAACGGATGCTTGATTGTACAGGAATCGCCGCGACAAGCGGGCGGCGGCGTTTGGATGCCCGCCACCTATCAGTTTCACCGTAGGAGCGGGCCATGCCCGCGAAAACCCAGCGACGAGTGCGGAATCGGTCGCGCCCATGGGGCGCTCCTACGAGCGTTTCGCGCCAGAATTTGAATCTGATAGGTGATGAGGTTTGGGGATGCTCGCCACCTGCTAGTTTTGCGGCAAGGGTGGCCTGCCGCCCTACCCAGGCTGGCCTTTCTTGCCCCGTCCCCGCAAGGCGCCGGGCGGAATGCCGAAGCGCGCCGTGAAGGCGTGGGTGAAGTTATGCACATTGGCATAGCCAAGCCGGTGCGCCACTTGCTTGATCGGCAAGCTTTCCTCGGTGAGTAGCTGCCGCGCCAGCGCCAGCCGATAATCGCGCACCCAGGCAAACGGAGTGGTCCCGAACACCGCCTGGAACAGGCGGTTGAAACGCTTGACCGGCAGGTTCACCAAGCGGGCGAGTTCCGGCAAGGAGGGCGGGTCGGCGACGCGGCTTGCCAGCACGTCCCGCGCCTCGAACACGCGGGACCGCTCCCACGAGGAAATGGCCGAAAGCCGAGGCTCCGTCTTGCCGCCGTCCAGGCGACGCAGCAATTCGGCGAAGCCCTCCAAGACTTGCGCCTCGAAGAACAGCCGCCGCGCCGGCCCCTGGTAGGGGTTGTTGAGCATTTGCCGGGCGATGCCGACGAACGCCGGGGAGGGTGCCATGAGGTCCAGCAAGGCCGGAACCCCGGGGTGTTCTTCCGCCACGCCGCGCAGCAGCGCCGGGGGGCGGTCCGCCGCCAAAAAATCGTGTAGCGCATGTTGGCCGACGGTGAGCGCGGCGAGATCGACAGGCTGGCCGGCGGGAAAGGCGTAATGCGCCTCGCGTTCCTCCGGGGCGTGGAGGATGACGGTGTCCCGGCTTGCGTCGCAAGGCTGCCGGCTGCCGGCCGGCTGAAAGCGGAAATCGCCGGCCTGGACCAGGATCATCCCCAGCGGGCGTCCGCGCCGCGCGTCGATGGCGCGCAGGGTCTGGGGTTCGTCGAAACGGCCATTGAAAAGATACAGGTCGGTGTCGCCCAGGACGGAGACCTGTTCCATGCGGGCTTGCCCGCCCGGACAAGGCGGGAGGGACTCCCCGCCCGCCGGGAGGCCGACGGGCGGTTCCGGGCCACCCTGGTCCGCGAGCAGCCATTCAAAATGCGCGAGCTTGATCGACATGCGGTGTTCCTCCTTAAAGTGTGCCAGCCGGGCGGCCAGTGTCTTTTGTGCGCGGCCTTCCGTTTTTTGTGCGCGACGGACTAGGTGGCGGAAGGGGGGCGGAATTCGCGGTACAGTCAAGCCGGGCTGACGCCACGGCGGCGAGGGCCGGGATTATCCAGATATTGTCTTTTGCATCCGTCCGGGGAGGACTTCATGAGAACTAGCATCAAGAACGCAGGGGCGGCCATGGTTTTGGCGTCGGCCTGCTGCGTATTTTCGGGCCACTCACAAGCGGCTGCGCTGCCCTTGGGCGGCAGCGTGTCCTTTTCAGCCGCCGGCGGGGTGGTTTTGTCGGGAGGGAGCGACCTGTTTGTTCAGCATCTGACGGGGTTTAGCGAGGCGCAGTCCTTGTTTGCCTCGCCCTTGGTGCTGTCTTTGGTAAACACCGTCTTTGGCAGCACCAACACGGGCGATTTTGTCAATTTGAATGGCCAAAGCTTCACCGCCAACCCTGGCAATGCCTTGGTGCTTGCCGATTCCTCGTCCTATGTCGTCCAGGCAGGCAGCACGATTGGGGTTTTCATCCCCGACCCCAATTCTGTCAGTTTCCTGTCAACCGCCAACTTTCTGAATATATTTTCCACCGGTGTGCTCACCCCCGGCTTGTTGGCTGGCACCCAAGCCGGTGGCTGCGCGACGGGCGGCAACACCTGCGCCCCCACGGTCTCCGCGCTCAATTTGAGTTTCACCAAAACCGGCAGCGCCGTCTCGATGAGCGGCACCTTGTTTTCGCCTGCCCCCGGCGTTCCCGAACCCGCCAGCTTAAGCCTGCTGGGCATAGGCTTGGCTGGTTGGCTGGCGAACCGCCATAGGCCAAAACACGGCTAGCAGAGCAGAGTAGGTTGGGTTGCCAAAAAGACGGCAACCCAACCTACATCGCTACCCAATCCCCAAACCATTCATCCAACCCGCGTGTTTCGCCCCAACCGGCCAGTTGACGGTCGATGGCGTCGTGGTTGCCCCAGACCACATCGGCCAGCCCGCCGGCGCTGACGCGAGCTTCGATGTCTTTGCAATAAAGCCCCGCCTCGCGCTGGACGTAAAAGCCATAGGTGCGGCAGGCCACCGGGCGGTGGGCATAGACGCGGCAAGCGCCAGACGATTGGTCGAGCAGCGGGCAGGCGAGGGGGCGCGGCGACTGTGGCATGGCGGCGATGTTTAGCCGAATCTCCTTGAGCAAATCCTCAGGCAGCGCGGCCAAGCCTGCCCGCAGCCAGTCCCATTCCGCCGCCGTGAGGCGCGGCACTTCGGCCAGGCGGCGGCAACAGCCGTCGCAGCCCTTGCGGCACAGCCAATCGGGATGGCCGTCCAGGGTCGCTTGCGCCCGTGTGGCTATGTCGGCATGGAGTTCGGTTAGCTTATCCATCGTGTTTAAGAACGCTATCGCGGTCAATGGTCAAATGCGGGCGGCTTCGGGCTTTTCAGTGTGTAGTTGCCGCTGGCCGACACGTT
>CAZOTR010000014.1:0-35236 GCA_964582755.1 uncultured Methylococcaceae bacterium | reverse complement strand
CGCCTCGCCCGACGCCTCGCCGGTATTCATCTTGTAACTTGCCAAGATGGCGAATTTGATCCGGTCGGCGGCAAGGTGCTGGACTTTCACTTCGGCAGCTTTGTTCTCATAAGTGCCGGTGAATCCGGTTGGCGAAGAGGCGGATGGCTTGGCATTGCCCAAGGCTTTGATGCGCTGCTGATAGGCACGGATCAAACAAGCCGAGTCTTTGCACGGGTTGCGGACTTTCGCCAGCCAGGATTTTTGCGCCGCTTTCAGCGCGGCGGGAGAAGCCGACCCGGCCAAGGCGTTTTGGTAAGCCTGCGCCAACTCGCCATCGAGGGCGGACACTTGGCTGTCCGCGCAAATAAGCTTTTCCACGTCGGTGCTTGCTTTGCCGCAATCGAAGCTGGCAGCAGGGGCGGCGACGCCGGCGGCGAATAGCGTGAGTCCAAGAATTAAGCGTTTCAATTTGATTCTCCGGTTTAGTTTGAAATGACAACCATGGGTTTCAAACCCCCTCCATCCCGTCCACCCGCTGGAAGCCACGGGGCAACGGATGGCCGCGCTTGCCGCGCCCGGCCTCGTAAGCCGCCAAGTCATTCCCCTGCAAAGTCAAGAACCGTTTGCCGGCGGTGATCTTCAAGGCCACGCCGGGCGGCAAGGCGCACAGGGTGACGATGCGGTCTGTCCCGCCCGCCAAGTCGGCGGTTTTGATGTCGATGAGCTTGTTGCCCTTGCCTTTGTTCAACACGGGGATTTCGCCCGCCGGAAACACCAACAAGCGGCCTTGCAAAGTCGCCACGGCCAGGCGGTCGGTTTCAGGATTGGCGAGTTTCAAAGGCAGCAATACTTCGGAATGCTCCGGCACGGTCAGCAAGGCCTTGCCCGCCCGGTTCTTGCTGGCGAACTCGCCCAGCTTGGCGACGAAGCCATAGCCGGCGCTGGAGGCGAGCAAATACCAATCCTCGTCGGCCCCGGCCAGCACGGTCTTGAACGTCGCCAGCGGCGGCGGGTTGAGCCTGCCGGTCAAGGGCTCGCCCTGGCTGCGGGCCGAGGGCAGGTCGTGGGCGGAGATGGAATAGCTGCGGCCGGTGGAGTCGATGAAATACGCCGGCTGGCTGCTGCGGCCCAAAGCGGCGGCGAGGAAGCCGTCGCCGGTGCGGTAGCCCAAGTTGGCGGCGTCGATCTCATGGCCCTTGGCCGAGCGCACCCAGCCTTTTTCCGACAAAATAATCGTCAGCGGCTCGTTGGGGATCAGCGCGGTCTCGTCGATGGCCTGGGCCTGCTGCCGCACCACTATCGGCGAGCGGCGGGCGTCGCCGTGCTTGTCGGCGTCCTGGGCCAGCTCCTGCTTGATAAGCCCGCGCAGCTTGTCGTCGGAGCCTAGCAAGCCTTGCAGCTTTTCCCGCTCCCGCTGCAACTCGTCCTGCTCGCCGCGTATTTGCATTTCCTCCAGCTTGGCGAGATGGCGCAGCTTTGTGTCCAAGATCGCCTCGGCCTGGATGTCGGTCAGGCCGAAGCGTTCCATCAGCACTGGCTTTGGCTCGTCTTCGGTGCGGATGATGCGGATGACTTCGTCGATGTTGAGGAAGGCAATCAGCAGGCCGGCCAAGATGTGCAGCCTAGCCTCGACCTTGTCCAGCCGGTGGCGCAAACGGCGGGTGACGGTCTGGATGCGGTAGGCCAGCCACTCGACCAGGATCTCGCGCAGGTTCTTGACGCGGGGCTTGCCGTCCAGGCCGATCATGTTGAGGTTGACGCGGTAGCTGCGCTCCAAGTCGGTCGTGGCGAACAAATGCGACATCAATTGCGCCGCGTCGATGCGTTTGGATTTCGGCATGATGACCAGCCGCGTCGGGCTTTCGTGATCGGATTCGTCGCGCAGATCCTCCACCATCGGCAGCTTCTTCGCCTGCATCTGCGCGGCAATTTGCTCCATGATCTTGTTGCCGGAGACTTGGTAGGGCAAGGCGGTGATGACGATGTTGCCGTCCTCCTGCTCGTAGCGGGCGCGCAAACGCACCGAGCCGTTGCCGCTCTGGTATAGCTTCAACAAATCCTCGCGGGGCGTGATGATCTCCGCCTCGGTGGGGAAATCCGGGGCGCGCACCTTTTCGCACAAGGCTTCCACGGAAGCGTCCGGCGCGTCCAGCAGCAGGACGCAGGCGGCGACCACTTCGCGCAGATTGTGCGGCGGAATGTCCGTCGCCATGCCCACGGCGATGCCAGTCGCGCCGTTCAACAAAAGATTCGGCAAGCGGGCGGGCAATAGCGCAGGCTCGTCCAAAGTGCCGTCGAAATTCGGCACCCAATCCACCGTGCCTTGCTCCAGTTCCGCCAGCAGCGTTTGCGCGTAAGGCGTCAGCCGCGCCTCGGTGTAGCGCATCGCGGCGAAGGACTTGGGGTCGTCCGGCGACCCCCAGTTGCCCTGCCCGTCGATCAGCGGATAGCGGTAGGAGAACGGCTGGGCCATCAACACCATCGCCTCGTAGCAGGCCGAATCGCCGTGCGGATGGTATTTGCCCAGCACGTCGCCGACGGTGCGGGCGGACTTTTTGTGCTTGGACAGCGCCGACAAGCCCAGTTCGGACATGGCGTAGACGATGCGCCGCTGCACCGGCTTTAGCCCGTCGGCGAGGTTCGGCAGGGCGCGGTCGAGGATGACATACATGGAATAATCCAAGTACGCCTTCTCGGTGAATTCCTTCAAGGGGATGCGTTCGTGGGCGGTGACGGTGTTCATTCTAGATCTGGGAGTGGGAGGATGCGGGGAATTTTACCTTGGGCGGCGGGGGACGGTTGGGATTTCTCTCGCTTCATGGCGCGGTGCTCGCGTCCGCGTGATGCGGAAAAGCCTCATCCGCTATAATCAACCCATGCTCACCACCACCGACCACAGCCGCGACAGCGCCGGCCTGACGTATGTTTATCCGGTCGTCTCCCGCCGCAGCGGGGGGCTGTCGATAGGCGTGAACCTCAACCCCAACAATGCTTGCAATTGGCGTTGCGTGTATTGCCAGGTGCCGGATCTTCGGCGCGGCAGCGCCCCGGCGACGGATTTGGGGCGGCTGGACAGGGAATTGCGCGGCTTCCTGGACGACGTTTTGCACGGCGATTTCTACCGGCGTTTCGAGGTGCCGCCGGAGCAGCGGATCATCCGCGACATCGCCATTTCCGGCAATGGCGAGCCGACCAGCGCGGCGGAGTTCGACCGGGTGGTCGACCTAATCGTCGGCATCCATGGAGAATATGGCCTGCAAGGCAAGGTTAAGCTGGTTCTCATCAGCAACGGCAGCTTGGTCCGCCGGGAAGCCGTGCAACGGGGCTTGCGGCGCTGGGGCAGGGCGGGCGGGGAGGTGTGGTTCAAGCTGGACAGCGCGACAGAGGTCGGCATCTTGCGCGTCAACGGCGTCCACCGCACACCGGCCAGTGTGTTGGCCGATCTGGAGTCCGTCGCCGGGCTTTGCCCGACTTGGTTGCAAACCTGTTTGTTCGCCTTCGACGGCGAGCCGCCTTCCGGGGAGGAGTGCCAGGCTTATCTGGATTTTTTGCGGCTGGCCTTGCGCCGTGGGATTCCTTTGCGGGGGGTGTTGCTCTACGGCCTCGCCCGCCCGTCGATGCAAGCCGAGGCGCCGCGCTTGGCAGCCTTGCCCGCGCCGTGGATGGAGGCGTTCGCGGTGGCAATCCGCGAATGCGGGCTGGAGACGCGCTTGAGCCTTTGACGCGGCGGTTTTGCCTTGGCATTAAAAAAGCCCCGAGACATCCTGATGTTCGGGGCTTATCGCCGACTTGGTTGGCTAACTAATCCAGATCCGTGGCAACATCCTGCTGGGGCTTCCTTGAATTCCTTATCCGGTTTTTGGCGACGGTTCTATTCTCCCCCAAAACAATGCCGGCGTCATGGCGCAAAAGGATGATTTTTTTGTAGGATTTTTCCTACACGCCACCCAGATTGTAGGCTTCCCCCTGCGAGGGTTTACAATCCGCGCCCAGCCTTTATCATATGCCATCCATTTGAATCCGGCCAGTGTAGCCGTTTTCAAAATCAACCCCTTATCTTCGAGCTTAAAGCAAAATGGCGGACCGCACGGCGGCAGTACAGCGCGACACCCTGGAGACGCAAATCCGCGTCCAGTTGAATTTGGACGGCACCGGCGCGGGGCGGTTCGACACTGGCGTGCCTTTTCTGGAACACATGCTGGACCAAGTGGCCCGCCACGGCTTGATCGACCTAGACATCCTGGCCAAGGGCGATTTGCACATCGACGCGCACCACACGGTGGAGGATGTCGGCATCACGCTGGGGCAGGCCGTGGCCCAGGCGGTGGGCGACAAAAAGGGCATCCGCCGCTACGGCCATGCCTATGTGCCGCTGGACGAGGCGCTGTCGCGGGTCGTGGTCGATTTCTCCGGGCGTCCGGGCTTGGTATACGACGTGGTTTTCCCCCGCGACCGCATTGGCGACTTCGACGTGGATTTGTTCCTGGAATTCTTCCGGGGCTTCGTCAATCATGCTAAAGTCACGCTCCATATCGACAGCCTGAAGGGCGTCAACGCCCACCATGTGGCGGAAACCATCTTCAAGGCGTTTGGCCGGGCTCTGCGCATGGCGCTGGAGCCGGATGGGCGGATGCAGGGCATCCTGCCTTCCACTAAAGGCGCGCTTTGAGCATTTCCCCAAACCCTTTTCCCCATTAAGCCAACCCTTACCTATGTCTTCGGTGGCAGTCATCGATTATGGAATGGGCAACCTCCATTCCATCAGCAAGGCGCTTCAACACGCCGACCCGCAGACCCGCGTCCTGCTGACCTCGGATCCGGGGCAAATGCGCGCCGCCGACCGGGTGGTGTTCCCCGGCGTCGGGGCCATCCGCGACTGCATGGCGGCCTTGCAGGGGCGCGGGCTGGTTCCGGTCTTGGCCGAGCTTGCCGCCGCCAAGCCATTTTTGGGCATTTGCCTGGGGATGCAGGCCTTGCTGGATGAAAGCGAGGAAAACGACGGCGTGGCCTGCCTGGGGCTGTTGCCCGGACGGGTGCTGCGCTTTGCCGAGGGGCTGGCGGACGCCGAGGGCCACGCGCTGAAGATCCCGCACATGGGCTGGAACCGCGTCCATCAGACTGGCGGGCATCCTCTGTGGGAGGGCATTCCGCAAGATAGCCGGTTTTATTTTGTGCATAGTTACTACGCCAGTCCGGCGCAGGCCGGACACATCGCGGCGACCGCCGATTACCCTGCGCCCTTCGCCGCCGCCTTGGCCTGCGGCAAGCTGTTCGCGGTCCAGTTCCACCCGGAAAAAAGCCAGGCGGCGGGGCTTAGGCTGTTGGCTAATTTTCTCCAATGGAATCCCGCCGATTAGGCGGTGGCCCAGTCAAACCCAACCAACCAATCAGTTAAAGTAAAGCGAGGATTCGAACATGCTTTTGATACCTGCTATCGACCTGAAAGATGGCAAGTGTGTCCGGTTAAGGCAAGGGCGCATGGAAGACGACACGGTGTTTTCGGACGACCCGGTGGCGGTGGCCGGGCGCTGGGTGGCCGCCGGGGCGCGGCGGCTGCACTTGGTCGATTTGGACGGGGCGTTTGCCGGCGTGCCGCGTAACGGCGAGGTCATCCACGCCATCCGCGAGGCGTATCCAGACATTCAAATCCAGGTCGGTGGCGGCATCCGCGATGAGGAAACCATCCAAGGCTATCTGAATGCCGGGGTCGATTTCGTCATCATCGGCACCAAGGCGGTCAGCGAGCCGCATTTCGTCCGCGACATCGCGGCGGAATTCCCCAACCACATCATCATCGGCCTGGACGCGAAAGACGGCAAGGTCGCCATAGACGGCTGGTCCAAGCTCTCCCGCCATGATGTCATCGACTTGGCGCAGCGCTTCGAGGACGACGGCGTCGAGGCCATCATCTACACCGACATCAACCGCGATGGCATGATGGGCGGCGTCAATATTGAGGCGACCTCGCGCTTGGCCAAGGCCATCCAGATTCCGGTCATCGCCTCTGGCGGCATCACCAACCTCTCCGACATCCTCGCCTTGGGTGAAATCGTCAACGACGGCGTGATGGGAGCCATCACCGGCCGGGCGATTTACGAAGGCACGCTGGACTTCGAGGAAGCCCGCAAGCTGGCGGAAACCTTCTGATGCTGGCCAAGCGCATCATCCCCTGCCTGGACGTGGACAATGGCCGCGTCGTCAAAGGCGTCCGTTTCGTCGAGATCCGCGACGCCGGCGACCCGGTGGAAATCGCCCGCCGCTACGACCTTGAAGGCGCGGACGAGTTGACTTTCCTCGACATCACCGCCAGCTCCGGCAACCGCGAAACCATGGTGCATGTGGTGGAGCAGGTGGCCGGCGAGGTGTTCATCCCGCTCACCGTCGGTGGCGGCATACGCACCTTGGAGGACATCCGCCGGATGCTCAACGCCGGGGCCGACAAGGTCAGCATCAACACGGCGGCGGTGTTCAACCCCGAATTCGTGCGCGAGGCGGCGGAGAAGTTCGGCTCGCAGTGCATCGTCGTCGCCATCGACGCCAAGCAAGTCGGCGGCCACTGGGAGATCTTCACCCACGGCGGCCGCAAGCCCACCGGCCTGAACGCGGTGGAATGGGCGAAGAAGATGGTGGACTACGGCGCGGGCGAAATCCTGCTGACCAGCATGGACCGCGACGGCACCCGCGTGGGCTTCGACCTGGAACTGACCCGCGCCGTCAGCGAGGCCGTGGCCGTGCCGGTGATCGCCTCCGGCGGCGTCGGCAAGCTCCAGCATTTGGCCGACGGCATCATCAAGGGCAAGGCCGACGCCGTGCTGGCCGCCAGCATCTTCCACTTCGCCGAGCATACCATCCAGGAGGCCAAGGAACACTTGGCCGCGCAGGGTATCGAGGTGCGCCTGTGACTGCTTGGCTGGATGAGATCCGCTGGACCGCCGACGGGCTAGTGCCGGTCATCGCCCAGGAGGCCGCGACCGGGCAGATCCTGATGTTCGCCTGGATGAACCGGGAATCCTTGGCGCTCACCGCCGAGGAAGGCTACGCCGTGTACTGGTCGCGCTCGCGGGGCCGGCTCTGGCGCAAGGGCGAGGCGTCTGGCCACCGGCAGAAAGTGATGGAAATCCGCCTGGATTGCGATGAGGATGTCATCCTCATCAAGGTGGAACAAGAAGGCGGCATCGCCTGCCACACCGGGCGGCACCATTGTTTTTTCCGCAAGTTGCAGGACGGGCGCTGGGAAACCGTCGAACCCGTGCTGAAATCCCCCGAAAGCATCTATCAGTGAACAACCAAGACATTCTCGAACAACTGGCCGCCGTGCTGGAAGAGCGCAAATACCAGGATCCGCAAAGATCCTATGTGGCCAGCCTTTACGCCAAGGGGCTGGACAGCATCTTGAAGAAAATCGGCGAGGAGGCCACCGAAACGGTGATCGCCGCCAAGGGCGGCGACCCAGGGCAAATCGTCTATGAAATGGCCGACCTTTGGTTCCACTGCTTGGTGCTGCTGGCCCAGCAGGGGCTGGGGCCGAAGGCGGTCACCGCCGAATTGCAACGCCGCTTTGGCCTGTCCGGCCTGGAAGAGAAGGCTTTGCGCCAGATGGAATGACCCCGTCAAGCGACGCGCCATGAACTCAGGACCAACCGACAGACCCCAGGCACCCATCAGGGTCATCAAACCCCTCCAAGATTTCTCCGCACAGTCCATCAATGACTGGATAAGCCATTTGCCCTTGGCCGACGTGAGCGGCGCCTGCGTCGCCATCCATGGCTTGTTGCGCTCGGTGAACATGACTGACGGGCTGGAATGCCTGGAGCGCCAGCGCATCGTCGAGCAAATCCGCCCGCCGACGGTTTCCCTGCTGGCGATGAGCTGCGAACAGCACCTGCCGGCGTCCACCTTGTTTCCCTTGCCGGCCTCGCGCCACCTGCAAACGCAGCGGAATTTTGAGGTTTGCCTGGAGTTGGCCAACGCTTACCGCCGGATCGTCACCAGCGGCACCTTCTTCAGCGACAAGGTCATGGGCGACGGCGGGCGCGCGCAAACCGTCTATCGCGCCTTGCAGGCTTACGGGCTGGCTTTGCTGCGCTCGCTGGAGCGCTACGAATCCCCGCCGGAGGGTTTCTGGCGGGAAGTCTACGCCTTTTACCGTTTCGCCGAAGGCCATCGCCTGCACACCCTCACCCTGCCGATGCCGGAAATCGACGGCGCGACGGTGGACAGCCAGTTCAAGCAAATGCTGTTGCTGGCGCTGTCCAGCCCCCAACACCATACGCCCGACGAAATACGGCAGTATTACACCGTGTTGATGCTGATCGCCAAGAATGCGGAGCTCCGCGACACCGCCAAGCTGGGGGACGAAGACGCCTTGTTTTATTTCGACACTGGATCCGACAACCCCCCCAGGCTGCTGAAGCGGGCGAAGAGCGCGCAACAAGGCGAACGGCGCTACCTGTTCACCGGTGGCATGGTCGCCGACGCCCAGGAGTATTTTGCCAACCCCGCCCATCGCACGACCGACCGCTTCAAGTTGCGCCCCACGGTCATCCTGCCACTGTTGGAAACCTTGGCGGCGGTGGATAAACGGCGGTTCATCCGCAAGCCGGCCAGCGGGGTGAAGCGTTTTGCCGTCGGCCTTTCCAGGCTGCTCGACGAGCTTTCCGGGAATGCGCCGCGCCCCGCCCCCGAGGTTTCCACGCCCGCCCCCGCGCCTGCCGCGCCCCCGCCGATGTCCGCGCCCAAGTTTGAACTGGCATTGGAAGAAGATCCCGACGAAATGGAAATCGTGCTAGACCAAAGCGGCGGGATGGGGCCGGAGGAAATCTGGGGCAAGAAGGACAAGGGTGGCGTTTATGTGGGCCAAGCCGGTCCTGGCAGGATTGCCGAAAGCCCCGCTTCCGCAAGCCCGGCAAGCGTTGAATTGACTGGTGCCCTGCTGAACTTGAGCTTAAGCGCCGACGGCTCTTGCATGTCTTATTGTCTGTCATGGCTGAACCCCGCAGTCGCCGGCGCCAGGGTGGGCGAGCTGATCGGAATTTATGAGGAAGGGCAGGGTATCCATGTCGGGGTCATTCGCTGGTTGCACCATCAAACGGACGCGGAGTTGGCAATTGGGGTGGAATTGTCATCTCCCTTGGTCGAGGCGGTCGAGATCCAAACCGGGCCGCACGGAGAAACCTTGCAACGGGGGCTTTATCTTGCCGCCAATCCAAAGCTTGGCCAGTCGGCCAGCCTGCTGTGCGGGCCGGGCATTTGCAAAGTCGGGCAAGACATCGTGTTGCGCAGCAAAGGCGAGCGCTTGCGGTTCAACTTGGAGAAAGTATTGGAATCGACGCTGTCGTTCCAGCTTTTCGGCTTGGCGCGGCCGGGGGAAGAGCCGTCCCGCGAGCCGGTTTGACGGGGGGCGCGGCGGCCCGCCCTCGTGGGGCCGCCAGGATTCCGCCCAAGGGCCGGGAATGCGGGCGCTTAAGCCGTCGCCTTAGCCGAAACGCTGGCTGACCGCCCAGGCCAAGCCCAGCCCCAAAGTGAAAAACCCGGCGATGCCCAGCCGGGCCTGGCTGCGGTAGCTGGCGATGAGGTGGTTCTGGGCAACCGCGGAAATGACATAGGGCCGGCCATGGGGCGGTTTTTTCAGCAGGCCGGTGTCCGGCTCCGAGTGCCGCTCGCCCCAGGTCGCCAGCACTTCCCGCTCCGCCGCCCGGCGGATTTTTTCCCATTCCTCCAGGTCGATCTTGCCGTCGCGGTTGCCGTCAAAGCGCTGCAGCAGCCCGCCGCGATCCCGTTTCCACAGGGCGAGCAGGTCGCGGGTCGTCTCGCCTAGGCCCGCCGGCTCGGCTTCCCCCACCCGGATGAATTGGCCGACGGCATAAACCGCGTCGCAGTCGTCGAGGCGGCATTCCGTGTAACGGTAGGCGCCGAAGGAAAACAGCCCGGCCCAGAATCCCGTGTGCTTGGGGGCGTGTAGCGGACGTGGCGAGTCGCCCTGCCAGCGCAGCGTGACGGAAGGGGTCACCTCGGCCCCGTCGGGATCGACGACGCAAATGCCGGTTCCGTCTTCCAGATGGAAGATGGCCTCGCTGACGCCGCATTCTACCCTGTCCCAATACCCCCGGTTGCCGTTGATATCCTTGCCCGTCTGTTCCACCGAATAGCGGTACCAAACGCAAGGCAGGCCACTGAGCGGGGCGTAAACCGGCTCGCCCGGCATCATCCTGACATGGCCCTCCAGCTCGATATAGCCCTGCGCGGCGGAGCGCAGCTTGGAAGTCGGCAGGTCCGCGAACAAGCGCGAGCGGTGCAGGGCGCCGAAGCCGAAACGGCAGCAGGCGGCGGTGGCCAGCCCCATGAGGGTGGCGACCGTCCAGAACTCCACTGCCGAGGCGTCGCGGGCGAATTCCGCGCAGGCGGCGAGCAGTGCGGACGGCATGGCTCAACGGAACAAGGCGCGGATGTCCACGTCGGCCTTCTCCTCGTCGCTGAACTCCAACAAATCGGCAGGCTCGAAGGCAAACAGGCGGGCGATGAAAATGTCGGGGAACTCCTCCAGGCGGACATTGTTGTTGTTGACCGCCTCGTTGTAATACTCGCGGCGGTCGGCGATGGCGTTTTCCAGGCCGGTGATGCGGGCTTCGAGATTGCGGAAGGCCACGTTTGCCTTCAACTCGGGATACGCCTCGGCGGCGGCGAACAGGCCGAACAGCCCCTGCCGCAAGCGTCCCTCCGCCGCCCCCAGCGCGGCCATGTCGACCGCCTGCCGGGCCGTGGCGACGCCGGCGCGGGCCTGCATGACCTTCTCCAAGGTTTCCCGCTCATGCGCCATGTACTGTTTGCAGGTTTCCACCAGCTTCGGCAATTCGTCGTGGCGTTGCTTCAGCAGCACGTCGATATTCGACCAGGCTTTTGCGGTATCATGCTTTAGGCCGACCAAGCGGTTGTAGAGCAGGCTGGCATACAGCAGGGCCACGAGGACAAGCAGGAAAAAGCCGCCGACGATCATGGATTCACCTTAGGGTTTTGACGGAGAGCGGTAAATTATAAACCCAAGCCGCCCGAACAGTGGCGTCGCCTATTTTCGAGAGAGGGCTGAAGAGTGGCCGTTAAGGCATACCAAGACAAAACCCCTAAGTTGGGGCAGGGCGTTTATGTGGACGAGACCGCCGTGGTGATCGGCGATGTCGCCTTGGGCGACGATGTCTCCATCTGGCCTATGGCGGTGTTGCGCGGCGACGTGCAGCGCATCGAGATTGGCGCGGGGACCAACATCCAGGACGGCAGCGTGCTGCATGTCACCCACGACAGCGAGCATGCCCCCGGCGGCCATGCTTTGAGCGTGGGCGATGATGTCACCGTCGGGCATCGCGTGGTGCTGCACGGCTGCCGCGTCGGCAACCGCTGTCTGGTCGGCATTGGCGCCATTGTCATGGATGGCGCGGTCGTCGAAGACGAAGTCATCCTCGGGGCCGGCAGCCTGGTCCCTCCCGGACGGACGCTGGAGGCGGGGTTTCTCTATGTGGGCGCCCCGGCCAAGCGGGTCAGGCCGTTGACGGAGCAGGAAAAAGAGTTTCTGCGTTATTCGGCGCGGCACTACCGTTCGCTCAAGGATGCCTACCTGGGCAATCCGTGAAGCGCCTGCCACCGGGCTTACCGGAGCGGCGGCGGCTGGTAGTTTCCCTCCGCCCGCAGCCTGGCCAAATTCTCATGGGCCAGCTTGTGGTAGGTCGGCGACAAGGTGATCGCCTTTTGGAAATACTCGTAAGCGCGGTCTTTCTTGCCTTCCAGCATGTAAATATAGCCGAGGTTGTTATAGGCGTCGGCGGCGTCGAGCACTTTGCGGAAAGCCTGCATGGCGGCGTTTTCGTCGCCTAGGCGGGCATATAGCAATCCTTTGTTGAGCCAGGCCAAAGCGTAGTTGGCGTCGGCTTTGATGGCGGCGTCGAACCATTGCAACGCGCCCTGCAAATCTCCCGACAAATACTTTGAATAGCCCAGGTTGTTCAACAACATCGGCATGTTTTTATTGATTTGCAGCGCGCTTTCATAATATTGCGAAGCACCCTGGTGGTCACCGCCCTTGTCCGCGATCAAGCCTAGCCCGTTGTAGGCGCGCCAGCGTTTGGGGTCGGCGGCCACCGCCGCCTCCAGGGATGTCTTGGCTTCGGCAAGCCGGCCGGTATTGAGCTGGATGAGGCCCAAGCCGGTCAGGGCGTTGGCATCCTTGGGGTTTAGCTCCAGCGCCAGCCGGTAGGCCGCTTCGGCAAGTCCGCCATTGCCTTTTTCCGCGTGGATGTCACCGACATGGTTCAACGCCTGCGGGTTTTTGCCGTCGAACTCAAGGGCTTTGACGTAGTAATACAGCGCGTCGTCCTTTTGTCCTGCCTGAAGGTACTGGCCGGCGCGTTGCATCGCCATCGGAGCGTCGGCCAGGTTTTTGTCCGCCGCTTCATGGGCCAGCGGCGAAACGCCGCCGTAGAATCGAGTGTTGGACGGCGCCGCCGGTTTTGGCTGCGCCGTCTCGCAGCCCGCAAGCAGGCTTGCAAAGGCGATCAGCAACGGGGGCAACAGGAGTAAGCAACGCATCACAGGATGCCAGGAATCAAGCGGTGGGGCGTTTTCGCCATATACAGGGCATAGGCCGGGTCGTTTTTTAGGAAATTCTCTTCAATCCGTATCCTGGAATATTGGGCCGCAATGATCGCCATGAGTATGAGGAAATTGGAAAGGCTCTGGTTGGACAAGGCATAGCCACAGAAAAAGATGATTTCCGACGCATACAGCGGATGCCTGACGATGCGGTAAAGGCCGCCGTGCTGTATGCCCCTGTTGGCGGCGACGATCCCAAAGCTTCTGTTTAGGGACAGCAAGGCGCCGCCGATTGCCGCCAGCCCAATGACTTGGACGTAGTGGCCGGCCGCTGACAGCCAAGGCAGCATCCCTGTGTGGCTGGGACGAAATAGCAGCGGCAAAAGACTCCCCGTAAAGCCGATTATCCAGGCGAAGGGAAAATCTATTACGGCATTGGCCTCGCGGCGCAAGCAGTATAGGGCCAGCATCAGCCCGTTTACCGCCACTATGCCGAGCGACAGGATGGAGTCGGATTGTTGGAATCCCCGTAGCGCGGCCATGAAAAAAAATATAAAGAATACAACCCCGATCACATTGGCAACCGTATGGGCAACCCGCCTTAGCTTCATGACAACCTCGCAAAAATCAACAGGGTGCGCCCGCCAAGCTCCGCCACAACCCGTTCTCCGTTGCGCAACCGCAGGCAATGGTGGCCAGCGCCTGTCAGCGCCCCATGGCAGTCCACATGGCCGCGATGCTCACTATGCTCGGGCCAAGCGCGACGATGAAAAAGCCCGGCAAGAAACAAAGGGCTAGCGGGAACACCATCTTGGTGGCCAGCGTGGCCGCCTCTTCGTCTGCCTTCTGCATGCGTTTGTCCCGGAACTCATCGGCATAGATGCGCAAAGCCTGCGCGATGCTGGTGCCAAAACGCATGCTCTGTCCCAAGACCGAGACAAATCCCTTCATGTCGTCAAGACCAGTGCGCTGGACCAAGTTGAGCAAGGCTTGATTCCTATCGACGCCCGCCCGGATTTCGGAGGTGACCAGCAACAGCTCCTCCGCCAGGGACGGGTGGATGTCGGCCAGCGCCAGCGCGACACGGACCAAGGCGGCATTCAGGCCCAAGCCTGCCTCGGTGCATACGACCAGCAGGTCGATTGCGTCGGGCAGCGCCCTACGCATCAGTTTCTGCTGGCGCGCTATCTTTTTGTCCAGGTAATAGCTGGGGCCGACCATCCCGACCGCGGACGCGACAAGCGCGATGGAGAGCACCTGTTGCAGGCTTATCTTCGTCAGCAAGGGGGCAGCCAAGAACACCAAGCCCGGCAGCGCGGCCATCAAGCCCAGCCGGAGGGCGTAATAAATCAGCAGGCGGTTGGGCGAGCGATAGCCGGCATGGGCCAGGCGGTCAATCGTCCTGTTGCGCAGCCGCTGGTCGCGGGGAAGAAAAAAGCCCGAAAAGCGGTCCAGCTTTTCAGCAAACAGTTCCATGGTCGACAGCGGCGACATTTCGCGCAGCGCCAAGGTGTTGAGTTGCCTTTTCACCGGGTCGAAGTAGCGCAACAGGATTAAAAAGACCAGCAGCCCGACGCCGTAAATGCCCGCGGCCACCAAGGCAACCACCAGCCAGTAAGCCGTTTCCGAATGGTTCAACATGGCAGGCAAACCTCACTTGAACGTATTCATGGGCCTATATGTCCATCGACATGAGCTTGCGTATCCACAAGTTGCCGACGATCAGCAACACCAAGCCGCTGACAATCAATTTCAAGCCCAAGGTATTCTGCGTCATAATCTTCATATACTCGGGGTTCATGGTCGATAAGGCGGCATAGAGGACGAAGGGGAGCAGCGCCAAGACCCAGGACGACAGGCGCGCCTCGGCGGTGAGCGTGGTCACGCGGCGGCGGAAGCGGAACCGGCTCCTGATGAGGCGGCTGGTGTTTTCAAACGACTCGGCCAGGTTGCCGCCCGTCTCCCGCTGCACCAGCACCGTCGTGACAACGGCCGTCAGGGACATGCTGGGGGTGCGGTCCAACAGCCGATGGAGCGCCGTTTCCATATCGACGCCGTAATTCAATTCATCGAAGGCAATGCGGAAATCGCCGGCAATCGGATCATCCATTTCCGTGGCGACCAACAGCAGGGTTTCATTGAAGGGGGAGCCGCCACGCAGCGCCTGCGTCATGATGTCCAAGGCCTCGGGCAGTTGCTCTTCATACTTGTCGAAACGCCGGGCGAGATCGCGCTTCAGCTTCATGGCGGGAATCCAGCCTGCGATGGCGAAAGAGGCGGCCACGATCAGCCAATGCCGAGTCGACAGCCAAGCCGCCGCCGCCCCCGCCAAGGCCGTCAGCAGGCTTGCCAACACCAGCCGGTAGGCTGGAAAAGCGTGTCCAGAGCGCTCGATGAAGGTTTCCAGCCGGTCCATGCCGGGCAGGGATTCCAGCCATTTTTCGAGGGGGGACAATTTTCTGAGATATTTCTCCCGGACCAGGAGGATCGGGCTGTTGGCTTGGTATTGGCCGACCAGGACGCTCATTCGCCGCCGCAGCCGCTTGCTTTCCTGCCGCCCGGTGCCGAAGGTCGGCACGACGATGAACTGGGTCAGCAGAAACACCGCGCCGAACACCAGGATCAGAAATACGATCAATGTCTTAGTGTCCATGGGGATGCCCTGCCTAACGTTTGTATTCCGGGTCGAAAATGTCGAAGGAGAGGTCGATGCCCCGCTTCCGCAGCCGGTCATGGAACTTGGGGACGATGCCGGTGGCCCGGAACGAACCGACAACGTTCCCGAATTCGTCCATGCCTTTCCGTTGGAAAGTGAAAATTTCGGACATGGTGACGATATCCCCCTCCATGCCGTGGATCTCCTGGATGCTGACCAGTTTGCGCTTGCCGTCCTCCAGGCGGGCCAGGTGCAGCACGACGTTGATGGCCGACGCGATCTGCGCCCGCACCATGACGGCCGGCAGGTTCAGCCCCGTCATCGCCACCATGTTCTCCAGCCTGGACAGGGCGTCGCGCGCGGTGTTCGCATGCACCGTGGTCAGCGACCCGTCGTGGCCGGTGTTCATGGCTTGCAGCATGTCGAAGGCTTCGTCGCTGCGCACCTCGCCGACGATGATGCGGTCGGGCCGCATCCGCAGGCTGTTGCGGACCAGCTCCCGCAGCCGGATCTCCCCCTTGCCTTCGATGTTGGGCGGCCGCGTCTCCATGCGCACGACATGCGGTTGCTGCAACTGCAACTCCGCCGAGTCTTCAATCGTCAGGATGCGCTCGTCTGCCGGGATGTAGTTGGACAACACATCCAGCAAGGTCGTCTTGCCCGTCCCCGTGCCGCCGGAAATCAGCACGTTCAGCCGCGCCTTGACGATACCCTTTAGCAACTCCCCCATCACGTCGGTGAGGGTGTCGAACTCGATCAGATTCTCCATGCGCAGGCGGTCCACGGTGAAGCGGCGGATGGACAGGGTGGGCCCGTCGATGGCTAGGGGAGGGATGATCGCGTTGATGCGCGAACCGTCCTTGAGGCGGGCATCCACCATCGGCGAGGATTCGTCAATCCGCCTGCCCACCGTGGAGACGATGCGGTCGATGATGTTGAGCAGGTGGGCGTCGCTCTGGAAGCGCAGGGGGGTGAGTTCCAGCTTGCCGAAGCGCTCGACGTAAATGCTGTTGCTGCCGTTGACGAGGATGTCGGCGACGCTGGCGTCGGCCAGCAACGGCTCCAGCGGCCCCAGCCCGAGAATCTCGTCTTCGATGCATTTGGAGATGAACTGCCGGGTCGAGGCGTTGAGCGGCACCGTTTGTTCGTCCATGATCCGTTCGGCCAGCTCGCGGATCTGGGTCCGCGCCTGTTTTTCGTCCATGCGTCCAATCAGGGAGAGGTCGATCATGCTCATCAACCGCTGGTGGATGCGTTGCAGCCACTCCATCTCCGACTCGCTGAGCGCCCTCACCGCCAGAGGGGCGGCTTGCCTTGGCCCTGGGGGCGCGGAGGCATTCTCGGCGCGGGCCGGGGGCGGCGGCGCCACGGAAGCCCCGCCGCCAAAATGTCCGATAATACGGTTTTTAAGGCTCATCCCTTCTCCGTCGGCCAAAGTTTAGTCAAGAGTCGTTTGAACATCCCTGGTCTTTCAGGTGCCTTCCTGCCCGCCAAGGTCTCGGCCAGCTTGCGGATCGCAAGGGTGGCAGGCGATTTGGGGGCGTATTCGGCAAGCGGCACGCCGAGGTTTTCCGCCGTATGCACATGCCTGAAATCGTTGGGCACCATGACGGCCGAACGCAAGCCCAGGGTGCGCTCCACGTCCGCCAGCCCGATGGCGATATAAGGCTCGTAGCGGTTGACGAGGGGCAGGATTCGATCTGCCGGAATGTCCAAATCGGAAGTCATGATCTGGACCAACCGTTGCGCATCCCTCAGGCTGGAAATATCCTGCTGTAACACGACAATGGCGTGGTCGGCTTTTTCCATCACCAGGTTAAAAACCGGATCGACGAGGCGCGGCAGATCCACCACCGTATGCTCGTAATGCTGCTGGACGAGCTGGGTGAGCTGGTTCAGGGACGCCGTCTTGACTTCCCCCGGCAGGATGAGCTCCCCCATTGAGCTGCCCAGCACATGCAAGCCACTGGGATGCTGCGCCACATAGCCCATCAAGGCGATTTCATCCAGGGATTCGACGGAACTCAGCGCCTCCATGATACCTTGCTCGGGATGCGCGTCCAACTTCAAGCTTTGCGAGCCGAACTGGAAATCCAGGTCCATCAGGAGTGTGCGCAGGTCTTGCCGGTTGGCGAGGGCATGGGCCAGGGCGCAGGCGATGGTCGAGGCACCCGCCCCCCCCTTGGCATTGACGACGGCGGTAAGCACACGGTCTGTCGATGTGCCGTTGAACCGCTCCTCCTTGAGTATTTTGCGGAGGGCGGCCAGGGTGTCGTCGATCACCTGCGATCCCATGATGAAATCGCGGGCGCCCGCCTGCATGGCCAGCCGCATCAGGGCGACATTGGCCACGCCACGGTCGTAGACGATTAGCGTGGCGGGGCGGTCCTTCGGGGCCAGCCTGCCCAGGGTTTCCAGTTCCGCTTCCGGCGCATCCCCTAGGAAATGGATCAGAACGTCGGCTTTGAAGCTTGTGTCCACCCAAGAACCTGCAACAGTGCCCTCCAGCGTCCGCGCCAAGGCCTTGGCGTTGGCAAACTGGCCCACCAGCCGGTGCAGAGCCTCCATGTTGGCTTCGCCGTGGCCGGTCAGCAGTATGTTAGTGAGTTTCTTCATGCGGCCAGGTTTTGTCTTGTCATCATGCTCGTCAATGGGCGGGGCGCCGGTCCAAATTTGGCTGTGGCTTTAGCAGGGGGGTATCCCCGGCGTGGCGCCAAAATTCTCAATGGGAAGCGTCGTGGAAAAATCGGGCGCGGTCAGCAGCGGGCTAAAAAACGGAATCATGAGCTGAAACTGATACCCCGTCAGGGTCACGGTCACAGACATAATATTGCCGAAGCCGTCAGCATTATATACGGTGGTGACCGCGCCGTTGCCCTCCAGTTGCGGCAGGAAGCGCACCGCCGCCTCGATGTGCGGGGAGTCTTGGGCGCAAACCGCCGCCACCTGCGCGCCCCGTTGCGTCGCCTCGGCCAGCGAGTTCCACATGAAAAGCAGCCGGGCAACTTCGATTACCCCGAACAGCAACATGAAGAGCGCGGTGGCCGCGACCGCGAATTCGACGATGTGCGCGCCTTGCTGCCGCCGCTTCATATCGCCCTCAGCGAGAGGGTGGCGGTGAGGGGCAATGGCAACCATGCCCCGCCGCCCACGAGGTTCAGTATTCCAGTCAGCGGATCGCCCGGCAGCGGCTGGAAATTATAAGTGGCGGTGACGGTCACCCAGCCTACTGTGTTAGGGTCGTCGGCGTTGGGGAAGACATCGTCAATGTTCATGCCCGGCAACAATGTGGTTTCTTGCATGACGATGTTTTGGACCGCCGTTTCCAAGGTTAGCTTCGCGGCGGCGTTGTTCGCGTCAATGGCTAGAAAATGGGAGGCGTAATACCGTGTGGCATCGCGCACGGCCTGGGTCAAGATAGTGTATTGGTATAACGCCCGCCCCAACTCGGCGACCATCAGCAACAGCAGCAATAGCACAGGCGCCATCAGCACGAACTCGACCAAGGCGATGCCGCTACGGCGCCGCCTGCGTATGCTGGGTGCGCGGGCGCTTGCGGTCATGGCGGGGGCGCTGCCGGGTACAGGACGATGGTATACGGCCCGCTCCCGGGCGCGCCACCCGCGACGGAAGCGGTCCCCTGGTTCAAACAGCCCGGCAAGTACTCGAAACTAAACCCAGTGGGGCTGATCTTGGGGGACAGGCCTGTTGGCTGTGGGGCGGCAACGCATCCGTTTCCTATGGGTTTTTTCTGGCATGCCTCTCTGATAAAAAAGCAACCAAACTGGATGATCGGGGCTGGGTTTTCGTCAGGAGCCCCCGCCGTGCAGGCGACCACAGGCACGGTGATGACCCGCGGATGGCTGTCAAACAGCGCGGTATTCAACGAGCTTTTATAGGCGTTGTAGCCTAGGTTGTTTGGATAGATGCTTTGGGCGGTGCCGCCAAAATTGTAAGTTGCAGGCGGCAAAAGCGACGCGGAATTAGGGGCTCGTCCCGATGGCGGCTCGCGCTGTATTCGCGTCGCCAACGCATTATAAAAGTTCGTCCTTTGGGTTTGGTTGGGAGGGGACGTATACAGAGCCGCCCAAGCCATCGCTATGCCATCCTGATAAGTGGCGTTTTTATAGTCATTGGCGATGCAACTGTTTCCCGAACAGGCGGAATCCCCAGCCAGCACCCGGGGGGGATCCGTCAGCACCGGGGGGGTGCCATCGCAGGCCAGCCAGGGAACAATATTGGCCGGAAAGGCCAGCCTGGATGTTGGCCCCGCCACGGCGATGGCTGGCGCGATGTCCACGTTGGTGAAATCGTTGCCCAAGAGGTTGAGCACTTGGATGAACCAAGACGGTTGGCTGAACGTCGGCAGTGCCACGCGGATAAACTGTCCGGGACTGGTGCCTGCCGAAAACGGCAGCGTATTGGAGTAGGTGACATCTAGCGCTCCAAACGCACAAGGGTCGTCGAACTCGCTATAGCCCCAATTCTGCTCGCAAACGTTGGTGGCCTCAAGCAGGGTTGTTCCCCAAAACAGGCTGTTGCCGCGCAAATCATTAAGGTTTTTCGCCGCGCTCAAGGCAATGGCGTCGGCCGTGCCTTGCAGACGGGTCCGGTTGAGGTACAAATGCCCCATGTCCAAGGCCAAGCCCACCATGGCGAGCAAGGGTATCAGCGCGATCACAAACAACGGGATCAGGGCACCGCGCTGGGCAAACGGCGGCCTCGCCGCAAAGCTTTCGCCCCGCGCCCGCAGGCCGCGGGAAGGCGGGGCGGATGCGGTCGGCGGCGGGCCTTGCGTGTTCATGGGGGTTTTCCTGCTGGGCGCGGATTACTGTGTCGCGCTTCCCGTGCCGCTGGACAGGCCGGGCAGCCCAAAAGTCGAGTGTTGGCGGACCCTCTTGGGATCGCCGGCGTCCTTCCGATAGGCCTTGTCCAGCACGCTTTCCGCCTTGACGCCGTCCAAGCCGTCCGGCGCCTCGTCCGCTGGATGCCGTGCCTTGTCCGGGTTGGCAATCTGGCTAAAGACCATGTTGCGCACCGAAGCGCCATAATTGGCCTCCACACGCGCAGGCGGTGCTTTCCACGCGGCACAACCGCCCAAGGCCATTAGGCCCGTCACGACCACTATCCGCGCCGGATTTCCAAGTCGTTGGCATTTCTCGTGTTTCATGGCTGTCCGCTCCTTTTAGGGTTGCTGCCCGAAATGCCCCCGCAGACCGCCGGCGTAAACTTGCCCGGAGACTTTGCGCGATGGCGTGAGTTGCGCTTCCGTCCGCCCCATCAAGTAATATTCCACGTCGTCCGGCTCGACGAATTTGTCCGTCGGCAATTGTATCTTGTCCGGCGCGATGGGCTTGGCCAGGTGGGGCGTGACGAAGATCACCAGCTCCGTTTCTTCGTTCAGAAACTTCTGGCTGGTGAACAACTGCCCGAGCACGGGTATGTCGCCCAGGCCGGGAAATTTCGAGATGCTTTCGCGCATTTTGTCGCTGATCAGGCCGGCCAGCCCCATGGTCTGGCCGTCGTCCAGCTCCAGCGTGGAGTTGGCGCTGCGCTTGACCAGGGACGGTATGACGAGGACTTCGTTGGTGCCCGTCGGAACCGTCACCGGATTGTCAGGCGACAGTTCGCTCACATCGATGTTCACCTTCAAGCTGATGCGGCCCGAGTCCAGCACCACAGGCAGGAACTTGAGCATCACGCCAAAGGGTTTGAAATGGATGGTGATGCCGCCGAAGCCGCCGACGACGCCATTGCCGCCGCCACCGACAAAACCCTGCGGCACCGGGACCGGAAATTCGCCGCCCGACATGAAGTCCGCGTCCTGGCCGGAAATCACCGTGAGGTTGGGCTCCGCCAGGATCTTCGCCAAGCCGTTGTCTTTGGCCGCGTTGATGACCGTCTTGATGGCGACATCATGGCCGATGAAGCGGAAAAATATGCCGTAAGGGTTGATGGCGGTGGCGGCATCCGCCACCGTGTGCGAGAACGCATCGACCAACGAATTCCCGCCGATGGCGCCGGCGCTGAAATCGCCGCTGCCGCCAATGGCGGTGAAGTCCACCTTGAGGTTGCGCGCCACGCGGCGGTTGATTTCCGCCACGGTGACGCCGAGCATGACCTGCTGCGGCCCGCCCACCTGCATCAGGTTGATCACTTTGGTTTCCTGCCCGTGCGGCGCCAAAGGCGAAATGCCCTGGGGTTGGGGCCTCGCCGCCAGCGGGTTCAAATTTTGTTGCTGGACGTTGCCTGCGTTGCCCTCTTGCGGCCCGCGCTGCTCAATGGCTTGTTCGGGGGGAAGGGGTTGGTCGCCTATAAGCAAGAAGGTGTTGGCGATTTTCAGTATGCCGTCCATTTTGGGCAGGCTGGACACTTGGCCGGCCAGGACGATGGAGCCTTGGGAGGACAGCACCTGCACTTTGTCCTCCTCCGGGAAAAGCTGGTGCAGCTTGGCCTTCAGGCCGTCCAGGTCATGGGTGACTTCGACCTCGACGGTGCGGAAGCAGGCGGCTTGCTTGCTGCACAAGACCACGTTGGCGCGGCCTAGGCGGAGTCCGTAAATGTAGAGGTGGGTTGGATCCAGGCGTTTGACATAGGCCACCGACGGATCGCTTACCGTGATGAGATCCGTCGCGGCCGGCAGCGTGACGAACCGGGAATTGTTCACCCCCACCGCCAAAACGCCGTCTTCCGCGAAGAGATCCGAGGCGGCCAAGCCCATGAGCAGGGCGACGGCCATGCCCGCGCGGAAGCGGACGGCGCGGCGGTTGGGGCTGGCGTTTGTTTGAATCGAGCTGGACATGCTCACCCTAATCCTCCAAATTCACTTGGGCTATTCGTTGCATTCGGAATTGTCACAACTGCCCCTGCTGGGATACAGCCCCCGGATGATGGTGTAAGCGTTCCTCGCGGGCGTGGTTTTCTTCGGCGCTTGAGGCGGGGGCAATTGGGCTTGCGTCGCGGGTTCCGGCGTCGCGACCCTGTTCGTGTCGGTCGGGTTGCGCAACGCGATCCGAATGGAGCCTTCGTCCACCGCCTTGAACACCGTTTCCGCCTCCTGCGGCGTCATTTCCAGGGTCACGGAACGGACGATAACCGGCCTGTTTTTGTCTTTCGCCGTCTCTTGGTCAATCGCCAACACCTTGATGTTCTGGGCAACAGTTTCTGTGTGGGCCTCTTCCCCCGCCCCCAACCCCTGCTGCTGCTTTTTGGTGGCCAGCACATCGACGCGGCTGTCTGGCAGCAGAAAGCCCCCGACCCCGCTGACATCGTCCACCCTCACCGTAAAGGCGCGCTTGTTTTCGGGGATGCGCAACGAAAACACGCCGCCATCTTTAGGGTCGAGTATGCGGCGCATGTTAAGCGGTTCGCCGGAATAGATGTTCTCGACCGCGACCTTGCCGATGGCCTGGGCCGGTTCCGTGGCCATGTCCGCCGTCACGGCGTCCTTCGGCCAATCGACCTGTTTCACCTTGCCCGCCTCGACCGCCTGCCATTGCGGGATATCCATGGCCGCGACGGCAACCTTGGCATATTGCACCGGCTTCTGTGCGGAGCCGCTTTCTATGGACTCGACCCAGCGCCGTGCGATTAGGACTGCCCCGATGGCAAAGAGGACGGCGACAAACAGTACAAAGATCGTTCTACCGGCGAACATATGTTTCCTCGTTATCTGCTGATGTTGCGCGGGTGGGCGGGAAGCCGGACCGGACCCCGGAAAAACCGTAGGAACTTAAACATGGCAGGATGCGCAAAACCCAATTGGGTTCGCCGGCAACCGGCAGACTGTGCCCAGTATAGACAACGAGGCCGAAAAAAAAACGGCGGCTTCAGTCCGAACGCACAAAATAACTGTCCCACGCCCAGTCCAACCGCTCGACCGTCACTTGGTTCGCAATGCCTTCATAACGGCACTGGTCCAATATCAGAGCCAGCAAATCCCTCGGTTGGCAATGCACCATTGGCCTGCGTTCCCGGCGGTAGCGCTCCAGGAGGTGGCGAAAAACTTTTTCGTCGAAAGGCAGGGAATGCGTCCCGCACACTTGGCGCCAGATGGCCTCGTATTCCGCCGGCGTCGATGCCTCAAACCGCACCTTGTAACCGAGGCGGCGGAGAAAAGCGTCGTCGGCAAGGTCGGCGGGATCCAGGTTCGTCGAAAATATCAATTTGACATCGAAAGGCACCTGGAAACGGCTGCTGCTGCCCACGGTCAGGAAATCGACCCTTTTTTCCATCGGCACGATCCAGCGGTTGAGCAAGTCCGAGCTTCTGAACCGTTGCCGTCCCAGGTCGTCCACCATATAGATGCCGTTGTTCGCCTTCAGATGCAAGGGCGCGAAATATTCTTTCGTGGTCGGGTCATGCGCCAGTTCCAGCATGTCCAGCCTTAGTTCGCCGCCGGTGATCACCGCCGGCCGCTTGCAGCGGATAAAGCGTAAATCGTATCCATCGTTCAGGATGGAGCTTGCCGGCCTTGCCGCCTTGGCCAGCGGATGATGGATGGCCGGATCGAAAAATTGCACCACATAATCGCCCACCGCCAGCGCATAGGGAACCAGCACCGAGTCTTCCAGCAGGCCGACCAAGCGCAGGCCGATGTAGCTCTTGCCGGTGCCGGGCGGGCCATACACCAAAGTGGGGCGGCCCGAGTGCATCGCCGGCCCCAGTTGGGCCAGCACCGACTTTCTGATCACCACGCCTTCGAAAAGCCGTGCCATGTCTCTGTCCGTCACCACATTCAGGTGTGTCGATTGCGCCTGCACCACCCGCTCATACAAAGCCACGGGGACCGGCGCCGGCCCGGTGTAGCCACCACTCTTCGCCAAGGCGTCAAGCGCGAACCGGCGGCCCCGTTCAGTCAAGGCGTAGCGCAGCAGCGGGGAGCCTTCCAGGGGGCTGCGGACTTCGATGTGCGCGGACGCGCGCATCAAGTTGAGCACGCCCTCCATGACCGGCCAGGCCAGGCCGCTGCGTTCGACCAATTGCTGTTGGTCGAGAATGCCGCCCATGTAAAAATACTTGGCCGCCAAGTCGCATAGAAAGTCGCCCGCCAAGCCAGTTTCGGCGAGGCTATGCGGCCTGGGGGCGATTTCGGAAAACGTTTGACAGGTCGGTGGGGAAACTTGGCCTGGATCCGGCACGGCTCATCCCCCGAACACCCGTGAGAAAGGGGCAAACCGACCGGCCCACCATAGCGTCGCCAAGGTTCCCAGCGCGATGGCAAAGGCGTAAGGGAAGCGCTTGGTCGCCACGCTCCCCGGCCGCGGGCCGACATATTTGAATTGGCCGGTGAAAAGCAGGCACTTAAGCATTTGTCCGTAACGGGACAGATATTCACCCATGCCGCCCCCCGCCGCGATTATGGATAGTGCGGTGGCCACGCCCACAAAGGTACTCAAAGTCACCGCGAGCAGAGTCGCCGGCCAGCCTAGGAAGCCTCCCGTGGCGGCCATCAACTTCACATCCCCCGCGCCCATCCAGCCGGCGGCGTAAAGGGGCAGGTAAATGCAAAAGGCCACGGCAAATCCGGCCAACCCGTCCACAAGCCCGTTCCACCCTTGTCCGGTGAATCGCATCAGCAAAGCCACGACCAAGCCGCCGACAGTCAATAGATTGGATATGCGATGCCGGACTAAATCGAGGATAGCCGCCGTGATAACCCAGACTGACAGTATCCCGGTCAGCGCATTTTCTTTTGCGGTATCCAGCAATAAACCAAACATCGCCAACAAAGGTTCGCTCATGGCTGTCATCATTCAATTTTGGCATGCCTTTGCGTCGCCCAACAAAACGGGGATGGGTTTGTTAAATTACCCATCCCCGTATGCCGCTCCCTCGACGGCCATTTGTGCGTTCGTGCTTGTGGCTTGGCGGTCCTTTTAGACGGCCACCAAAATACCCGCAATGGCGTTCAGCACGCCAGCCACTGCGGTAGCCACGGCACCGTAAGCACCCGTAACCGCTGCGGTGATAATGAGGGCTCCCACCACGGCGTACTCGACTGTCTCCAAACCTTCCTCTTCGCTCCAGAGGGCTTGCAAAAATTCAACTAAGGTTTTCATGATTCTCTCTCCACGCAATTCGACACTATAGATATATTGGAAAACAGGGGTTTTCCAAACTTTAAAACCAAACCATTCGCCCGTAAACCGGAAACATCCGTGTAGTTTCAGTATAGCAAAAAAATAACGACGGGCTGGAATTCAACCAGCGACCCTTAGAACTTTTTGCTAAAAACTTTTTGGCTTAAATGGCAAAAACGCATAACGACATGGGGCAGTCGCTTGACACAAAACGGCAAGCCTCGCCTATGGGTTCGGGCGAGTCATGCCGCCATTCCCCGCAGCTTAAGCCAAGGCGCCTGTATTGCAAACTGCACTGAGATCCGCGAATCAAATTGCAATCTGCAAGCGACAACCCCCATGCCGGCAACATCCAACGCTAGATTCGTTAAGGCATGATCGTAGGGAAAGCTACCTACAAACTGTCCGGCCTTTGTGGGTCTACATCTGCGGCGAAACCCCAAACAAGAATCCATGGAAGTGCATCGCAGCCACAAACAAAATCAATGCCAATATCGTCTGCCAGCCTTTGATTTCTTTCCAAACCAGCCGGTTGCGCCCTTGGCGTATGGCCTGGAAAGGCATGGCGGCGGTGGCGGCGGCGTAAGCCGGCCAGTGTTTGCCCAATTGCCCGCGGCGCTTGGCGGCGACGGAGCGTCCGCCGCCGACCACTAGCCCCAAAAGCGAGCCAAACAGGATCAGCGCGGCGAGGTCGCCGTTGGCCAGCACATGGGTGGCGGCCCACAACCCCAATCCACACAGCACCGGATGGCGGGTGACGCGCTGGATGCCTACCGCCGGCTCGGCCTCCGCAGGCCGGATGGCGTCGCGGGACAGCAGCCCCAAGACCACGAACAGGAAAGCCACCAGCATCAGCGCCGCCGCGACGGGTTTGAACCAAACCAGTTGCCCCCAGGTTTCCACATAGTCGGCGGCGCGGTAGGCGTGAAGCAGCCAGATCAGGCCAAGCAGCGAGAGAACGCCAAAGCCGGCGTGGTAGCGCTTGGCCCCCAGTTTTTCGATCAAGCGGATGCGCAGCGCAGTGCCAGCGACGCCGAAATGCAGGCCGAGAAAGAAAATGGCGGCAAGGATGAGTTGAATCATGCGGCTTATTTTTCCAACAAACGCGGCATCAATTCGGCCAAGTTGCAAGGCCGGGTGCGGTAATCGAGTTGGTCTTTTATAAGCCGGTCCCAGCCGGTGCGGCAAGCCCCGGAAGAGCCCGGCAGGCAGAAAATGTACGTTCCGTTGGCGACGCCGGCCAAGGCGCGGGACTGCATCGTGGACGTGCCGATCTCCTGGTAGGACAGGGCGCGGAAGGTCTCGCCGAAGCCTTCCAGGGTCTTGTCGAACAACACCTTCACCGCTTCGGGCGTGCCGTCCCGCCCAGTCACCCCGGTGCCGCCAGTGGTGATGACCACCCGCACGGCAGGGTCGGCGATCCAGTGCGAAACCACGGCGCGGATGCGGTAGATGTCGTCGGGGACGATGCGTTTTTCCGCCAAGCGGTGGCCGGCCTCGGCCAAGCGCTGGACCAAGGTTTGGCCGGAGGTGTCGTCGTCTTCGGTGCGCGTGTCGGAGACGGTGAGGACGGCGATGTCCAGCGGAATAAACTGCCTTTCAGCCTCCATGCTCAGTCTCCCCTCGCCATGCCGCTGCCCAAATAGCGCCGCTTGATCGCCTGGCCTAGCTCATGCACCGCCATGGCGTAATGGGTGCTGTGGTTGTAGCGGGTAATGACAAAGAAATTGTTCAGGCCCAGCCAATATTCGTCGCCGGCATTGCCGCGCAGCAGCAACAGGCTCAACTTTTGGCCGGCGGGAATCTGATTTTCCGGGCGGATGCCCGCCGCCATCAGTTCGGCCAGATAGTATTGCTTGTCGTAGCCGACGGGCAGGTTGACCGCGCCGTCCACCACGGCCGGCGTGACCACCGCCTCGCCCCGGTGCCAGCCATGGTCGTGAAAATAATTGGCGATGCTGCCGACGGCGTCCTCGGGATCCCACAGATCCCGCCGGCCGTCGCCGTCATGGTCCACCGCCCATTTCAAGAAACTGCCCGGCATGAACTGCCCCAGCCCCATGGCGCCGGCGAAAGAGCCTCGCGGTTGCAGGGGATCGACGCCCTCGGTCTGCGCCATCACCAGGAAGTTCTCCAACTCCTCGGTGAAATACGGACCCCGGCGCGGATAGTCGAAAGCCAGCGTGGTCAGCGCGTCCAGCACCCGGTCTTTGCCCAGGTTGCGCCCGTAAATGGTTTCCACGCCCATGATGCCGAGGATGTATTCCGGCGGCACCCCGTAGCGTTCGTTGGCCTGCCGTAGCGCCGGGGCGTGTTGCCGCCAGAACGCCACGCCGCTGTCGATGTGCAGATCGTCGAGGAACTGGGCGCGGTACTTCGACCACGCCCCCGGCCTGGGCAAGGCGCCGGTCGGCCCGCCTTGGCGGTTCATGTAATCCAGCGTCCATTGCTTGCGCCGGGCCTGCGAAAACACGCCGTTGAGGTAATCGCGGGGGATGCCGTGGCTGTATTCCATGTGCGCGATGAACTCGTCCAGCTCCCGGTAGCCCGCGAAATCGCCGCTGACGCGGGAGGCAAAGTAGCCGCCCGGCAGGGACGAGCGCGGTTCGCCCTGGGGTTGCGCCGGATAGTGCGGGGCGGGTGGGTATTGCGGCGGCTTCACCGTCGCCGCCGGCGGCTTATGGCCGGAGCAACCGGACAAAACGAGCATGAGCAAGAAGAGCTTGGTTTTCATGGCTGGCGACAAAAGCGTAGTCAATATTCTCAAATTATTTAGATGCTTGAAGGGCGGGTGCCGGGCGCCGGGTTACCCTTGTCCTTCAATGCCCGCCTGCTTGATGGCGAAAGCCACATCCGCCGCTTGGCGGTTTTCCCGCACATCATGTACGCGGAAGATGTTGATCCCGGCCATCACCCCCAGCGCCGTCGTCGCCACGGTGGCGGCGACCAATTCCTGCGGGCGGGTTTCCTGGCAGACTGCGCCCATGAAGCGCTTGCGGCTGGCGCCCAGCAGGGTGGCGTAACCGCTGGCGGCAAAACGGCCCAGGTTCGCCATCAATAGTAGATTATCCTCCTTGCGCTTGCCGAAGCCTATGCCCGGATCGAGGACGATGCTGTCGGCTTCCACACCCGCCGCCTGGGCCGCCGCCGCCCGTTCCAGCAGAAAAGCCAACACCTCGCCGACCACATCTCGATACTGCGGACTGTCCTGCATAGTCTTAGGTGTCCCTTGCATGTGCATCAACACGATGGGCACGCCGCGTCCGGCGGCTAGGCCAAACATGCCGGGGTCGTCCCGCCCCGCCGAGACATCGTTGATGAAATCGGCCCCGGCGGACAACGCCGCCGCCGCCACCTGCGCGTGCGTGGTGTCGATGCTGATGAGCGTGTCCTTGGGCAGCGCGCTACGCAAGGCCTCGACCACCGGCACGACGCGGGCGATCTGCGCGGCGGCGCCCACTGGCGCGGCGCCGGGGCGGGTGGACTCCCCGCCCACGTCGATGATGTCCGCCCCTTGCCTCGCCATCTCCAAGGCATGGCACAAGGCGCGTTCCGGGTCGGTGAACAGGCCGCCGTCGGAAAAGCTGTCCGGCGTGGCGTTGAGGATGCCCATCAGCAAGGGGCGGGGTTGTCGAAGTCGTTGCGCGAGGGTCATCGGGGAACACGCCGCAGGAGAAACATAAAAACCCCGCCCCCGCCAGCGGAAAAGGCGGCGGGCGGGGCCGGAAGATTAAGCGTCGGGATCGAACATCTCGTGCTTGATGGTGTGCCGGTTGGCGATCAGTTCGTCGATGTTCGGCTCGTCGTTGAGGGCGCGTTTGATGGCCAGCTTGGTGGCCTCGTAGTTGGTGCGGTACAGGTCTTTCTCGTCCAGGTTGGGGTCTTTGACCGCCGCCGGGTCCAGCCAGACCAGGCTGATGATGCACAGGTCGTTGACTTGGTCTTTGGGGATGACGCCTTCGATGACCGAATCCAGCACCGCGTCCGCCGTGGCGACTTGCACCACGCCGCCCAAAAGGTTGATCGTCGCGCTGTTCTTGATTGTCACCTTTGGCACCATCATGGTGGCTGGGCGGACCATCTGGTTGCAGGCGCGGATGGCGAACATGCTGGTGTGGCCGGCATGTTGCGCCATCATGTTGGCGAAGGCTTGTCCCACCGGGCCGTCCACGCGGCCGATGAGGATTTCCGGCATGGCGTCGGTGCTTTGGCCTTCCGCCGCGAACACGGTGGCTTCGCCGGTTTTGAAGAGGATGTCGGACATGGCGTGTCTCCTTAAAGTCGTTTTTTGGGGTTGGTTGGAAGCGCGCATGTTAAGCCATCGCTGCCTGCGAAACAAACCGCAAAAACGGGACGCCTTACTTTATAATCGGGCCGATTCCATTCGGGCCACAGGAGGTATCGTCGTGCCGCAGAAAGAGCCTTACCAAGAATACGGTCGCCATTCGAGTTTTCGCTCCCAGCGCAACCCCACTCCGCCAGGCCCGCCGGTGGCGAAATGGCTGTTCGTGGTGTTCGTCCTGCTTTTTACCGTCGTAGTGGGCTATGACCGTTGGCGGGGACGCGGGGGGGCGCAGGTTTCCCCGTCCGTCCAGGCCAATCAAGAGGACGCTCCGGATCTGCCGCCCCTGGCGGAGTCCGCGCCGCCGCAGGATACGGCCGGGCCGGTGCCAATCGAGGCGGCGGAGACTATGCCCGTCGCGTCGCTGCCGCCCGCGCCGGCCGAGGAAAGCCCGCCGCCGCAGTCCTTGGCCGAGGCCGAAAAGCCCGAGACGACCGTGACTTATGTCATGGAAATGCCCCCAGGCTCCAGCAGCTTCGTCGGCAAGGGCGCCGTCAATGGGAAGGATGTGATGCTGTTGGCCGACACGGGGGCGTCCATGGTGGTGGTTCCCGAACCGCTGGCCCGTCAGCTAGGCTTGAAGAAGGGTACGGAAATGCCCTTCAAAACCGGCGGCGGCGTGGTCCCGCACTATGCCACGACCATCGACAGGATAACCCTGGGGCGGATCGAGTTGCGCGATGTCGAGGCTGCGATCAATCCGGCTATGCGGGATGATTTCATCCTGTTGGGTATGAGCGCCCTGAAGCTCATGGAGATGGAGGTTGGGAAGGGGAACAAGCTAGTGCTCAAGTACAAGCAGGCCAATGATTTTGGCGGCGGCTTGCGGACGGTGGAGGAGGAAGCGTTCATACGCTCGACGAAAGACTGCGCGGGCAACAGAGGCAACAAGTTCGACCGGCAAACGCTCGATTGCTTGCGGGGCAAGTGAGCTTGTTATCCCGAACGCTGCGCGGCGTCTCGCCGGCCGGCGGGATGCCTCGCGCCGTTGCGGTCACAGGCCAAGGATCAGCGCGGCCCACAGCAGGCTCATGAAGACGGCGACAGTCAGCAGCACCGAGGCTTTGACCTTGGTGGTCTGGCTGAGCAGCCCCCTGACGCCGACCACGAGGCCGATGGGCGGGAAAAACACGCTGGCGAACATCAGGGTCAGCAACAGGCCCAAACTCCAGTCCGCCACCGCCGATTCCGTGACACTGCCGGGCGCATCGACGGGACGACCGCATCCCGTGCAAACAATCGCCTTCTCTTTCACTTCCTTTCCGCAAAAACGACAATACATTTGCAGCCTCGTCTGAAGTAATTCCGATGATTGGTACAATGCCTATCATGGTCGAAGCGCCGTGCGCGCTTTTTTTTAGCGCATGAGGATAACCGAATGCGCGTCCACGCGCCATATGGCGCGACGGTCTGGCGACGCTTTGAGGCTTTAAAATTTTGGCTCATGTGGGCAATTCAGTGAAACGCATCGTGGGAGCGGTTTTTTGCCGCGACAAAGGCCGAAAGTCGCGCCCGCAAAGCGCTTCGGCAACACCGGACGGATCTTGAGAAAAATCAACAGCGAAACTTCCATGCGAAAACCCCGTCCGTTTTCCTTCCCGCCGCCGGGCATGGCCTTGTTGGCGCTGCTGGCTTTTGCCTGCCAGGGCCTTGCCGCCGATGATGACGATGGCCTGCCCGCCAAAACCGCAGCGGCGCCGGCTTCCCCGGCGGCCAGCGGCAAGCCTGCGGCGGCGGGCTTTCCCTTAAGCCTAAGCCCGCCAAGGCAGCGGCAGGCCGGCCTGAAGACCCAAGCCTTGGCGGCGTTTTCTTTGGAGCAGGAAACCCCGGCCTATGGGCGGGTGTTGGACATCTCCCCCTTGCTGGATTTGCGCGCCCGTTACCGCTCCGCCCAGTCCGAGCTGGCCATCGCCGAGGCGGCGTTGAAGGTGGCGCAGAAAAGCCACGACCGTCTGGCCAAGCTGCACAGCGAGTCCATCATCCCCGCCCGCGAGATGATCCTGGCCGAATCGCAACTGGCCGCCGACCAGGCGCGGCACGACGCCGCTGCCCGGCATGTGCGGGAAATCCGCGAGGAAGCCTTGCAAAGCTGGGGGGGCGAGTTGTTCAGGCAGGCGGCGGAGGCGGAATCACGGCTGTTCCAAGGCTTGTTGGATCATGGGCTGGTGCTGGCCTTGGTCGCTCTGCCGGCGAACCAATCCTTGCCGCAAAATGCCCGCAGCGTCAGCATCGCCCCCAGCGGCGACCGCGACAAAGCCCGGCCGGCCCGGCTGGTGTCCGCCGCGCCGAGGACGGAGGAGTCCACCCAGGGCGAGACATGGTATTTTGTCGCCGACTCGCGGGGGCTGCGCAGCGGGATGCGGCTGGACGCCTGGATTCCGCGCAGCGGCGAGGCGTCCAAAGGCGTGTTGATCCCCTTGTCCGCCGTGGTCTGGCGCGACGGCCAGCCCTGGGTGTTCGTGAAAACCGGCGACGACACGTTCAACCGCCGCCCGGTGGGGACGCATG
Organism: uncultured Methylococcaceae bacterium; assembly: GCA_964582755.1. Lineage (GTDB taxonomy): Bacteria > Pseudomonadota > Gammaproteobacteria > Methylococcales > Methylococcaceae > Methylumidiphilus. The sequence continues at coordinate 3,090 of CAZOTR010000014.1, read as the reverse complement.
GCACACGCGGCGAGGCTTGGTTTGTGGCCGAAGGTTTCGCCCCCGGCGAGGAGGCAGTCGTCGTTGGCGGTCAGATGCTGCTGTCCGAGGAGCAACGGCGCGACGCGCCCAAAGGCGGCGACGACGACTGATGCTCGCGTCCATCGTCCGCCTGTCCGTGCTGCGCCCCGGCGTGGCCCTCGCCCTCGCTCTGTTGTTGCTATTGTATGGCGGCTTTAGGCTGGCCACGGCGAGCCTGGACATTTTCCCGGAATTCTCCGCCAAGCGGGTCATCGTGCAGACCGAAGCCCCCGGCCTCAGCCCGGAGCAGGTCGAGGCGCTGGCGACCTTGCCGGCGGAAAAAAGCCTGTCGGGCTTGATCGGCCTGCAATCAATCTATTCGGAATCCCTACAAGGCTTGTCGGTGGTGACCGCCGTGTTCGCGGAAGGCACCGACATCAACCTGGACCGGCAAAGGGTAGGGGAGCGCCTCGCCAGCCTGCAAGGCCAGTTGCCGCCGGGCATCGGCCCGCCGTTGATGGTGCCGCTGTCGTCTTCTTCCGCCACGGTGCTGACCGTCGGCCTGTCCTCGCCCAGCCGCAGCTTGATGGAATTGCGCACCCTGGCCGACTGGACGCTGGTGCCGCGCATCCTCGCCGTCCCCGGCGTGGCCGATGTCAACGTGTTCGGCGGCGAAGTCCGGCAATTGCAGATCCAATTGCATCCCGACGCGCTGCGCCGCCACGGACTCAGCTTGGAAGAAATCGCGTTGGCGGCGGGGCGGGCGACGGGGATGCGCGGCAGCGGCTTCGTGGAGAACGAAAACCAGCGCATCAGCCTGCAACTGGCCGGACTGCCCGAGGCGGCGGACACTCTGCGCCAAGTGGTGCTGGCCCGCAAAGACGGGGTGAACCTGACTTTGGGCGATGTGGCGACGGTCGCCGACGCGCCGCGCCCGCCGATAGGCGCGGCGACCATCGGCGGCGAGCCTGCCTTGGTGATGATGGTCATCGGCCAGTACGGGGCCAACACCCTCAGCGTCTCGCGCCGCGTCGAAGCCGTGCTGGACGAGTTCCAGCAGATTCTGGGCAAGCAAGACATCCGCCTGAACCCCCGGCTGTTCCGCCCCGCCGATTACATCGAGCGCTCCATCCAAAGCCTAGGGGGCCATCTGCTGGCCGGCGGCTTGATGGTGGTGATGGTGCTTTACCTGTTCCTATTCGACGCCCGCACCGCCTTCATCGCCGCGCTGGCAATTCCGCTGTCTTTGTTGGGCGCGGTGGTGGCGTTGCTGGGCTTGGGCTTCAACCTCAACATCATGGTGCTGGGCGGGCTGGCGATAGCCTTGGGCGAGGTGGTGGACGACGCCATCATCGACACCGAAAACATCTTCCGCCGCCTGCGCGAAAACCGCCTCAAGGCCAGTCCCCAGCCGGCTCACCGCGTGGTGTTTGCCGCCTCGATGGAGGTGCGCGGCTCGGTGGTGTATGCCAGCTTCATCGTCGCCTTGGGCTTTTTGCCGCTGCTGACCCTGGGCGGCGTGGCCGGGCGGCTGTTCGCGCCGTTGGGGCAGGCTTACATCCTCGCCATCCTGCTGTCCCTGCTGGTCGCGCTGACGGTGACGCCGGCCCTGTGCCATCTGCTGCTGGGTCGGCGCGACATGACGCCCGGACAGCCGCCGCTGATCCGCCGCCTCCAGCCTTTCTACGAAGCCTTGCTGCTGCGCGCCGCCAACGCGCCGGGCAAGACTTTGGGCCTCAGCGCCTTAGGCTTGGCGGCGGGGCTGGCGTTCGCGCCGAAGCTGGGCGGGGATTTCCTGCCGCAGTTGCGCGAAGGCCATTACATCGTCCACACCAGCGCCATGCCCGGCACCTCGTTGCAGGAGTCCTTGCGCATGGGCGGGGAATTGACGCGCAGCTTCCTCACGATCCCTGGGGTGGTGTCGGTGTCGCAATGGGCGGGGCGGGCGGAGCGCGGGGCTGACACCTACGGCAGCCATTACAGCGAATACGAGGTGCATTTAAAGCCCCTGGACGGGCCGGGGCAGCAGGCCGTGCTGGAGCGGCTGCGCGGGTTGCTGAACGATTTCCCCGGGCTGGGCTACGAGGCCAACACCTTCCTCACCGAGCGCATCGACGAGACCATCTCGGGCTACACCTCGCCGGTGGTGGTGAATGTCTACGGCGGCGACTTGGCTCGGGCCGACGCCAAGGCCCGGGAAATCGCCTCGCTGATCCGCCGCATGGACGGGGCGGGGGAGGCGCAACTGCGCTCGCCGCCGGACGCCCCGCTGCTGCAAATCCGCCTGCTGCCGGAGCGGCTGGCGAGTTTCGGCGTCCGGCCTTTGGAGGCGGCGGACGCCGTGCAGATCGCTTACGACGGGCGCGTCGTCGGCAAGTTTTACGACAACAACCGCTTTTTCGATGTCGCCTTGATCCTCGCCCCGGAACACCGCCGCCAAATCGACGGCGTGGCCGGCTTGCCGCTGCGCACGCCGGAAGGGACGGTGATTCCCTTGAGTGCCGTGGCCGACATCCAGCAGGTCACCGGCCGCTACAACATACTGCACCGGGGCGGGCAGCGGGTGCAGACGGTGACTTGCAATGTGTCGGGCCGCGACTTGGATTCCTTCCTTGCCGAATTGCGCCGTCGTGTCTTGTCAGAAATCGACTTTCCGCCCGACATGCACCCGGAGTTCACCGGCGCGTCGGTGGAGCAAGGCGAGGCGCGGCGGGCGTTGGCCGTCCATGCCTTGCTGGCCGGCGTCGCCATCCTGTTGCTGGCCTATGCCGCCATCGGCAGCTTGCGCAACACATTGCTGACCCTGGTCAACCTGCCGTTTTCCTTGGTGGGCGGGCTGGCCGGCGCGTTCATCGGCGGCGACGCCTTATCTGTGGGTTCCATGGTTGGCTTCGTCACCCTGTTCGGCATCACCATGCGCAACGCCATCATGCTGATTTCCCATTACCGGCATTTGATCGACGCGGAAGGCAAGGACTGGAGCCTGGAGACGGTGGCGCAAGGCGCAAGGGAACGCCTGCCCTCAATCCTGATGACCGCCTTGGTGACTGCCTTGGCCATGCTGCCCATCGCCCTCAACAGCGACAATCC
>CAZOTR010000013.1:36983-49758 GCA_964582755.1 uncultured Methylococcaceae bacterium | reverse complement strand
CGTGGCATCGGACGCGGCATCGCGCTGGCCTTGGCCGAGGCGGGCGCCGATGTCGCCGTCGCGGCCCGCGACCTGGAAAAGTCCGCGCAAGTCGTGGGCGAGATCCAAGCCCTGGGGCGGCGGGCACTGGCCGTGGCCGCCGACGTGGCGGACTCAGACCAAGTAAAAAATCTCATCGAACGCACGGTGTCGAAGCTAGGCGGCTTGGACATCCTCGTCAACAACGCCGGCATATTGAGCGTCGCGCCGGTGGAAAGCCTGGAGGAAGCCGCGTTTGACGCGGTGTTCAAAACCAACGTCAAGGGCGTGTTCCTATGCAGCAAGGCGGCGATCCCGTGGCTCAAGCGGCGCGGCGGCGGGAGGATCATCAACGTCTCGTCGGTGGCCGGCAAGGCCGGCTTTCCCACCCTGGCGCATTACTGCGCTTCCAAACACGCCGTCATCGGCTTCGGCAGCGCCTTGGCCAAGGAGCTGGCGGCGGACAACATCACCGTCAACACCATCTGCCCCGGCATCGTCTGGACGCAAATGTGGGAAGACTTGTCCAGGCAATGGGCGCAGCCGGGCGAGTCTATCGAAGCCTCCTGGGAGCGCCACCAGCAAACCCTGATCCCGCAAGGCCGGGCGCAAACCCCCGAAGACATGGGGCGGCTGGCGGTGTTCCTCGCCACGGCAGACACTGTCACCGGGCAGGCATGGAATGTGGACGGGGGTTTGTCGGGCGTTTAACCGCGCAACAGGGATAACATCGCTGGGAGCGAATTATCCCTGGATATGCCCCACCCCGCCGATTTCCGCCATCTGCGCCTCGATCCACGCCTCGGCCTGGGCCATGATGTCGCTGGCGCTGTGGGTTTTGCCGTCGATGGGCGGGCCGACGCGGACTTGGATCACGCCGGGGAATTTCAAAAAAGCATTGCGACGCCAGAATTCGCCGGCATTGTGCGCCACGGGAACCACCGGGCAGCCGGCGCGGTGGGCCAGCAAGGCGCCGCTGGCGTTGTATTGGCCCCTCTCGCCCGGCGGCACGCGGGTGCCTTCCGGGAAGATCACCACCCACAGCCCCGATTGCAAACGCGCCTCGCCGTCGCGCAGCACTTTTTTCAGCGCCGCCGCCCGCGCTCCCCGGTCGATGGCGATGGGCTCCATCCGCGCCATGGCCCAGCCCCAAACGGGGATGCGCAGCAATTCTTGTTTCAGCAGGAACACCAAGGGCGGAAAGATGGCCTGGAAATGGAACGCCTCCCAGGCCGACTGGTGCTTGGACAGGATCACGCCATTTTGCGCGGGAATGTTTTCCAGGCCGCGCACCTCATGGGTCATCCCGCAGATATGCTTCAAAGTCCACAAGTTGAAGCGCACCCAGAGTTGGGCGATGGCATAGCGCGTGTGGAACGGGCGGCGGCTTGCCAGCAGCACCAAGGGCGCGATGGCAAGGGTTGACAGCACTTGGCCCAAGTAAAAAATGGCGGAGCGGACGATGACGCTTAAATTAGCGGTGGGTAAAGAGGATGTATTGGGCTGCTTCATGGAGGTTGACGAAAGTTTGGACATCGAGATCGGGGTTGCGCCGCAAGGTCCGTTGGCCCTTGCCGGTTTCCACCAGGATGGGTTCCGCGCCCACGCTTTGCGCAGCCTGCACATCGCGCAGCGAGTCGCCCACCACCGGCACGCCGCGCAAGTCAACGCCGTATTCGCGGGCGAAGCGCTGGAACAGGCCGGTCCTGGGCTTGCGGCAATCGCAACCGTCTTCGGGGCCGTGCGGGCAGACGAAAACCGCCTCGACATGGCCGCCGGCCGCCTCCACCTGCTGCCGCATCTTGTCGTGGATGCGTTCCAGCGCCGCCAAATCGAACACCTCCCGCGACACGCCGGCTTGGTTGGTCAGCACGGCGATGCGGAAGCCGCTGCGGTGCAATTGGGCGATGGCTTCCAGGCTGCCAGGGATGGGCATCCATTCCTCGGGCGATTTGACATAGGCGTCGGAGTCTTCGTTGATGACCCCGTCGCGTTCGAGAATGACCCAGCGCATGTGTTTGTCCGATCCGTAGAGGTTAAAAGAAGCCTGAGGGTTATTGTAGGGCGAAACCGGCTTGGCGGGGTTTACGCCTTTTCCCGCAACGCCTCGCCCTCATAGGCGATCCCCGCCCAACCCTGCCGCATGAAGGCGCGGATGTTGGCATGGTCAGTGGCATCGGGGTGTTCCAACACATCCTTCCAATAATAATCGCCGAACAGCCCCAGGGTTTGCTCCGGCGTCAGCCCGTGCAGCTTGGCGAAATAAAACAGCTTGCAAGAGCCTTCGTTGCTGCCGGCCGCGTTGACCACGCCGCCGTTGCTGAAATGGGTCGGCATGTAGTCATAATGCTCGGCGATGGCGGCGATGGATTCCTGGAAGGACACCCTTCCGCCGCTTTTGACGTGGGCAAGAAACTCTTCGAGTCGCATGTTTTCCTCTTGGGCTTGGGTTTTGGGGCGCAGATTGTATAGGCAAAACGGCGCACTTGGCGAACTGCCCTGCTATGCTTGGGGAGGCGCTTTAGCGCCATCCAACCACCACTCACCAACGCAGGAGGATTTTATGGGCACATTCATCATTTCAGGCAGCCGGGGGACCGACGATCCGACCATGGCGACGCTGCCGTTCATCGCCGCCAAGGTGGCCAAGGAGCAAGGCCACGACGTGGTCCTGTGGCTGTGGAACGAGGCCGTGGTCCTGGGCCGGGCCGGGGTCGCCGACCATGTGACCGGGGTCAACCTGACGCCGCTCAAGGATCTGCTGGCCGCCGTGCAAGCCGCCGGAATTCCCATCTGGGTCTGCGGCGCCTGCGCGGTCGCCCGGCAGATCGGGACAGCCGATTTGGTCGAGGGGGCTTCCATCAAAGGGATGCCGGATTACATCGCGGCGGTGTTGGAAAGGGACAAAAGCATCGCGTTCTGATTATTTGGCCGGGAGCAGCTTGACCTCGCGCCAATGCGTGGCGAAGCTGTCGGTGACTTCCTCGTCGGCCCCGAAGATGACCGTGTGCTTGTAGGTGCCTTCCACCGGCGTGTTGCCGCGCCTGGGCGGGGTGAAGCGCCAATGCTGCACCGCGCCCAGCACTTGGTTGTCCAGCTCCTCGTAGCCGCTGCTTTTCAATAAATCGACGCCGTCCGTGTGGCCGTCCGTGGAGATGTGGATCAGCACCACGACCACGCCTTGCATCCCCCTCCGCATCGCATTCAGCGGGTAACGGATGCGGGGATTGATGTTGAGGATGGCCCCCGGATGCACCCCGGTGTCAGGCTTGGCGCGGCTGCTCGCGGCGGCGGCCTCTTTGTCGGCGGGAGCATCGCGGCTGTAAGTGTTGGAAAGTTGCTGAAAGTCGTCCTTGAATTCCGGCACCGCTTCCTCTTGGGCGGGTTGGGGCTGGCGCTTTGGCGGCCTTGGCGGCTTGGGTTCGGCGGTTTTCTCCGGCGGCTGAGGACGGGGGATGGCCGGTGGCCTGGGCGCGGGCTGAATCTCCGGTGGACGGGGACGGGGAGGGGCCGGCGGCTTGGGCGCGGGCTGGACCTTCGGCAAGGGTTTGGCCTTCGGAACCGGCTTGACGGCCGGCCGGGGCGGTTTGGGAGCTGGAGGCGGGGCGGGTTGCGGTGCCTTCACCACGGGTTTTGCCGCCGGGAGGGTCTGCAAGGAGACTTCTATACCTTTTTCAATCTTTTCCGCTTCGATCAGCGAGGATTGCCCGGGGTGGCGAAAAACCAGGAACACTAGGATATGCGCGAGGGCAGACAGCAAGAGGGCCGGCCAAAAACGCCGGTCCATCCCTGTCGTCATTGGCTGCCTGCAATCGCCCGGCAGCGTGTTCCTATGCATCGATCATGTTTTCTCGGATTGTAATGGGGCAAGAAAAAACCCGCAAAGCCTATGGCGCCGTGCGGGCTTGGGGGATTCTATCAAGCTGCCTAAACTTGGCAGCGGCGGGAGCAAGGCATTCCATTCACGGCTTAAGATGCTGTATCTTAATGATTTTTTAAAATAAAGCAAGATTTTACGCCCCTGCTGGCCCGCCAAAATACACCCAGCCATCTATGCGCGGCAACGGCGCATGGCCTGAAAGGCGGCACGGGTCAAGCGCCCCCGCCTCCCCGCAGCCGCGCCACGTCTTCCGCCGCCAAGCCCGTTTTCGCCGCAAGGGTGGCGTCATCCAAAACATCCAGCAGCTTGCGGGCGATGGCCATCCGCTCCGCGAGCGCACCCTGCGCGATGCCCTGTTCGATGCCTTGCTTGGTTGCCTTGATGATGGCATTGCGCTGGTCGTGGATGAAGATTTCCCGCTTCTCCAAATCCTCCTCCTCCTCCGGGCTGAGTTGGGCGGCGTTGGCGAGGTCGAAGGCGTGGCGCAGCGGCGGGTCGGCTTGGAACTCCGCCGGGATCGCCGTCAAGTCTTTGGCGTGGCGGATGAAGTACAGCCAGCGCTCGGCCTGGCTTTTCAGTTCGCCCAAGGACTTGCCGAACTTGGGCAGTTCGACGAACACCAGTTCCAAGTCGTCTTGCGGGTAATCCAGCAGGAAGTCTTTTTCTTTCAGCGTAAAGCGGCTCAGATAAGGCCCTAGCCCTTGGAACATCACGAAATCGGTCAGGGTCAGCGCGATGACCGGGGACAGGTCGGCATAGTCGCCGCCGCTCGGCAATTGCACCGAGTAGGCTTTGGCGGCGTTGTAAAGGATGCGCTTCTCGAAGCCCTCGACATTCAGCACCTGCATTTCGATGATGACTTGCCGCCCGTCCTTGAGCCGGGCGCGCACGTCCAGGTAGGTGTCCTTGACGCCGCGTATCTTCGGCGCGAGCCAGGGGTTGATGATCTCCACATCGGCAATGACGCCCCGGTGTCCGTACAACAGGCTGTCGAGAAAGTCGGCCAGGATCTCCCGGCTGCTGTCGGAACCGAAAATCTTCTTGAAGGCGAGGTCGGTCTTCGGATTGATGAAACGCATGGCGGGGGACGTTGGGGATCGATGGAACTCCCAGTGTAACGGGTCAATGCCATCAAGTTAAGGGCGCCAAGACCGGCTCAGTTTTAAAAACCGAGCCGGTCTAGCCCAATCTTGGGTGTAGCCAAGCATGAAAGATCGGCGGTCTTGGACGCAATTCGGTTAAAATGCGCCCCCATGACAGACCACCCTACGCATCCATCCTCCATCCCTGCCCGCACTAGGAAGCGTCTGGCTGGGGGTATTTGCGCGGTGGCCATGCTGGCCGCCATGTCTCTGGCGCAGGCGGAAGAAGGCTTCGTGGCGCTGTCTTACCACGATGTGAAAGACAGCGTGGCCAGGGACGCCAGCGCCGGCCAGACGGCGGTCAGCACGGCAAACCTCGCCCGGCAATTTGACTGGCTGCGGCAACAGGGCTACCACGTCATCGCCATCGACGACCTGCTGGCGGCGCGAGACGGCAAAAAGCCCCTGCCGACAAAGGCCGTGCTGCTGAGTTTCGACGACGGCTACGCCAGCTTTTATACCAAGGTTTTCCCCTTGCTGAAGCAATACCACTATCCCGCGATGGTCGCCGTGGTGGGCCGTTGGATGGAAGAGCGCAAAGCTTCGGCGGACGACGGCGAAGCCCCGCCCAAGGAAGCCTTGCTGAACTGGGAGCAGATCAAGGAGATGAGCCGCTCCGGGCTGGTGGAGGTGGCCTCGCATAGTTATAACCTGCATCACGGCATCCCCGGCAATCCGCAGGGCAACCTGCAACCCGCCGGCGTGACGCGGATTTACGACCCGGCGAGCAAGACTTACGAGAGCGATGCGGCCTATGCCCGGCGCATCCGCCAAGAACTCAAAGCTTCGTCGGACTCCATCGCCCGCCGGATTGGCAAAAAACCCAGGGTGATGGCCTGGCCCTACGGCGAGGCCAACCAGCCCTTGATCCAGGCGGCGCAAGCCGTGGGCATGGGCATCACCTTTGGCCTGCGCGACGGCCGCAACACCTTGGCCGACCTACCCTACGCCCGCCGCTTGTTGGTCGCGGAAAACCCCGACATCGAAGATTTCGCGCAAATGATGGCGAGTTTGCGCATAGGCGACAGGCCGTTGCACGTCGTCCATGTGGACATGGATTATCTCTACGACCCCGACCCGGAACAAACCGAGCGCAATCTTGGGCGCTTGCTGGACCGCATCCAGGCCATGCGGGTCAACACGGTGTATTTGCAAGCCTTCGCCGACCCCGACGGAGACGGCAACGCCGACGCCCTGTATTTTCCCAACCGGCATTTGCCAATGCGGGCGGACTTGTTCAACCGCGTCGCCTGGCAATTGCTGACCCGCACACGGGTCAAGGTTTACGCCTGGATGCCGGTGCTGGCCTTGCAAGTCAAAGCCCCGGACGGCTGGTTTGTGCAGGAATGGCATGACGGCAAGGTGCGCAAAGCTAGCCATATTTACCGCCGCCTGTCGCCGTTCAACCCGCAGGCCCGGCGCGTCGTCGGCGAGATTTACGAAGATCTGGCCAAGCATTGCCATTTCGCCGGGCTGTTGTTCCATGACGACGCCATCCTGTCCGATTACGAGGATGTCGGTCCGCTGGCATTGCAAACCGTCGCCCGACAATGGAAACTGCCGACGGCGGAAAAGCAATTGCGGGAAGTCCCCGCGATGCGCATGGCTTGGGCAAAACGCAAAACCCAAGCCTTGATCGAGTGGACGGATTATTTAACCGGCAAGGTGCGCCATTACCACCCCGACCTGAAAACCGCCCGCAATTACTACGCCTTGCCGGTGTTGCAGCCGGACAGCGAGGAATGGTATGCCCAATCCTTGCCCAGCGCTTTGGCCGCTTATGATTATGTCGCCATCGAAGCCATGCCGTTCATGGAAAAGGCGGAAAACCCCGAGGCTTGGCTGGAGGATTTGGTAAGAAAGGTTTCCGTCCATCCCGACGGCCTGCGCAAAACCGTGTTCGAGTTACAGACGGTGGATTGGAACACCCGGCAAAACATCCCCATGGAGACTTTTTTGAAACAGATACGGCTGGTGCAAAAGCTAGGCGGCATCCATCTGGGCTATTACCCCGACAATGTGTTTGCCAACCATCCCCGTTTGGAAGATATGGAAAGCGCGTTCGCCTTGCCAAGGTTTCCATGATACCCGAGTTTTTGTCCACAGGCTGGAGGGTGTTTCTGCAAGGGCTGGGCGAATTTCCGTGGGGCGATGTCGGCCATGCCGTCTCCGGTTTCATTTTCTATTATCCGCTGGTCATGTCCTATGTGTGGATCATCGGCGCGATCATTTATTATTTTTTATGGGAGCGCCGTGACGGCGACAGCGAAGACGACATGCCGACGCTGCGGGCATATCCCCCGGTCTCCATCCTGATTCCCTGCTACAACGAAGGAGAAAACATCCGGGAAACCCTGGAGTTTCTGTTGCGGCAAAGATACCCCCATTACGAAATCGTCGCCATCAACGACGGCAGCCGGGACAACACGCTGGAAATCCTGCGCTCCCTAGCGGCGCAATATGACAAAATCCGCGTCGTCCATCTGGATGTCAACCAAGGCAAGGCCATGGCCTTGCGCGCCGGGGCTTTGCTGACGAAAAACGAATTCCTAGTGTGCATCGACGGCGACGCCTTGCTAGGCCCGGAGGCCGTGGCGTGGATGGTGCGCCATTTCCTGGACAACCCGCAAGTGGGTGCGGTCACCGGCAACCCGCGCATCCGCACCCGCTCCACCCTGCTGGGGAAAATCCAGGTCGGCGAGTTTTCCGCCATCGTCGGCATGATTAAGCGGGCGCAACGGGTGTATGGCCGGATCTTCACAGTATCCGGGGTCATCGCCGGTTTCCGCAAATCCGCCCTGCACAGCGTGGGCTATTGGAGCAACGACATGGTGACCGAGGATATCGACATCAGTTGGAAACTCCAATTGGCTGGCTGGACTATCCGCTTCGAGCCGAATGCCCTGTGCTGGGTGTTGATGCCGGAAACCCTCAAAGGACTCTGGAAGCAGCGCCTGCGCTGGTCGCAAGGCGGGGCGGAAGTCTTGTTGCGCTATACCTCGAAAATCTTGCGCTGGCCCGCCCGGCGGATGTGGCCGATTTGGCTGGAATGCCTAGTCAGCATCATCTGGTCTTATCTGGTGCTGGTTGGCTTAGGGGTTTGGGGGGCCAGCCAGGCCTTTGACTTGCACCGGCATTTGATTATGGGGCTGATACCCAGTTGGACCGGCATGTTGTTGAGCGTGACTTGCCTGGTCCAGTTCGCCGTCAGCCTGTGGATAGATTCACGCTATGAAAAGAAATTCGGCGGCATAGGCCGTTATTATTACTGGATGATTTGGTATCCGTTGATTTATTGGATTAACAACGTCCTGACCACCGTGTTTGGCTTTCTCAAGGCCATGGCCAAGGAGCAAGGCCAGCGGGCGGTGTGGGTGACGTTGGACCGGGGGGTGTTGAAACGTGAACGAACTCGTCATTAACGCGCCACATCTGCAAACCTGGGGGCAGCGGCTGGCCGCCGGCGCGTTGAACCTGCTCGGCTGGCTGCTGTGGTGTTATTTCTTCTTCCCGCTGGTGTCGCTGGGCTGTTGGTTTCTCGATTATGACCAATGCTCGCAGTGGGTGAACCTCTCGGGCGGCTACCTCAATCTCCGCGAGATGCTGCTGGTTTACCTCGAAACAGTGGCTGTGATGGTTTTGGTTTGGCTGCTTTGGGTGGCGTATAACTTAGCCAAGCGGCGGCGGCGGCACCCCGCCCGCCCGCCCCAGCCCGTCAGCCGGGCGGATTTGTGCCGGACGTTCAATGTCTCCAAGAAAGAATTGAAGGAATGCCAGGAAAGCCGCTTCGCCGTGGTCCATTTCGACCAAAGCGGGCATATCATCGGCTTGGAGCGGGGTTCCGCCGAAGCTTGTCGGCAATGAATTGGAGGAACCTAGCGCAGGCCCCAGTGTGGAAACAGCGCACGGCATTCTTTTGCGCCGGCCTGCTCCTGGCGTCGGGATGTTTTTTCCTAAGCTTGTACTGGATGGATCTGGCGCGTTGGATCACCCAAGACCCCGGCTTGATTTTTGACCGACAGCCAGAGTGGCTGAAATGGCTGCCAGAGTTAGTCGATTGGCTGCCTTGGATCGCGGTCGGCCTCCTATTGGTTGTGCATTTGCGGGGAAGAAAGCTGGTCAGGATCGGCTTCTTTATCATAGGAACGATCACACCTAGCCTCATAGCCTTGGCGTATTTGTTTCTTTGGCCGATAGTCAATGACAGGATGCACCGCATCCCGTTTGACGCGCAGGCTTGGCGCAGCCCGGAGCGGGAACCCAGGGATATTTTTTGGCCACCGCGCTTGCGCATGGTGGACGATTTGCTGCGGCGTCATCGTTTGGACGGCATGACACGCCAGCAAGTGGTGGCCCTGATCGGCGAACCGGACCAGACCGGGTATTTCAGCAATTGGGATATGGTCTACTGGCTGGGGCCGGAGCGCGGTGGGTTTAGGATAGACTCGGAGTGGCTAGTGCTGCGGCTGGACAGCCAACAAAAGGTGACCGAACACCGCATCGTGAGAGATTGAAGCTTCCCTACCCTTATTACCCCTTTGGATAAATTATGAGCCACACCACCCACACCAACCGCCTCGCCGACGAAACCAGCCCCTATTTGCTGCAACACGCCCACAACCCCGTGGACTGGCATCCCTGGAACGAGGAGGCGCTGGCGCTGGCCCGGCGCGAGGACAAGCCGATTTTGCTGTCCATCGGCTATTCCGCCTGCCATTGGTGCCATGTGATGGCCCACGAGTCGTTCGAGGACGAGGCCACGGCGGAGCGAATGAACGCCTTGTTTGTGAACATCAAGGTGGACCGCGAGGAACGGCCCGATTTGGACAAGATTTACCAGCTTGCCCACCAACTGCTGTCGCGCCGCGCCGGCGGCTGGCCGCTGACGGTTTTTCTCAACCCGCGCGATTTGGTCCCGTTTTTTGCCGGCACTTACTTTCCCAAAGAGCCGCGCTACCAATTGCCGGGGTTTGTGTCGCTGCTGGAACAGGTCAGCGCCTGGTATCGCCAAAACCACGACAAACTGGAGCAAGGCAACGCCGCCTTGATGAGTGCCTTGGCGTCCGTGGATGGAAGCGCGGGTGGGCCGTCCGCCCCCGACGCCGGCCTGCTGGAGCGGGCGCGGCAGGCGATGGCGAAGAGCTTCGATTCCCGCTGGGGCGGCTTCGGCGGCGCGCCGAAATTCCCGCATCCGACCACCTTGGATTTCCTGCTGCGCCGCCATGCCCGCAACACTGATGCGGAAGCCTTGCGCATGGTCAGTTTCACTTTGCGGAAAATGGCCGAGGGCGGCATTTATGACCAGCTCGGCGGCGGCTTCTGCCGTTATTCGGTGGATGCCGAGTGGAACATCCCCCACTTCGAAAAAATGCTTTACGACAACGGCCCGCTGCTGGCCTTGTACAGCCAGGCTTGGCAAACCACCGGGGAGGATTTGTTTCGCAAGGTCGCCACGGAGACCGCCGAATGGGCCATGCGCGAGATGCAGTCGCCGGAGGGCGCGTATTATTCCAGCCTGGACGCGGACTCCGAGGGGGAGGAAGGCCGGTTTTATGTCTGGAACCGGGCGCAGCCCAAGTCGTTGCTGACGGACGAGGAATACTCCCTGGCCGCGCTGCATTACGGCCTGGGCGAGACGCCCAATTTCGAAGGCCATTGGCATTTGCATGTTGCCCTGCCCTTGGAAGAAGCCGCTGCCCGCCTAGGACTGGACAGCGAAACGGCGGAGCGCCTGCTGGCCTCGGCCAGGGGCAAGCTGTTCGCGGCCCGCGAGCCGCGCATCCGCCCAGGCCGCGACGAGAAAATCCTCACGTCCTGGAACGCCTTGATGATAAAAGGCATGGCCGTCGCCGGGCGGGTTTTGCAGCGGGAGGATTTCATCGATTCGGCCTGCCGCGCCTTCGCTTTCCTGCGCGAGGCGCTGTATCGGGATGGCCGCCTGCTGGCAACCTGGAAGGACGGGCGGGGCCGCTTTCCGGCTTACCTGGACGATCACGCCTTCTTGCTTGACGCCGCTTTGGAACTGTTGCAAAGCCGCTGGGACAAGGCCGCGCTGGAATGGGCCGTCGCCTTGGCCGAGGATTTGCTCACCCGTTTCGAGGACACCGACGCCGGCGGATTTTTCTTCACCGCCCACGACCATGAAGCGCTGATCCACCGCCCCAAGTCCATGATGGACGAGGCCATGCCGGCCGGCAACGGCGTCGCCGCCTTCGCCCTCCAGCGGCTGGGCCACACACTCGGAGAGCCGCGTTACACGCAGGCGGCGGAGCGTGCTTTGAAGGCCGCGATGCCGGCCATGCCGGATTACCCGCAAGCCTATGGCTCGCTGTTGAACGCCCTGGACGAATGGGCCGCGCCTGCCCAAACCCTCGTGCTGCGCGGCGGCGGTCCCGAACTGGCGGCTTGGCGGCGCATCGCCTTGGACGGCTACGCGCCGGGCCGCGTGTGCCTGGCCATTCCGGCGGAGGAAACCGGCTTGCCGGGGCTGCTGGCGGAGCGCAAGCCCGCTGCCGGCACCGTCGCCTATGTCTGCGCGGCGACTGGCTGCCTGCCGCCGGTGGATTCAGTGGAGGAATTCCGGCGTTTGCTGGCGGGAGAATGAGTGGATGGCCGGGGGATTTCCGGCGCCCGCTTACCGCCTTCCGCTCAGGTCGAAATAAAGGTACAGCAGCCACAACAGCCCGTGCAGGGTGACGATCTCCCAGAACACCCTTTGGTAATTGCCCTTGCGGTTTTTGTGGCGGAACGCCTTTTGCGACAGCAAGGCGCCCGGCCAGCCGCCCAGCAATTCAAAGCAGTGCAGGTAAACTTCCGGTATCCGCCAACTGTGGGTCAAGGCGCGGCGCTTGTCGGCCGCGTAATACAGCGACGACAGCGCGCTCATGAAAATATAGGAAACCAGCGGCAGAGGATTGCCGGTGCGCCAGATCAGGTAGAAAGACAACAGAATCGGCGTCCCGGCGAGCAATTTCAAGCCCAGGGCGTTCCACCACGGGCCAGGCTCCGCGCCGAAGCCGAACAGGGCGTCGTTAAGCCCCAAGACCACCGCCCGCGTGATGCGCCGCTGGCCCGCAGCCTCGCTGTCCGCAATCGGCTGATAACGGACGGCGTCCCCCACCGCCGGTCGCCGACTTTGGCCTTTGTGGTAGTTTTTGATCGCGCTGATATGCACGAACAGATCCTTCTCCTTGGAATCTGGACGGACGAAACCGAACCCCTTCTCGTCATTCCATAACACCAATGTTCCCTTGCACGGTTCAGCCACTGACTTCTCTTGCCTCCGAATGGTTGGATTGATGCCGCGGGCGCGCCCGGTCGTGCGTAGTGTAAGCCATCCGGCGGGTGTTTAGCCAAGCGGCATCCCTGCGGATTCATTGCTGCCTGAGGTCCAGCCGGGCCAGGTCGATATTTTTGCGGACGCCGCGCAAACGCAGCCAAGCCTTGTAGGACAAATGCCTAACCAGCAGCAGCGGCGGCATGCGCAGCCAATGGGCGCGCAGATAAAGCAGCCAACGCGCGACGGTGGCCGGCCGGGAAGGATGGTCCGGGTGCCCCGGTAGCATGGCCAAGGGGACCAGGCAATCCATCAGTTTCAGAATTGCCCAAGGCGGGGCTGCGCCTGCGATCCCGTCCAACACCGCCTGGGGGACCGGCGTGGCGAAGAACCGCCGGGTGAAGCGCAAACCGTAGAACAACGGGCGCTCCCAGCCCGCAGACCACGCGCGCGGCGCCA
>CAZOTR010000013.1:27520-36883 GCA_964582755.1 uncultured Methylococcaceae bacterium | reverse complement strand
TGGCGCAGCGGCGGGATTTCGTGCATCCACACCCGATAGTAGCGGTCGTCATAGGGACTGACCGGGATCTTCAGCCAGCCGCGGGCGGCTAGCCTTTCCTCAACTTCCCCGATCCGCCCTTCCGGCACGAGCAGGTCGACATCCGCGAAAAGCCGGCCCGGCGCGGGGGGAAGCCCGGCCAGCACATAAGCGACCCCCTTCAGCAAGACCAAGGGAACATCGCTTCCCTTGAGCGCCCAAAGGATGCGGTTGATTTCCCAGGCCATCAAGGTCCGGCGGTGTTCGATCACGTTGCGCGCCGCCCGCAAGTGGTCCGCCGCGCGAGGCGGGATGTCCCCCAGCAAGCCGGCGCGGGACAAGCCAACCTCCAAGCGGCCCAGCAAGCGGACGCGCCGGGCGACGCGCAGCAGCAGTTCCCAATCGGCGGGCGGCAACGCGGGCAGCTTTTCGGGCGCGTTGAGGGCGTCGAGCAACAACCGGTTCGCCCGCCGGGTTTGCCTAGCGGCCTCAGCCATGGCCAGCCTGGGCCAACGCGCCGAGCGCGCCTATCGCCTCGTCGAGATCGGAATACACCAAGGAATAACAATCGCAGGTGCTGACCATCTCGGTGACCAGGCGGAAAGCGGTTTCATCGAGGACTTCATAGTTGAAAGCGTTGGTGGCCACCATCAGGAATGCCTGGCTCTTCGGAACCGGTTCCAGGGCGAGCCGCGCACCCTCGGCCCAACGCGGGAAAACCAGCCATCGCGCCCGCGCCGGTTCTTGGGCCCTTCTTATGCTTTCCTCCGGCGGCCTGACATGCGCGACGGTGCCTTTGCGCGTTCCGAAGAAGGAAGGGCCGATGGCCGCCTCCGGCCGAAACCGGGCGATCACGCCGATGGATTCGTTCTTGAGGGGGATCAACCGGGGCATCGGCAACAGCATCCCGTCTTCCGGGCGCACCAAGCCGAATTCATCGGAGAGCAAGCGCCAGCCGGAGTGGATGAGGCCGGCGCATAGCGTCGATTTGCCATGGCCGGGCCAAGCGGGGAACAACATGGCCAGCCCGCCGCGCTCGACGACGGCGGAGTGCAGCATCAAGAAATGGTGGGCCCGCGTGGCCACGCACCAATTGATGCCCCATTCCAGCGCCGGAAAAGCATGTTCTACCGCGCAAGGGGCGAAGGGCGGGCGTCCGTCCACGTAAAACAGGCACTGGGGACGCAGCCAACGGCGCACAGTTCTGGGGCTGGAAATTTCAACATGGAAATCGGCGATGCCTGCCGGCGCCGCCAAGGGATATGGACTGTAAAGACTATCGGCGAGCTTGGCGATGGAGCCAAGGTTTGAGCGAAACTTGATGTTGAAGGGGCCAAACTCAATGCCCAATCCGTCTCCCGCCAAGCGCCTTGCCAACTCCACCCGCCCTAAATCACCGATTCTCATGGGCCATCCGACGCCCGATCCGGCCATTCAATGAGACCAAGCTCCTCAAGCCGCGCCGCCGCAAATTCCAAATCCCCGAAAACCAACTCATCTTTCTCCACGCCCAAGGTTTTTACGATCCAATTAGCGACACCTTCCAGTGTCAATGGGCCATGCTTCAAAGCATCGAGGATCAATGCGGTAGTTTCGTTAAATAGGTGGGTCTCCGTGGATGAAGGCTGGTAGACGATATAATCTTCCCCCCAGTCCACCCAAACCAATTCGCCGGCTTCCGGCGTCAATATCATGGACATGGCGAAGGCTGAAACGCTGGGGGAAGCCTCAGCGTGCCATGTTTCATTCGATGGCGCGGACCCAAGCTTAATAATTATTGGGCAAAAGAAGTGACATGGGCGGCGCTTATGATCGCAACGGTCTTGTTGGCGCCATTGGGCAAGGGACAAGCAAAAGATCCAGACGACCCTGTCACCTGTCCCAAGTCTGCGCCGGGGCCTGGATCCGTTTCAGTGCTGACATTGATATGGGATGTTCCCGCGCAATTCACCTGGCTGTAAGGTGTGATGCAATGGTCGTCGGCTACAATCCCTGTTTGAGGCGTAATGACGCCGCTACCGTCAGTTGCCGCCCCGATGGTTTTCGCGGGGATGCACGATGCGGCGGCCAAGGCACCGCTACGCAAGGTGAGCACTACCGGAGCGATGCCAACAGCCCCTCGGATCAACCTGCGTCGCCTGTGATCAGGTCCGTGGGGAGCAGCCAAAGTCACTGCTTGGCTGGCAGCAGCCTCCGCAAGCGGCTGTGATTGCACTGCGTTGATCTGTTTTCCATCGTTCATTTGCGCTACTCCTGTGACCATTCAATTACGAAAAAGGCTTGTTTGAAGATTCCAAACGGAACACTGACAATTTATTCATCCTAACATTGCCCTTAATTCGTTTGCAAGCTTGGTGAGGGCGGCGGTCTTGGCGCCATTAACAAACCTGTCGCCATGCATTCTGGCGCACCCTTGAAAACATCAAAGCCCAAGACCAACATCTCCTTCATCGCCCCCCTGAGCCTCAGCCTGCCTGGGACGACAGGTTGATTTCTGAAATTTGTTCTGGCATTTTGATTGCGTACGGAATCCAGCCGGCGAGAAGCCGGATGGGCTGGCCGAACAAGCCGGGATCTTGGCGGAAAGCTGGCAATCCAGCCCCCTCCGCCGCCATGCTTGGCCAACGGCCTCCCGGTGGCGGCACGGGATCCCCGCAATCGCCCCCTCCACCACACCTCCATCGAAACACACAGGCAATGCAAAGCACAGAATTAGTCACCCTCGCCCTAGCCGCGCTGGACGACGGCAAGGGCAACGACATCAAGGTCATCGACGTCCGGGACAAAACCAACATCACCGACTACATGGTGATCGCCAGCGGCACATCGGACCGGCATGTGGTTTCCCTCGCTGGTCGCGTGGTCGAGCGCATGAAAGAACACCACTTCCTGCCTCTGGGCGTGGAGGGCGAAAACACCGGCGAATGGGTCCTGGTCGACCTCGGCGACGCAATCATCCATGTCATGAAGCCCCAAACCCGCGAGTTCTACCAACTCGAAAAACTCTGGCAAGGCGACTACCCATCGCCTGCGTCGGCGTCCACAACCCATTGAATCCAAGCTTTATTTTTAGCCGCCAAGCAAGCCGCCCGCAACCTGTCGCGGGCAAGCCGCCCGGGTTTCCAAAAGCGGCCAAAAAGCGGTGGCGCCGTTTGGCGAGAATTGCCGCCCGTGCCAGTCTAGTGCTATGCTTGCCCCTCCGCAGTTCCTAAAATCGCCATGAACGGGGCGCGATTCGGCCGGCACCGCCCAGGGTAACGGCCCCATTGCGATGCCCGCCACCCCCGGCGGATGCCTATTTTTACGGTCGCCAATGCTTTTCAATTCATACGAGTTCATTTTTCTTTTCCTACCCACCACCCTCCTGGTTTTCTTCGCGCTAGGCCGATACAACAGACGACTGGCGGCCGGCTGGCTGGCCGCCGCCTCGCTGTTCTTTTACGGCTGGTGGAATCCAGTATTCGTGGGCCTGCTGCTAGGCTCCATCGCCTTCAACTACACCGTGGGCGTGGCTCTTGTCCACTGCCATGACCGGCACCTAGAATCCCGCAAGCAATGGACGTTGTTGTTCGGCGTCGCGGCCAATCTCACGCTATTGGGCTATTTCAAATACTTTAATTTCTTTGTCACCAGCCTCAATGCGGCCACAGGCTCGTCTTACCCTGTCGAGGCGATTGTCTTGCCTTTGGGCATCTCTTTCTTCACCTTTACCCAGATTGCCTTTTTAGTGGACGCATCCCGCGGCTTGGTCCGCGAGTTCAATGCCGTCCATTATGTTTTGTTCGTCACTTATTTCCCCCATCTGATTGCCGGCCCGGTGCTGCACCATAAGGAGATGATGCCACAATTTGACAGGCCAAAAACTTACCGGCTGGATTATCAGTGCCTCGCCGTCGGCCTGACTATATTCTGCATTGGCTTGTTCAAAAAAATCATGCTGGCCGATGAGATGATACCTTACGTCAAACCCGTGTTTGACGCGGCAGGGCGGGGGCAAATGGTGAGTTTCAAGGAGAGTTGGGGAGCTGCCTTTTCGTATACTCTGCAACTCTATTTCGACTTTTCCGGCTATTCGGACATGGCGATTGGCCTGTCCAGGATGTTCGGCGTCCAATTGCCTTTGAATTTCAATTCCCCCTATAAATCTGTCAACATCATTGAATTTTGGCGGCGCTGGCATATGACGCTGTCCCGCTTTCTGCGGGATTATCTCTACATCCCCTTGGGCGGCAACCGCAAAGGGGCTGTCCGCCGCCACATCAATCTTCTGCTGACTATGTTGCTGGGCGGCTTGTGGCACGGCGCGGGCTGGACCTTTGTCATTTGGGGGGCATTGCATGGCCTTTATTTGGTGATAAACCATGCTTGGCACGGAATGCGCATCAAGCTAGGCCAAGACCTGGGAAAAAGCACACGGCTAGGCAGATTGGCCGGCGGCTTTTTGACCTTCATCGCGGTGGTGTTTGCCTGGGTGTTCTTCCGCGCCGACAGCCTAGAGGCCGGCCTTGCCATCTCCGGGGCGATGCTCGGCCTGCATGGCTTTGCGTTCACCGGGCATTTTCAATTGAATAAAATAGCCGAATTGTTGTTGATTGTTTGGCTGCTACCCAACACCCAGCAAATCATGGGCAAGTTTGAACCCGCCCTGGGTTTTCGGGAAAAAGAACACGGCCCGCCCCTCAAACTCTTGCAATGGCAGCCTAACTGGATTTGGCTGGCGTCCGTTGTCGCCATGGCTTCTGTGTCCCTTTCCCAGGGCGAGAAAATCAGCGAATTTTTGTATTTCCAGTTTTGAGGGGCCATATATATGGATGCTTACAAGCGCTATACCCTCTGTTTGGTTTGCCTGATCTTCGCCCAGATGCTCGTCTTGCTAGTTACCAGCTTCTATCTTGAGCCGCTGGTCGGCGACGAAACCCGCTTGGGCGGCTATGCCGAAAATGATTTTGGCTGGAACCAACCGCAGCAGGTGTTCGAGAACGAAGCGCCGAAGTTGCGCACTGCTTACGACCAATACGCCGATATCTGGGTGGTCGGCGACTCTTTTTCGTTCGCCGGCAATTACGGCGTGTTGAATTATCCGTGGCAGACTTTTCTCACTGCCGAAACCGGCCTCTCGGTCGCCAGCATAAGCCATTACACAAAAACCCAGCCGCTCGCCTACGACCCTGGTGCGCTCCCCAGCATAGTCAACAGCGAAGCCTTTCAAAAAACACCGCCCCGCGTTTTAATCGTGGAGGTCGTCGAGCGCCAATTGGACATACTGCGCGATGTCGGCGGTGATTGCCAACCCCATTACGGTTTCACTAAGAATCCCGACCTCACGTTGAACCCCATTCCCAATCTGATTCCTTCAAAACAGGCGTTCCGCAAAAAAACCTTGCCCCCGTTCAAGGAGCAAAGCGCTTACGCCAAGAAGTATTTGGGGACGTTTTTCCAATCCTCGGATGACGAGCGCATAGTCTACCGGCTAGGCTTAAGCACTCCGCGACTCTTTTCCAACGCGCGCAGCGACGAGTTGTTGGTTTTTGGGGGAGACATCAAAAAATCGTCTTGGGACGAAAAGAAGCTTGCCGACATTCGCTGTAAATGGATCAATATGCAGAATCTAGTGCAGAAAAATGGCAAGACCCTGTTTGTGTCGATGATCGTGCCGGACAAACTGACCGCCTACTCCCGGTATTTGCAGGATCAGTCTCTGGCTAAGATAAGTCCCATCGAACGCTTGGCGGCGGACAAGTTTTTGCATGTGGTCCGCCTTGACCAAGCCATACAGGCTTCGATTGACCAAGGGGCGGTCGATGTGTATTTGCCAAACGACACGCACTGGGGCTATCGGGGGCACCAGATTGCCGCCGCCACCCTAGCCCGCTACCTCGGAAGCTTTTCCGGCGACTAGGCCAAGCCAGCGCCTGGGACGCGCCATATCCGTGAAGCGCAAAAGCCCGCCCGTCTCCCTCGCTGTCGGCCGTTGATCTGGCAAGGGGCATCCCAAAGCCGCCAAAACCGGAGGCGGCACTAACCTAATTCGTCTGCCAAAACGGGATTTGCCGTACCTTTGCTTCGCCAAGCTTCGCATGATATAATGGTTTATAGCGTTTAATTCGGTAGCCCATAGCCTAAGCATGGGTTCGCACAAAAATATCCGTATCCCTTAAAGATCCAGGTTGGGGGAGAAAGCGTATTCCCAATCCACCGGCCCCTCCCCGCTTGTCACGCTTCCTTATGATAAACACGCCACAATCCCACCAAAACTTAAACAGTCCCTCAAACTTAACCTGATGAAGCAGTTCCCCACATCCCCCAAAGCAATGATCCAAAGCCTTTGGCACAATCGGGGTCTGATCGCCACCTTAGTCAAGCGCGAAGTGATCGGCCGCTATCGAGGCTCTGTCATGGGCATCTTGTGGTCTTTCTTTAATCCTGTGCTGATGCTGGCTGTCTACACCTTTGTCTTTAGCGTCGTGTTCAAGGCCCGCTGGAGCGTAGGCAGCGAATCGAAAACGGAGTTCGCCTTAGTCCTATTTGCCGGGCTGCTGGTCTTCAACCTCTTTGCCGAATGTATCAACCGCGCCAGCACCCTGATCCTGTCCAACGTCAACTACGTCAAAAAAGTTGTCTTTCCACTGGAAATACTCCCTTGGGTGGCCTTGGGTTCGGCATTGTTCCATATGCTTATCAGCTTGGGCGTGTGGCTGATATTTTTTCTGGTCTTCTTTGGCATCCCCCAGCCAACAGCACTAATTTTGCCCTTAATTTTGTTGCCACTGCTACTCATGACTATAGGGATCTCATGGATTTTGGCCTCCCTAGGGGTTTATTTGCGGGATGTCTCTCAAATCGTCGGCATTGCGACCACAACACTTATGTTTCTCTCCCCTATTTTCTATCCGTTGTCGTCCCTGCCCGCAGAGTACCAACCTCTGCTTAAACTAAATCCAATGACGCTCATCATTGAACAAGTGCGGGGCGTTCTCATCTGGGGAGAAAATCCGGATGGCTTGGCTTTGGGCCTCTATATACTAGCTACCGGATTGCTCGCTTGGCTAGGTTTTGCCTGGTTCCAAAAAACTCGCAAAGGATTTGCCGATGTCCTCTGATATTGCCATCAAAGTTGAAAACCTCAGCAAATGCTATGCGATTTTTGACAAGCCCAGGGACCGCCTCCTACAGATGCTGGCGCGAGGACGGAAAAAGTTTTACCGTGAGTTTTGGGCGCTGCAAGATATCTCGTTTGAGATCAAACGCGGGGAAACCGTGGGCATCATCGGACGTAACGGCTCGGGCAAGTCCACCCTGTTGCAGCTTATTTGCGGCACACTGAACCAAACCTCCGGCCGCATTGAGGTGAATGGACGGGTGGCCGCCCTGTTGGAATTGGGGGCTGGCTTCAATCCCGAATTCACCGGCCGTGAAAACGTCTTCCTCGCCGCCTCCCTTTACGGCCTCACCCAGAAAGAGATCGCCGCCCGCTTTGAACAAATCGCGGCCTTCGCCGACATCGGCGATTTCATCGAACAGCCAGTGAAAACCTACTCCAGCGGCATGTTTTTGCGCTTGGCATTTGCGGTGATTGCGCATGTGGATGCCGATATTTTGGTCATTGACGAAGCCTTGGCGGTTGGCGATGCCTTTTTTACGCAAAAGTGCATGCGCTTTCTGAGAAGCCATATGGAGCATGGAACACTGTTGTTTGTAAGCCATGAGTCAGCGGCCGTGGTAAACCTTTGCCAACGCGCAATATGGCTTGAACGCGGAACCATCCGGGCGCTGGACAAGTCCAAAACAGTCACCGACCAGTACCTTGCCGCACTCTACGAATCGCAGCAAGGCAAATCAAAAGTCCAAATTGATTCGTCCCAAAATAAGCAAGAAAAACTTTCTGCAACCCGCGTTAAACGCGACCAGAGGTTAGACTTCGTTAACCACTCAAACCTGCGTAACGACCTCGAAGTGTTCAGCTTCGTCCCGGATGCCTCGGCCTTTGGGTTGAGGGGGGCCACGATTGAAAATGTGCGTTTTTGCGACAGTGAGGGAAATCAACTGACATGGGTAGTCGGTGGCGAGGATGTTGCCTTGGAAGTTGAAGTCCGGGCGCATCAGATGATATCCGGCGCGATAATCGGCTTCTATCTTAATGACCGGCTCGGGCAGACCCTCTTTGGAGATAACACCTATTTGACCTACGAAGACAAGCCCGTGGTTGTCGATAGAGAGAAGTACTTGATAGCCCGCTTCGACTTTGCCATGCCTATTCTTCCCCATGGACAATACACAATATCCGTCGCAATTGCGGAAGGCACGCAAAAGGAACATGTTCAGCACCATTGGATACATGATGCGTTAATGATAGAGTCGCATTCTTCAAGCGCTTCCACAGGATTGATAGGCATTCCGATGAATGGCATATCGCTCATGACTGTAGACTGACATACTATATGAACACATGCAGCCAAACCACTGAATTATGCTCAAGCATGGCATACATTGAAACATGATTAATATGCATTTTGATGATCTCATCGACTTAACATCTTTTACCCCCGATAGTCTTCAGCCTCCAGATTCTTGGTGCGGCCATCTTCCCTTTGCGGCATGGCTGGTCAAGAACTTGGAGCCACGCATTCTTGTCGAGTTGGGAACCCACTCGGGAAATTCCTACCTTGCCTTTTGTCAAGCGATCAGCCAGTACGGGCTGGACACGAAATGCTATGCCGTTGACAGTTGGAAGGGTGATGAACATGCCGGCTACTACGATGAAGAAGTTTATAATCGACTGAATGCTTATCATCAGGAACGCTATTCTGGGTTCTCACGTTTGCTGCGAATGACCTTTGACGAAGCGGTTGAGTACTTCTCCGATG
Organism: uncultured Methylococcaceae bacterium; assembly: GCA_964582755.1. GTDB lineage: Bacteria > Pseudomonadota > Gammaproteobacteria > Methylococcales > Methylococcaceae > Methylumidiphilus. The sequence goes on along the minus strand of CAZOTR010000013.1, from coordinate 28,001 downwards.
GCTCCATAGACCTGCTGCACATTGACGGCCTGCATACCTACGAAGCGATCCGTCATGACTTTGAAACTTGGCTCCCAAAATTAGCGCCTGGCGCCGTTGTCCTGCTTCACGACACCAATGTCCGGGAAAGGGGATTCGGAGTATGGAAATTATGGGCTGAATTGCAAACACGTTATCCGAATAACCTAGAGTTTATACATTCACATGGACTTGGAGTTCTCCAGCTTGATGGTGGATCCGGTGAAAAGCAATTGGATTGGTTGCAACCTGGCTTTCCCGACAAGCCGCTTTTGCTACGCTATTTTTCGGCCCTAGGAACCCGGCAGCTAGAGCGTTATGTAGCCATTGAAGTCAAAAACAACCTCGCCAACTTCCACCAGGCCGTGGCCGAGCGCGACGGCCAGATCGCCAGCCTCGGCCAAGCCGTGGCCGAGCGCGACGGCCAGATCGCCAGCCTCGGCCAAGCCATGGCCGAGCGCGA
>CAZOTR010000013.1:0-27420 GCA_964582755.1 uncultured Methylococcaceae bacterium | reverse complement strand
GCCATGGCCGAGCGCGACGGCCAGATCGCCAGCCTCGGCCACGCCGTGGCCGAGCGCGACGCCCAGATCGCCAACCTCAGCCAAGCCGTGGCCGAGCGCGACGGCCAGATCGCCAGCCTCAACCAGACCATGGTTGGCTGCGGCAGGCAACTCGCCGACATTGACGACAAAATAACGCAAATTGATGAAAACATTGCGTCCTTCAACTTCTTTCTAAGGAGACTTAAGGCTCCACTGCGCTTAGGCAAGCGGTTTATTGAAGGTGCCATTCATCCATTGCGGACTTATCGTCTAAGCAAGGATGTTAGGATGTTAAGAGAAAATGTTTTTTTTGACATAAATTATTATCTATCCACCTATCGCGATGTTCGCATCAGCACTTGCGACCCTATCCGCCATTATTGTGAGTGCGGGTGGAAGGAAGGTCGCAACCCATCGGCCTTATTTAATACAAATGACTATCTGAGGAACCATCCAGATGTCGCAGAATCTGGAATCAATCCAGTTATACATTATATTAAATATGGCAAGATGGAAGGCAGGCACCTGCTTACGGCAGGTGGCGGCTGCGACGGAGACCAAACCGATGGCCAGTCTGTTTTGTGCAATCCGCCCCACACGGCTGGCGATGCGTCGGCGGCGGCCAGCCAAGAGCCGCCCCCCCGGCCGCTGGACAAGGAAAGTGTGCGCCGTGAAGCGCGTGAGGCATTGTTGCGCTTCCTTAACACTAGAGAAGTGCTGCGCCTTCCGCCCCTCCCCCCAGACAGCCAAGTGCGTGTCTCGGCTATCATTGTGCTGTACAACCAAGCCGGACTGACCCTGGAGTGTCTGCGCGCACTCAGCCAGTGCCAGGACACCGCGCTGGAGACTGTTGTCATAGACAACGCTTCCAACGACGAAACGCAAGAATTGATGGCGCGTGTGTCGGGCGTGCGCTATATCCGCAACGACGAGAACATCCATTTCCTCCGGGCCGTCAACCAAGCCGCCGATTATGCCAGCGGCGAATACCTGCTACTGCTGAACAACGACGCGATATTGGAGCCCGGCACCTTGGCGCAGGCCGTCCGCCGCATGGACTCCTCCCCTCAAATCGGTGCCGTCGGTGGAAAAATCGTGTTGCCCGACGGCTCCCTGCAAGAAGCCGGCAGTATCATCTGGCAGGACGGCAGTTGCCTAGGCTATGGGCGCGGCATGGACCCGGATGCCCCTCCTTACCAGTTTGTGCGCCGCGTCGATTATTGTTCCGGGGCGTTCCTGCTCACCCGCCGGTCATTGTTTGAGGCGCTGGGGCGCTTCGACACCCGGTTTTCCCCCGCCTATTACGAAGAAACCGATTATTGCGTACGCCTGCTTGAAGCTGGTTACGACATTGTCTATGACCCCAACGTCCGGGTGAGGCACTTCGAGTTTGCCAGTTCAGCCAGTAACGAATCGGCATTGGAACTGCAACGCCGCAACCTGCGGAATTTCATCGACAAGCACAAGGGCTTCTTGTCGCGGCAAGCGGCACCCTCGCCAACCAACATACTCGCCGCCCGGCAGCACCTATCGGCGGGGCGCAAACGGATATTGATCATTGACGACCGTGTCCCGCATGTGCACTTGGGGTGCGGTTACCCGCGTGCCAATCTGATTATCCATTTGCTGGCGGAGCAGGGCCACGCGATCACGCTCTACCCACTGCTGTTTCCCCAAGACGATTGGCGCACGGTCTACCAAAGTTTGCCCGACACGGTGGAAGTCATGCTCGGCCACGGCAGTGTCGAGCTGGGGGATTTCCTGGCGGCCCGTCGCGGCTATTACGACATCATCCTGATCAGCCGCCCGCATAACATGCAGACCTTGCAAAACCTGATGGCCGCCGACCCCAATTTATTGGGTGACGGCCAGTCGGCCACCCCGCACCTGATCTATGACGCGGAAGCCGTGTTTGCGTTGCGCGAACAGATTGAAGCAGCCTTAAAAGGGCAACCCTTCACGGAAGCCGTCGCCGCGGCAAAGCTACAGGCGGAACTGTCGCTGGTCAAAGGTGCCCAAACCGTGTTCGCCGTGTCGGAAGCGGAAGCGGAGCATTTCCGGAAAACCGGATACGCACGGGTTGTGGTGCTGGGGCATAGCCTCGACATCCGACCAACCGCAACGCCTTTTGCCGACCGGTCCAGCTTCTTGTTTGTCGGTGCCATGCATGACGACAATTGCCCCAACGCTGACAGCATGCGTTGGTTCGTCCATCAGGTGTGGCCGCTGATTTACGCCAAGCTGGGCGAGCGGGCTGTGCTGAATATCGTCGGCATCTGCCAAGCGGACAGCATCCGACAGTTGCATGGCGGCAATGGCATCCATGTCCATGGTGCGGTAAGTTCGTTGGATCCCTTTTTCGAGCAGGCCCGTGTGTTTGTCGTCCCCACCCGCTTTGCCGGAGGCATCCCGCACAAAGCCCATGAAGCCGCCTCACGCGGTGTCCCAATGGTGGTCACGCCATTGATCGCTAAGCAACTGGGTTGGCATGAAGGGGTATTATCTGCCGACAGCCCCGCCACCTTTGCCGAACACTGCATCACACTGTTCACTCAGGAATCCATCTGGACGGCACGGCGCACCCTGGCGTTGCGGCACACGGAACGCGATTGCAGCACCGAACGCTTCCGCACCACCCTTTACGACGCCATTAGCACGAAACATTTTCCCCCGAACGATGGCGGCGCTTACAGTGCTTGGATTGCGGCGCACGACCGGCTCTCGGCCAGCCAGCGGCAAAGCCTGAAGGCCAATGTCCAGGACATGCGCCAACCGCCGCTCATTTCCGTGCTATTGCCAGTCTGCAGTTCGTCGGCTGGGATTCTTACGGAATCCATCAAATCCGTACTGGCACAGATATATCCGCACTGGGAGCTTTGCGTAGTCGGCGACGGCATGTCCACAGACGACGCAGTGGAAGCCTGCCTTGAGCATTATGCGCACTTGGACGAACGCATCCGCGTGACACACCTGACCACCGGGAAAGGACAGCCGTCCAACGCATACAATGCCGCGCTGAATGCGGCCGCAGGCGAATTCGTGGCCTTGCTGGCCCCGGGAGATCTCTTGGCCGAGCCTGCATTGTACTGTGTGGCGCAGGCGATCCAAGGCCATCCCGGTATCGGCATCATTTATTCCGATGAAGACCAACTTGATTTCGGCGGCAGGCGCTTTGCTCCCCAGTTCAAGCCCGACTGGAACTATGAACTGTTTTTGGGGCATAACTTCATCCGCCACCTTGCCGTTTACCGCCGCTTGCTGGTTCGGGAAGCCGGTGGGTTCAGGGCGGAATTTGCAGACGCCCTAGAGTATGATCTCGCGTTGCGCTGCGTAGAGCGCTTGCAGCCGGGGCAAATTGTCCACATCCCCCGAATCCTCTACCACTGGCGGATAGCCGAACATCCAGACGCACAGCTGGCTGGACTTGCCGCCGTCAACGACCACTTGTCGCGTTCCTGTCCCGGTGCCGTCGGCGAGATGATTCCAGATGTTGATGGTTACAAGATTCGCTTGCCTCTTCCCGAACCAGCGCCTTTGGTGTCCATCATTATCCCTACGCGCAACCGCTTAAATCTGATCCAGCCCTGCCTGGAGAGCATTTTTGCGAAAACCCGCTATCCACACTATGAAATCTTGGTCATTGACAATGGCTCGGACGAGGCGGCCACTCTCGACTATTTGCGCGGCCTTGAAGTGCGCCAGAAAATAAGGATTTTGCGCGACGACCGGCCTTTTAATTTCGCCGCGTTGACCAATGCCGCAATCGCCAAGACAGACGCTGAATTTGTGCTTTTGCTTAATAATGATGTGGAAGTGATTACCGAAACATGGATTGAGGAATTGCTGGGAGTGGCTGTGCGCCCCGGTGTGGGTGCGGTCGGCGCCCGTCTTTGGTATCCAGACGACACCTTGCAGCATGGCGGGGTTTTGCTGGGATTAAACGGCATCGCCGGACACGCTCATGTCGGCTTGCCCAGGCACGAAACCGGCTACTTCGGCAGGGCTTGCCTGATGCAATCCCTGTCCGCCGTCACAGCGGCCTGCTTACTGATCCGGCGCAGCATCTATTTAGAGGTGGGAGGACTTGACCAGGAAAACCTTGCCATTGATTACAATGACGTCGATTTTTGCCTGAAAGTGCGGGCGGCGGGCTATCGCAATGTCTGGACACCGTTTGCCGAGCTTTACCACTATGAGTCGGCCAGCCGGGGTAACAACCTAGCACCTGAGCATAGGCTGCGGGCCGAGGCCGAAGCCGCCTTCATGCAGAACAAATGGGGAGAGTTGTTACAGCATGATCCAGCCTATAACCCAAATCTTGCGCTGCAATCCCCCGGCTTTGCCCTTGCCAGCGAACCGAGGCTACCTGCCGCGCTAAACTGGTGTGCATGAGAGAGACTATGATTAAAGTTAATTTGAATAGTCTCATCGACTTAACGTCTTTCATTCCCGATAGCATCCAACCTCCGGACTCTTGGTGCGGCCATCTTCCGTTTGCGGCGTGGCTAGTCCAAACCTTTAAGCCACGCACCATTGTCGAACTGGGAACCTACTCTGGAAATTCCTACCTTTCATTTTGCCAAGCCGTTAGCCAAAATAGACTGGACACGAAATGCTATGCCGTTGACACTTGGCAGGGCGATGCGCACGCAGGAGAGTATACTGAAGAGGTTTATAACCGGCTCCATAATTACCACCAAGATCGCTATGCCGGATTTTCACGTTTGCTGCGCATGACCTTTGACGAGGCAGTTGGACACTTTGCTGACAATTCTATAGATCTGCTGCACATTGACGGCCTGCATACTTATGAAGCGGTCCGTCACGATTTCGAAGCTTGGTTGCCAAAATTGGCGCCCGGTGCCGTTGTCTTGTTTCATGACACCAATGTCCGTGAGCAAGGGTTTGCAGTATGGAAACTATGGGCTGAATTACAGGCACGCTATCCGAATAATTTGGAATTTATCCATTCGCATGGGCTTGGAGTCCTCCAGCTTGACAACGGACCCAGTGAGAGGCTGTTGGAATGGTTGACGCCTGGCTCTCACGATAGACAACTTTTACTACGCCATTTTTCATTTTTGGGCGAACGGCAGATGGAGCGTTACGCCTTGGTTGAACTGAAGAATAACTTGACCAAGCTCAACCAAGCAATATCTGTCCGTGACCAGAAAATCGAGGAATTAAAATGGGCGGTGTCGGAAAAGGAATGGGAATTGGCATCAATCAAGTGCAAACTAAGGCTACTCTACATCCCATGGCATCTGGGAAAGTTGCTCATTGCGGGCCTTGTTCGCCCTTTGCAAGCCTATCGGCTCCATCAGGATGTTCGCACAATTAAAAACAGCAATTTATTTAACGTTGGTTATTATATATCCAACTATCGGGATGTTCGCATGAACGACAAGGATCCCGTTCGACATTACTGCGAATATGGTTGGAAAGAAAACCGCAATCCCTCGCCGCTGTTCAATACCAATGACTATTTGACGGACAATCCAGAAGTTGCCAAGGCCGGTGTCAATCCTTTTGTCCATTATATACTGCATGGCAAGCAGGAAGAGCGGCACACACGCGCCAAGGAAGACGATGGAACGATCTACAGCAACAGCGAGGCCGGGAATGAGTAAGCCTTATCCAAAGTGGATGCAACGATGACTATTCGCACACGGCTAAACAGCATCCTAAAATGGGTTAAGTCTTCACTGGGCGTAACTGAAGGCTTACCTAGCGGCGTTCTTGCGCTGAAAAAAACTTATGACCTGCATCGGGATATGCGCATCATAAAAAGCACCGCTTTATTTGATGCTTACTATTATCTAAACAATTATAGCGATGTCCGCCTTAGCGCCTGCGATCCGTTGCGCCACTATTGTGAGTTGGGCTGGAAGGAAAACCGCAATCCATCGTCTATATTTAACACCCGTGACTATCTAGAAAACAATCCCGATATTGCGGCGGCAGGCATCAATCCACTCGCCCATTATATAAAATATGGCAAGTCGGAAGGCCGCTATATGTTGGTGACCGAACGGGGGCTTGTTAAACCAGCCATCGAATCCAAGCCACACTTGGGCTACTTTTCGCGTGCGTGTGCCGCTTTTTTCACTCTTCCCGGCACGTTTTTCCATTACGATGGTTGGCAAAACTGGTGCAAGGCGATTGGCTCGGGCGATGCGTTTTATGAGGCTGTGCTAGAACGGCCTGACCAATGCCACGAACGCCTTGCGCACATGCCCAAGCTTCTGGCTGGGGTGGTTTCCACATCGCTTTCAATTGCCTTGCGCATTCAGAAAAATCACGGGGTTTTGCCTTCCGTCCGCAAGCTATTGCTGATTTTGCTTAACCAAGGGCCAAAAAGCGTGCTCGCTCAATTGAAGACGCGGGTCAGCTATAACAAGATTGTGGCCTATGAGCAGCCGTCGCAAAACCGTATTCTGGTGATGGATTATCGGATACCGATCGCCGAAGCATCTGCCGGGGATCGGGCCACCATGGGGATTCTTGGCGACCTTTGCGACATTGGCTATGAAGTGGTTTTCCTGCCTAATGACATGGCATCCGCCCCCGTCTATGAGCAGCGTCTGCGGCAGCTTGGCGTCACTGTCATCACCCAATCCCAAGCTTATGAATCCGCCATCCATTATTTAAGCCAGCAAGGCCATACCTTCGCAGCCTTCTACCTGATACGGCTGGATGTGGCCGAAGCCGCTATAGGCTTGATTCGGCAGGTCGCGCCGCAAGCAAAAGTCATTTTTCATGCACCAGATTTGAGTTTCTTGCGCGAAGCCCGTGAAACCGAACTAAAGAACAAACTGTCGCTGCATTCGAACTCCTGGAAAGGCTATTGGGCCATGCGGTTCCAGCGCTGGGTCCGGTTTATTCGTTCGGCCATTCCTGTTTCCACGGAAGTGGACACCCGCTCCCGCGAACTCGCCGTCATCAGCCAAGTTGACCGCACCGTGATTGTCAGTCCGGCGGAACTGCCGGTGTTGCGCCAATTCCTGCCGCATGCCCCCATCAGTATTTTCCCGGTGTTGTATGCCCCGGTGGTTGAGCGGCCAGCCCCTTTCACTGCCCGCAAGGATATCTTCTTCTTGGGCGGATTCTCCCACACGCCCAATATAGACGCCACTTGCTGGTTTGCGAAGGAAATCTGGCCGCTGGTCCACACCCGCTTGCCCGATGCTGTATTCCACGTTGTCGGCAGCGAGATACCCCAGGCAGTGCTAGATTTAGGAGCGCTACCGGGTATCGTGGTCGATGGTTTTATCGAGGATTTGGAGCCCCTGCTGGCTTCGATGCGCCTAGGCGTGGCGCCTCTGCGATTTGGCTCGGGCATTAAGGGTAAGGTTGCCATGACCATGGGTGCCGGAGTTCCCTGTGTATGCACCTCCATCGCAGCCGAGGGCATGGGTATGATAGACGGGGTCCATACCCGTGTGGCCGATGAGCCTGCCGCCTTCGCTGAAGCCGTGGCGCAACTTTACACCGACGCCGCCCAGTGGGAAAAGCTATCAGGCAGTGGCAGGCAACTGGTGCGCGACCATTTTGGCAGCGAGCCCAACAAAGCCTCATTGCTGTCCTTGCTTAACGAAGCTGACATGCTGCCGGTGGAATTGTTCACACAGTATTGCCAGTCCACCAAACAACGCCGGTTTCCTTGCCCATCTGAAAGCGAGTCCGTCGCTGTTTCAATTATTATTCCAGTATATAACCAGTGGGCCTACACCCAGGCTTGCCTCAATTCCATCTTGGTCACTTGCCGGGCCAATAGCATCCGCTTTGAAACCATTTTGGCGGATGATAGTTCCACTGATGAAACCCAAGATATGGCCAAGGATTACCCTGGTTTGCGGGTGGTGCGGACACCCAAAAATCTGGGTTTTTTGCGCAATTGCAACAATGCGGCCAAGCATGCGCGGGGCCAATATCTGATTTTTCTGAACAATGACACCTTAGTGTTGCCGGGTTGGCTACCTCCCTTGTTCCAACTCATCGAAGAGGACGGCAGTGCCGCAATCGTCGGCTCAAAACTGCTTTACCCTGACCGGACTATCCAAGAGGCCGGAGCCGTGTTGTGGAACGATGGCACGGCCAGCAACTGCGGCAGGAACTCATCAAAAAACGACCCCAAGTATTCTTATGTCCGTGAAGTGGATTATGTCTCGGGGGCGTCTTTCATAGTCCGCAAATCGTTCTGGGATGCCGTGGGCGGGTTCGATGAAAGTTATGTGAATGCCTATTGCGAAGATTCTGGCTTGGCGATGACCGCACGCTCAAAGGGCATGCGTGTGCTATACCAACCAAAATCAGAAGTCGTCCATTTTGAGCACAAGACCTATAGCGACGAGCGCACGGATTATCTCCTACCCTTGCAGCGGGAGAATATCCAACGCCTATACGCAAAATGGCAGACCGAATTCAAGACCGCGCATCTTCCCCCTGGCACAGCCGAACATATTGGCATCGCACAGGCCCAGCGATCCCCTTCGCCATCGACTTTAGCCCGCCGCAGCCAAGGCAGGCTGAATATCCTTTACTTTACCCCGTTTCCCTCGCATCCCAGCAGCCACGGCAACCAATCAACCATACAACAATTTGGCCGCCGTTTCCAAGCCATGGGCCACAAAGTTCATTTTGCCCTGCTCGGCAGCAGGCTGTTTGCGGAAAATGACCTCAACGACATGCGCGCTTGCTGGGATACCTTGGATATCCTGCCCAATTCCCACCCACTGGGGGCAAATGGCAAGGAGATCCCTTTTGATAGTTGGTATGAAGAAGGCTTGGGGGAACATATCCGGGAGCTTTGCGCCCAATATGACATTGACGTTGTGTTTTGCTCCTATGTGTTCCATTCAAAATTGCTTGAATTCGTTCCGGCCCATATGCTCAAGGTTATTGACACCCATGACAAGATGGGCAACCGCTATGAAATGCTGCGGGCCAACAGCCAACCCCTTGAATTTTTCTCCTGCACGCCGGAGGAAGAAGGCGCTTACCTGCGCCGGGCGGATGTTGTCGTCGCACGGCGCGAGGAAGAAGCCCGCTATTTCGACAGCGTGACCGGGCTCTCCACCGCCATTGTTATTCCCCATGTGGAAGAACCGCGTTTTGTCGAGAAAACCTTCACCCGGCTGCTTAACGTGGGCACAGTGGCCAGCGCCAACCGGATAAATCTGGCGATTGTCCAGGAATGCTTGGCGGCCATAGAGCGCCGCCTGCACGGCAATAAATGTCCTTTTACCGTCCATGTGGCTGGGCAAGTCAAGGACATGGTGGCAAGCCTGCCTCCTGATGAGGCCGCCGCCTTTGACAAGCCATGGGTGCGGATGCATGGTTTTGTGCCCGATATCGCCAAATTCTACGCGGATATAGATGCGGTCATCTCCCCGGTGACCATGGGCACGGGAATCAATGTCAAGACGGTGCAGGCCATGGCCTTTGGCATGCCTTTGCTGACTACCGCATGGGGTGCCAAGGGCATTGAGACGGGAGATCATATGCATACACATGCGGATTTGGATGCCTTGACGGACAGCCTGTTTGCGTTGCAGGACAGGCCAGATGAATTGCAACGCCTAGCCGCAGTGAGCCGCAGCCGGTACACTCTGTTCTATGAGGAAAGCCTAGCCTCCATACGGTCATTGTTCGCGCATAAGAAGTTGCGGGGGCCGATCAAGCACTAGGAATGCACACTACCCAATGCCAGTCCAGAAAAAAAGACTGTATAAGGAATTAGAATCCTTTTAAGACTGCGGCAGCGTAGGCCTACTTAGGCCCAATCCATCCCCGGAGACACCAGAATGAAATTTGCTGGGAATCAGTCTACCCAATTGCTACTAATAGCTAAAGAAAACATCTTGGAAAACGCATCAGCATATGTTTTTATCGCGGCGCTTGCAGGGTTTTCGGCATGGCCCATAGTCCGTGTGGCCCACATAGCCATACTGTATACAGGGTCAATCATCGCTTGCGCTTGCTTATGCCTGCAATTTATGTCAACGCAGCAACAAAGTCCTGCTTTCACAGAGCATCGGCAGCGGGATTTTTCAGTGGCATGGTTGTTTATATTTATTTGGGTTGGTTACCTAATTTGGCTTAATACATTTGCGATCTACAGGTATTTGATCTGTATCGAACGGCTATCACCCATCGCCTTTCGTTGCGCTGATTGGATGTTTCGGCAAGTCAAAGGCATTTCAGGGATTTCTGGTGGCGGCATTACTATTGATGGCGTTTTCGGTGCAAGCCCCAGCATGGGGGCGTTTGCCTTGGGGGAATAGTTTTTTGGAACACAAACGCCAAGCCTTGCCAAGCCTGAAAATTCGCTGGTGCTGATATCTTCGATCAATCCCTTGGCTTACCTAATTCCATTATTTCCCAACGAGGTCCGTTTTATTCGGATTGAGTCGAACTTTTTGAATCCAAGGCAATCGACGGCGCTGACCGACGCAATCAAAACGGTGCTTGCCGAAAGCATACAAGGATTTTTACCTACTTACCGATAAATCCGAACTGAGTCAAGGTGTTGATATTGTCAATCAATTTTTGCATGGCCGTGCGGTGCAACTAGGGCAATGCGAACCCGTGGCTTCAAGGGTTGATCCTACCTTAGCATTCTGCAAGCTTCTGCCTAAGCAAGAGTAGCATTGCTAATAGATTTGCGCTAAATCTTACATATTTGAGGATAGAAAGTGACTGGCGGTGGGTTTAATTGATTGAATTGTAGGAGTGGGCCATGCCCGCGATCTTGGGCCTCACCCATTGCCCGAAGCCTTTCGCGGCCATGGGCCGCTCCTACGGAAAATACCGATAAATCAATTAAACCCACCTCCAAGTGACTGACATTGCCGTCATCCTGGCAGCTTGCAATAAAGAACTTGTCATGGCTTGGCAGAATTTAAGCGCTTTTCAATGCCTTGCCTAGAACAAGAATTTTTGGGTAAAGCTTGCTTTAAGGTTTCGGGTTATCTCCGGATTGCAAGCCTGCCAAAAGTGGATTTCCAAAGCATTATTTAACATGGCACACCCGTTGGGAGAAGTTGATGCGGAATAAAATTTTAAGCCAACTCCAAGAAAGCGCCGCCGTGATTGCTGCGATTTTATCGGACGCCGGGTTGCAACAGACAGTCCAGACCGTGGCGGATGTTTGTGTGGCGGCCTTGAAAAATGGCAACAAGCTATTGTTTATGGGGAATGGCGGCAGCGCCGCCGACTCCCAGCACCTCGCCGGCGAGATGGTAAGCCGCTTTGCCTTTGAAAGGCCAGGTTTGCCGGCTTTTGCCTTAACGGTGGACAGCTCGGTGCTAACCTCCATTGGCAACGATTATGGCTATGCGCACTTGTTTTCCCGGCAAATTGAAGCGGTGGCGAAAGCCGGTGATGTGTTGTTTGGGTTTTCAACTTCGGGCGGTTCCGCCAACATACTGGCCGGTTTGGAGACGGCAAAGACCATCGGTGTGGTGACGGTCGGCATGGCCGGCAATCAAAAAGCCCGCATCACCGAGTTGGTCGATTACTGCATTGAAATCCCTTCGGCCAATACCCCAAAGATCCAGGAAGGCCATATTATCCTTGGACACATTATCTGTGGTCTGATCGAAGAACAAATGTTTGCCCGCCCAGCATGAAAGCCATCATCCTAGCCGGTGGTTTTGGCACCCGCCTGAGAGAGCGTGTGCCCGACCTGCCCAAACCCATGGCTCCGGTCGCCGGCCGCCCGTTTCTGGAATATGTGCTAGACCGGCTTATCGCTGGCGGTGTGCGCGACATCATGTTATCCGTTGGGTATCAAGCGGACGCCATCCAATCCCATTTTGGCCGCAGTTACCAAGGTGCCATAGTGGACTATGCGGTCGAACATGATCCTTTGGGGACAGGCGGCGCGATTGCTCATGCTGTGCGGCGGCTAGGGGATGGGCCGGTTCTCGTGCTGAATGGAGACACTTTCTTAGATATTGATTATGGCGAATTCATTCGCTGGCATGGCAGGCAAGCGGCCCAGGTTTCGATGGTGCTAAGGGAAGTGCCCGACGTGGGCCGATACGGTTCCGTGTTGGTGTCGGGAGGTTGCGTGGCGGGTTTCCTCGAAAAGGGCAAATCCGGCCCCGGCTTGATCAATGCCGGGGTTTATATCGTCCATCCGGGGGTTTTTGCGGCGTTTGGCCTGTCCGGCACGTTTGCCTTTGAGGCCGACCTGCTGCAACGCCACTGCGACGCGCTGTCACCGGCGGCGTTTCTGACCGATGCGTATTTCATCGACATCGGTGTGCCCGATGATTATGACCGCGCCCAAGTCGAGCTTCCTGCCCGGTTTGGCAAAGCCATATGAACACACAGCAGCGTGCCCTTTTCCTGGACCGGGACGGGGTCATCAATGTGGACCATGGCTATGTTTTCCGGCAGGAGGACTTTGAGTTTATCGACGGCATTTTTGACCTCTGCCGGACGGCGGCCGGACGGGACTTTCTTATCTTCGTGGTGACCAACCAAGCGGGGATTGGCCGGGGCTATTATTCAACCCAACAGTTCCATGAAGTCTCGGCTTGGATGTGCCAGCAATTCCTGGCCCAAGGCGTGACCATCGAGCATGTCTATTTTTGCCCCTACCATGCCGAGCATGGCGTGGGCGAGTACCGGCAAGAATCTTTTTTCCGCAAGCCCAACCCGGGGATGATTCTGCAAGCCGCGCAGGAATACGGCTTGGACCTGCCATCCTGCGTCTTGGTCGGCGACAAGGTATCGGATATTGCGGCCGCCGCCGCCGCCGGGGTTGGAACGAAAATCTTGTTTCGCCCAAAGGATCCATCCAATATTCCCCCTGGTACCCTTGTGGTGGACAGCCTGCGGGAAGCCGAGAAACTCATTGCCGCATCAAATGAAATGCCCGTGAAACAAGTCACTGCCATCGTGGTCAACTGGAACGGTGGCCAACTTCTGGAAGAATCCTTGCGGGGCTTGACACGGCAATCGCTGCCACCCGCACGGATCTTGGTCATCGACAACGGCAGCACCGACGGCTCCGCCGAGCTTGCGGAGAAAATCCCCGGCGTCACCGTCCGCAAAACTGGGGAAAACCTTGGCTTCGCCGCCGGGAATAACCGGGCGCTGGAGGAATGCGACACGGAGTTTGTGGCTTTGCTGAATCCCGACGCCCTCCCCGACCCGGATTGGCTGGCCAACTTAGTCGCGGCGGCGGAAGCTTATCCCGATGCCGCCTCATTTGGCTCTCGGCAGATGATGCACGGCGAGCCGGATAGGCTGGACGGCATCGGCGATGTGTACCATTTCTCCGGCGCGGTTTGGCGCGACCGCTATGGCCGCGTCCAGCGCGAGGAGGACACCGTTGCCAAGGAGATATTCTGCGCCTGCGCGGCGGCGGTGCTTTACCGCCGCGATGCCTTGCTGGATGTCGGCGGGTTTGACGAGGATTTTTTTTGTTATGTGGAAGATGTTGACTTGGGTTTCCGCCTGCGGCTCGCCGGTTACACCAGCCGGTATGTGCCGGACGCGGTAGTCCATCATGTCGGCTCCGCTTGCACGGGGGGACAGAACAGCGATTTCTCCGTATACCACGGCCACCGCAATTTGGTTTGGGCCTTCATCAAAAACATGCCGGGATTTTTGTTTTGGGTGTTGCTGCCCGCCCATATACTGTTGAACCTTGTCGCCATCGGCCATTTTATCAAGCATGGGCAGGCCCAAGTCATTTTGCGCTCGAAATGGGACGCGCTGAAAGGAATTGCCAAAATGTGGCGCAAACGGCGGACAATCCAGGCAAACCGTAGGGCGAAAATCGCCGACATTTGGCGCGCCTTGGGCAAACGCATTCCAAAACGCAGGAAAAAATAAGCCTTGTCGAACCCACCCCGCGTTTCCATCATCATCGTCAACTACAATTCCGGCGGCTTGCTGGCCGAGGCCGTGGCCCGCGCCGCCCGCTCGACCGTGCCGGTAGAAATCTTCGTCGCCGACAACGGTTCTTCAGACGACAGCGTGGCCCTGCTGAGGCAGGCCATGGGCGGGGCGGCGAACCTGCATATCATCGAAAACCGGGCCAACCTCGGCTTCGCTGCTGGCAACAATGTGGCTTTGCCGCAGACTGGCGGGGAGTATCTGCTGTTTTTGAATCCCGATTGCCTGGTCGAACCCGACACCCTTGAGCGCATGCTTGCCGCCGTGGAATCCCGGCCGGATGTCGGCATGGCCGGTTGCCTGATCCGCAACGAGGACGGCAGCGAGCAAACCGGCTGTCGCCGCCGCATCCCCACGCCTTGGCAGGCTTTGATGCGGGTGGTGAATCTGTCCAGGTTTTTCCCTTCCCACCCGCAATTCCAGGATTTCAACCTGACCGGCACGCCCTTGCCGACGCAAGCCACCGACATGGAGGCGATTTCCGGGGCGTTCATGCTGGTGAAACGCTCCGCGCTGGAGCGGGTCGGCCCGCTGGACACGGGGTATTTTCTGCATTGCGAGGATCTGGACTGGTGCCTGCGCTTCACTCAGGCCGGCTATCGCATCCTGTTTGTGCCGGATGTGGTCGTCACCCATGTCAAAGGGACGTGCAGCGCCGGCCGGCCGGTTTTCGTCGAATGGCACAAGCACAAGGGCATGGTGCGGTTTTACCGCAAGTTTTTCCGCGACCGTTACCCGGCCCCGTTGCTGTGGCTGGTGTATTGGGCGGTGTGGACGCGGTTTCTCGCCAAGGCGGCTTGGCTGGCGCTGCGGCGCAGGAGATGAGCCGATGAGTGCGCAACCTCTTGCGGTGGTGGTGACAGGCGCGACCAGCCAGATCGGGCGCTTCCTGCTGCCCCGCATGCTCGCCCAAGGCCATGCCGTCCACGCCTTGAGCCGCAACCCTCCCGCCAACGCAACGCCAGGGATAGTCTGGCACCAGGCCGATTTGCGGCAGGGCTTGGTTCCGGCCATCGACGCCCAGTGCGTGATCCACTTGGCCCATCTGGCGCTGTTGCCGCCGTTGCTTGCCAACTTCAGACCCGCCCTGCCCTTGCGCCGCGTCATCGCCTTTGGCTCCACCAGCCGGTTTAGCAAGGAAGCCTCCCCCGATCCGCGAGAACAGGCGGTGGCCTTGGAATTGGCGCAAGCAGAGCAGGCCGTTATCGCGGCCTGCGAGTCCTTGGGAGCGGATTGGACGCTGTTCCGGCCAACCTTGGTCTATGGTTGCGGCCTGGACAAGAACGTCACCGTCATCGTGGAGTTCGTCCGCCGCTTTGGTTTTTTTCCCTTGGTGGGCGGGGGCAAGGGGCTGCGCCAGCCGGTCCATGCCGACGACTTGGCCACAGCCTGCCTCCTGAGCCTGGACAATCCGGCGAGCTTCAACCGGGCCTACAATCTGAGCGGCGGGGAAACCTTGAGCTACCGGCAGATGGTGGAGCGGATTTTTGAGCGGCTGGGGAAAAAGCCCCGGCTGCTGGACATTCCTCTCCCCGCCCTGCAAGCGGTGATGCGAATCGCCGCGCTGCTGCCGCGCTACCGTTATTTTTCCTCGGCAATGGCTTTGCGCATGAACCAGGATTTGTGTTTCGACCATGGGCAAGCCAGCCGCGACTTCGGATTTTTGCCCAGGGGTTTCGAGCCTTGTTGACTGAAATCCGCCTCATCCTTGCCCCGCCGCTGGCCGCCTTGGTGGCGTTCCTGCTGATTGCCGCGCTGCTGCGCATGAAGCCGGCCTTGCCGATGGACATGCCCAACCAGCGATCTTTGCATGAAACGCCCATCCCCCGCATCGGCGGGCTGGGCATCATGGCCGGCGTGGCCTGCGGCTGGGCGCTGGTTTGGCCTGCGGCGCTGCTGCCCCTGCTGGCCTTGGCCTTGGGCTTGGGCGCGTTGTCCTTGCTGGACGATTTTCGCGGCCTTTCGGCCAGCCTGCGTTTCGGCGTGCAGATCGCCGCCGCCGTGGTTTTTATCGTCTTGCGCCCGAGTTTGCCGGGCGGCGCCATTGGCGCAACCGTGGCCGTCTTGGCCTTGGCCTGGATGACCAATCTGTACAATTTCATGGACGGCGCCAACGGCTTGGCCGGTGGCATGGCCTTGTTTGGCTTCGGCTTTTACGCCGTGGCGGCAGGACTGGGCGGCGCATCCGGCCTCGCCGCCGCCTCGGCCTGCGTGGCGGCGGCGGCGGCGGGCTTTTTGTGGTTTAACTTCGACCCGGCGCGGATCTTCATGGGCGACGGCGGTTCTATCCCCTTGGGCTTCCTCGCCGCCGCCTTGGGGTTGGCCGGCTGGCAGGATGGTCTGTGGCCCCTCGCCTTTCCCGTGCTGGTGTTCTCGCCGTTCATCGTCGATGCCAGCCTGACCTTGCTGCGGCGGCTGTTGCGCGGGGAAAAATTCTGGCAAGCCCACCGCGAGCATTATTACCAGCGGCTAATCCGCCTGGGGCTGGGCCACCGCAACACCGCCTTGGCGGAATACGCCCTGATGCTGGCCTGCGGCGGGTCTGCCTTGTGCTTGTTGGGCGCGTCCGCCGCCGCGCAAAGCGCGCTGCTCTTCGCCTGGGCCACGTTGTATGGCTTCATTCTCGCCTTTGTGGACAACGCCTGGGCCAGGCATCCGCCGGAGCAGCGGCCATGATCAACTCCCGTTCGTTTCTTGTCCTACTGCATGACATCGCCGCCGCCGCCTTGGCGTGGTATCTGGCCTATTTGCTGCGGTTCAATTTCGAAATCCCGCCGTTTTACTTCCATGGGATGCTGGGCACGCTCTGGCTGATGCTGCCCTTTGAAATCGTTTCCTTCTTGATTTTCGGCCTGTACCGCAGCATGTGGCGCTTCGCCAGCCTGCCGGACTTGAAGCGCATCTTGCTGGCGGCGGGACTGGGCGCCTTGGCGGTGCCCACCGCCTTGTACATGACCCACTTGATGCACTTGGTGCCTAGGGCGGTGCTGGCGCTGTTTCCCATGCTGTTGGTGCTGATGATGGGCGGCAGCCGCTTCCTCTACCGCTCGTTCAAAGACGGCCATTTGTTCAATTTCCGTTCGCCGGAAAGCAGCCCGGTCATCGTCATCGGGGCCGGCTCGGCGGCGTCCACCCTGCTGCGTGAGATGGAGGGCAAGCCGGGCTGGCGGGTGGTGGGCCTGCTCGACGACAACATCCATAAAAAAAACCGGCAGTTGTTCGGCGTCCGGGTTCTGGGGCCGTTGGACGAAGTGGGCCTGCATGCCCGCAACCTGGAGGTCGGGCATGTCATCATCGCCATGCCCTCCGCCTCGGCCGGCGTGCGCCGCCGCGCCATGGAATTGGCGGCGGACGCCGGCCTGTCGGTGCTGACCGTGCCGGGGCTGGACGATTTGCTGTCGGGCAAGGTGTCCATTTCGCAGATCCGCAAGGTGGAATTGGACGATCTGCTGGGCCGCGAGCCGGTGAGCCTGGACATCGGCGGCTTGCAGGGATTGCTGACCGGCAAGGCCATCATGGTCACCGGGGCCGGCGGCTCCATCGGCTCGGAGCTGTGCCGGCAGATTGCCGCCTTCAATCCCGGCCAGTTGATCTTGTTCGAGGCCAACGAATATGCCATGTACAAGCTGGAGCAGGAATTCCAGCAACGCTTTCCGGCCGTCCCCGTGGTCTGCGCGATAGGCGATGTGAAAAACGCCGCGAGGGTGGAGCAGATCATGCGCGGCCATTCGCCCACCATGGTGTTCCATGCCGCCGCCTACAAACATGTGCCTTTGATGGAAAGGCTCAACCTCTGGGAGGGGGTGAGGAACAATGTGTTGGGCACTTACACCGTGGCCAGGGCGGCGATAGCCCATGGCGTGGCAAAATTTGTCATGATCTCCACCGACAAGGCCGTCAACCCGACCAATGTCATGGGTGCCAGCAAGCGCCTCGCGGAGATGGTGTGCCAAGCCTTGCAACAAGACGCCAGCACGCGCTTTGCGATGGTCCGTTTCGGCAATGTGCTGGGCAGCACCGGCAGCGTGATCCCCAAATTCCGCGAGCAAATCGCGCGGGGCGGGCCGGTGACGGTCACCCACCCCGAAATCATCCGCTATTTCATGTCCATTGCCGAGGCCGCGCAACTGGTGTTGCAGGCCGGCGCCATGGGGCGGGGCGGCGAGATTTTCGTGCTGGACATGGGTGAGCCGATCAAAATCCTGGATCTGGCGCGGGACATGATCCGCCTGTCGGGTTTCCACGAGGACGAGATCAAGATCGAGTTCACCGGCCTGCGCCCCGGCGAGAAGCTGTATGAGGAACTGCTCGCCGACGATGAAAAAACCCAGCGCACCCCGCACCCAAAACTGCGCATCGCCAAGGCGCGCGGGCCGGACGAAGGTTGGCTGAACGAATTGCTGGCGTGGCTGGAGCAGCCTTCCGTGCCGGAAGACGAGGCGGTGCGCGACGATTTACGGCGTTGGGTGCCGGAATATGAACCGGCCCAGCCCACTGATTCCCCCACTAATGGCGACCCTCCATGAAATCCCCCGCCGACCGTCTTAGGGAATTGTTGGACCAACCCGGCATCCTGCTGCTGTCCGGCTGCCATGACGCGATTTCAGCCAAGCAGGTCGAGTGGGCGGGCTTTCCCGCCGCCTTCATGAGCGGCTTCGCCGTCGCCGCCGCCCGCTGCGGACTGCCCGACACTGGCTTGGTTTCTTACGGGGAATTGGCCGAGCAAGGGCGGGCCATTTGCCAGGCGGTGCAAATCCCCGTGTTCGGGGACGGCGACACCGGCTTCGGCAATGCCCTCAACGTCAAGCGCACGGTGCGGGGCTACGCCCAAGCCGGTTTCGCCTGCGTGATGATCGAAGACCAAGCCAGCCCCAAACGTTGCGGCCACACCCAGGGCAAGGCGGTGGTAGGGCGGGACGAAGCCTTGATGCGCATCCAAGCCGCTGTGGATGCCCGCGACGCCGGGGCGGACATCCTCGTCATGGCCCGCACCGACGCCCGCGCCACCGACGGGCTGGACGAGGCCATCACACGCTGCCGGCTGTTCCGCGCAATCGGCGCGGACATCAGCTTCCTGGAAGCCCCGGAATCGGTGGAGGAGATGCGCCGCTATTGCGCCGAGGTGGAAGGCCCGAAGATGGCGAATCTGATCGAACACGGCAAGACCCCGGTGTTGCCGCTGCTCGAGTTGGAGGCCATGGGCTACAAGATCGCCGTCTATCCCCTGACCCTGCTCAATGTCTCCATCCGCGCCATGCGCGCAGCCCTAACGAGTTTGCAAGCCGGCGAGAACCCCCCAGGCTTGCTGGATTTCGAGGAATTGAAGGCGGCGGTGGGGTTTCCCGAATATTATGGCGAGGAAGAACGCTACCGATTCTAACCGGGCTTTGAGCCCTCCCCCGCCCTGCGCCGCTACGCAGGCAAGCTTCCTCGCCAACGCCAAACCGCCGCGCAGCCGGGCCTAGCCGGCTACGATGCCCAGGTCATGCTTGCCGGACAATCCCGTCCGGGTCTTTTGCCGCGCCGAACAACAATCCCGGCACGGCGTTGCCACCTTCATAGCGCAATATCGCGGCGGCGATGAATTGGATGTCAAAGCCTGCGGCGGCCAAGGTTTCGGCGACATAATCGGCGGAATGGGTGTAACGGCCATGGGGGTTTAGCTGATATTGCCCGTCCGGGTCATCGAGTTTTTCCACGGTGAATATCAAGCGTCCGCCAGGGCGCAAGGCATGATGCGCGGCCTGGATGACGGGAGCCAAATCGCCGAAATAAACCAAGGTGTCCGCCGAGGCGATCAGGTCATAACTCGCTTCCCGCGCGGCGATGAATGCGGTTAGCTCGGCTTCAATGAGTTCGTCATAACAGCCACGGGGAACGGCTTTGTCGAGCATCTTCCGCGACAGGTCTACGCCGGTGAGACGCCCCACATGGGGTTTGAGCAAGGGGCCGCACAGCCCTGTGCCGCAGCCCGCATCCAGCGCCTCGCCAAACGGGCCGTGCTCCATGGCTTGCCGGGCGACAGCCTCCCCGATCAGTCCAGGGGCGCGGTAGTCTATGCCTTGCAATACCTTGTCAAAACTGGCGGCGAATTTGTCGAAACATTCGCGCACATACTCATCGGAGGCCCGCGCCGGGATGTTTTCGCCGGTCATGGACCAGAGCATGTGCTGGGCATTGGGATCGTCCGGCAGGTTTTCCAGCCATTTGCGCAATACCGCAAGCATTTCCGGCTGCTTGTCCTGGACGAAGTAAACCCTGAACAATTGGTAATAGGCTTCCCTGGCTTGGGGTTCCAGTTCTAGGGCGCGGAGAAAAGCCTCTTCGGCCAGTTCAAGCTTATTTTGCCCCCGGCATTCCACGCCGAGTTGGTAATGCAGTTGCGGGTCGTCGGGCCGGTCGGCCAGCGCTTGCCGCAGGGCGTCCAAGTTCTCTTGGCCTGCTTGCAAACGCTGCCGGGCGGTGGCCAAACCGCGTTGCGCACCGGGGTTTTCCGGGTTCAACTCCACGGCCTTGGCATAGCATTCCGCGGCGCGATCATACCGCTCAAGCTCCATCAATATCCGCCCGGCATTGGCGTAGGCGTCGAAATACTCGGGCGCCAACTGGATGGCTTTGCCAATCAAAGCCAGCCCGCTGGCGCTATTGCCTTTTTGGTGGGAGAGGACGCCGTAAAAATTGAGCGCGTCGGGATACTCAGGCTGGCGCACCAGGATTTGCCGGTAGCAAGCCTCCGCCGCAGAAAAATCGCCTTGCTGGTGGTGGCGGATGCCTTGCGCCAGCAGTTCGCGCAACTGCTCCGCGCTGAGTATTTCGTCGTCAGAATAATCCATGTCATTATTCGCCATGTTCGCCGCATCAAGCCACGGCAAGCATATTATCCAAGGCCAGCTTGGCCAGCCGCGCATCCTCCTCGTCCACCTTGATTTGGTTCACGACATGTCCCTCGGCCAGATTGTCCAGCACCCAGGCCAGATGCTGCGGGTCGGTGCGGAACATCGTCGAACACATGCAGAGGGTGGGCGACATGAAATGCACATTCTTGCCTTGGTCTTTCACTTGCTCATGCAAGCGGTTGACCAGATTCAACTCGGTGGCGACCAGCCAGCGGGTATTCGGCTCGGCCTCGCGGACAATTTTCAAAATGCTTTCGGTGGAGCCGATATAGTCGGATTTCTCGCAGACCTCAAACGGCGCTTCCGGGTGGGAAATAACCAGGGTTTCCGGGTATTGCTCCTTGAAGCGGTCGATATGTTCCGGCTTGAACATTTGATGCACCGAGCAGAAGCCTTTCCACAAGATAATCTTGGCCTTTTGGATTTGCTCCGCCGTCAAGCCGCCCCTAGGCTTGGTGAAATCCCACAACACCATTTCCTCCAAAGGGATGCCCATCCGGTAACCCGTGTTGCGGCCTAGGTGTTGGTCGGGGAAGAACAGCACCTTCTCTTTGCGGGCGAAGCTCCATTCGAGGATTTTGCGGGCGTTGCTGGAGGTGCAGACGATGCCCCCGTGGCGGCCACAGAAGGATTTCAGGTCGGCGGCGGAGTTGATGTAAGTGACGGGAGTGATGGTTTCCTCCGGGTCCAGCACTTCGGCCAGCTCCTTCCAGGCGCGTTCGACATTGGCCAGGTTGGCCATGTCCGCCATCGAACAGCCAGCGGCCAGATCCGGCAGGATGGAAATTTGCTCGGGACGCGAAAGGATGTCCGCCACTTCGGCCATGAAATGCACGCCGCAGAAGACGATGTATTCCGCCTCGGACTGCCCGGCCAAGCGGGACAATTTCAAGGAATCGCCGGTGAACGTGGCATGGCGGAACACTTCGTCGCGCTGGTAATGGTGGCCCAGGATCACACAACGGCCGCCCAGTGTGTCCTTGGCGGCAAGAATGCGGTCTTCGCACTCGCTGTCGTCCAGCAGGGCGTATTGCTCGAAGGGGATGGCGGTGGCGCTCATGGCAGGCTTCCTGTAATCGCTGATGGAAGGGCGGCATGATAGCACAGCCGCCCGGCGGGTTTAAGCGGGCCTTTCTTGACAGTCCTTTTCAAAACAATCCCTTATAACCCTAAGTAAATCCCCAGCCCGACCATCACCAGCCCGCTGGCTAGCTTCAGCCAACGGCCTTCTTTTTCCTGCAAGCGGCGCTGGCTTAAGGTGATGACGCCTATCCCCAACACGATGATGTCATCCAGCATGTAAGCCACGTTGTACAGCAGCAAATAAGCGTAATAACCGAAAGCGCCGGGTTCTTTGAGGGTGAGGATGCGGGTGAACAAGGCCGGGAAGCCCGAGGTGCATAACAATTCGACAATCTGCACCAACACCGCCAGCACCACCGCGCCTAGCATCGCCCCGGCCAGGCTTTTCGCCTGCAAGATGGCACGTAGCCGCGCATAAATGCCGGGCTTGGCGGCGTCGGGAATGGACAGGGAGACGCCCCAGCCGTAGACCCAGAAATCTTTGAGGTTGACCGCCCCGGCCAGGATGGCAATGGCGGCGATGATGAGTTCCGAAGCCCGCGACAGGCCGATGAACAAAAACAGGTTGAGCCAAGCGGCCATGAACATGAAATAGGCGATGCCCTCCACGGCGACGAAAGCCCCCGCCACCGCCAACATGCGGCCTCGGTTGTTCATCGGGGCCAGCAAGGAAATCATCAGGATCAACACCCACATGGAACAGGGATTGAGGCCATCCAACAAGCCCATCGCCAGCGTGAACACAGGCAGGCCGGCCTGCTCCAGCGACAGCTTGCGGCCCAGGAACTCGATCTCGAAGCTTTCCGGCTGGCTGGCAGTCGGCGGCGGCGTGTCCGGCCCGCAGGACAGGCTCTCCTCCGCCTCACAACTGCCCGCGCCGCCCACAGCCGCCGCCGCGCCACGGCGGGCCAAGGCCTGCCGGATCAGCCCGCCGGAACTGGCCGCGTCGGAAAAGCCCAGGATCAACTGCCCGCCCACGGCAAATGCAGGCACCCGCGCCGATTTGACGTTCAACTGCCCGGCGATTTGTTTCAGGCGCTCCAAGGCGGCGGGGTCTTGGCTGACATCGCTGACGGCCACCCGCAACGCCGGGTTTTCATGCTGCAATTGTTCCAGGAATTCTTCGGCCTTGGCGCAATGCGGACAGCCTGCGCGGATGAAGACTTCAATGTCGAACCGCTGTCGCAGCGCCTCGGCTGGGATGGCAGGCACCGTTGGCTCGGCGCATGCCGGCAGGGAAAGCCCGGGCAAACTGATAGCAGCCAGCCAAAGGGCGAGGGTGAAGATTTTCATGCTGTTTCGGCACTCCGCCGACGGAAACAAACCGGTTATGAGGAACAGCGCGATACCTAAGCCAATCTGCCCCAGCCAGCGAATCGCCGCATTTGGGGTACTTAGGCCGGTAAGCTTGAGAAAAGCCTTCTCGGCTCTTCCTGCCGGGTCGCCGCCATCCAGACTCCGTGCATGCGCCCGGCAGATACCCCGTGATTCATCCAGCGGGCAAAACCCCGCCTCCCTGAATCAGGCTTTGTTAAGGTTTAAGCCGATGCGGCTTGGGGGAAACGGGAATCCAGCAAGTTGTGGACAGACTCGTCCAACAAGCGGCCCCGCAGGGAATTGGGCAGGGCTTCGGTAATCAGCACCTCGACGAACTGGCCCACCAGCTTCGGATGGCCGGCGAAATTGACCACCCGGTTGTTCTCTGTGCGCCCGCTCATCTGGGCGTAGTCTTTCCGCGACACACCCTCGACCAACACCCGCTGCACCGTGCCCACCATATTGCGCGAAATCGTCGCGGCCATGGTGGCAATGCGGGCTTGCAGGCGGGCGAGGCGGGCGCGTTTGGTTTCGATGTCCACACCGTCTTCCATCTCCGCCGCCGGCGTGCCGGGGCGGGCGCTGTAGATGAAGCTAAAGGAATGGTCGAAGCCCAAAGTCTCGATCAAGTCCATGGTCTGCTCGAAATCCTCGTCGGTTTCCCCTGGGAAGCCAATGATGAAATCCGAGGACAGGCTGATGTTCGGGCGCACTTCGCGCAGCCTGCGGATTTTTTCGATGTAATCCTCGCGCTTATGGCCGCGCTTCATCAAAGACAGGATGCGGTCGCTGCCGCTTTGCACCGGCAGGTGCAGATGGTCCACCAGCTTCGGAAGCTCGGCGTAGGCATCAATCAAGCTATCGGAGAACTCCACCGGGTGCGAAGTGGTGTAGCGGATGCGCTCTATGCCCTCGATGGCGGAGACGTAGTACAACAGCAAGGCGAAATCGGCGGTGTCGCCGTCGGCCATCTCGCCCTGGTAGGCGTTGACGTTCTGCCCCAGCAAATTCACCTCGCGCACACCCTGCGCGGCTAAGGCGGTGATCTCCGCCACCACGTCTTCCAGCGGGCGGCTGACCTCCTCGCCACGGGTGTAAGGCACGACGCAGAAACTGCAATATTTGCTGCAACCCTCCATCACCGAGACAAACGCCTTGACGCCCTCGGCGCGGGGTTCGGGCAGCGCGTCGAATTTCTCAATCTCCGGGAAGGAAATGTCCATCACCGGCGCGTGGCTGGCGCGGGCGGTGTCCAGCAATTGCGGCAGGCGGTGCAGGGTCTGCGGGCCGAACACGATGTCCACGAAGGGCGCGCGTTTTTGCAAAGCCTCACCTTCCTGGCTGGCCACGCAGCCGCCGACACCTATCATCACCCCCGGCCGTTTTTCCTTGAACGGGCGCAGCCGCCCCAGCTCGGAGAAGACTTTCTCCTGGGCTTTCTCGCGGATGGAGCAGGTGTTGAGCAGCAGCACATCGGCTACTGCGGGGTCGGCGGTGAGTTCGTAGCCGTCAGAGGCTTGCAACACGTCCCGCATTTTGGCGGAGTCGTATTCGTTCATCTGGCAGCCGAAGGTTTCGATGTAGAGCTTTTTGGACATGGGATGGAGCTAAAGTCCCTGGGGATAAAGTGGGGGCATTCTACCAGAATTGCCCGGCGGGGGTTCAAGCGCGGGGCGGTTTCGCCCTCCGCATTGATTGGGCTTAAGCGCCTTGCCCCTGCCGCAACGCCTCGACTTCCGCCAGCGGCAAATCGGTGATCGCGGCCACCTGCTCCGCCGCCATGCCCTGCGCCAACAATTTTTTGGCAATCGCCGTGGCTTGGATGTGGACGCCCTTCTCAATGCCCTTCTCAATGCCCTTTTCGATGCCCTTCTCGATGCCCTGGTCCACCCCTTTCTTCATGCCGATCTGATACACGGCCAATTTTTCAATATCGACAGCCAGCATTTCTAACTCCTCTTCGATGTTCAGGTTTAAATCCCGGTTGGTCGCCAGGATGTCCAGCATTTCCACATACTCGCGCAAGCGCGGCGGATTGCCGCCCACCCGCCCCACCAGCCTGGTTAAAATGGTATGGACGATTTCTTGCGCGGGCCGGCCTTGGAAATCGCACAAGATCGCCAGCACCCAGGCGTCCGGTGAATCCTGCGCCAGCAAAGTTTGGCCGTCCACTTCGCGCATGTCCACCGTTTTGTAGCGATAGCTCAAGTGCGGCTGCTCCAAACCGGAAGCCATCCTGAAGGGGGCCTTGCCGATGTACAGCAAATACTGGCGCACCGGCAAGCCGGGGTTGGCCAGCAGGATGTCGGTCATATAGCGCAGCATCCGCACCGGCATCAGCGCCTGGTTGTCGTTTTGGATCTCGACATGCAGGATGAACGCACCCAGCCCCGGCGTTTTGACCTTGGCCACCAAATCGGCATGGCGGTCTTCGATACGCTGTTGCTCGGTCTCCAGCAGCTCGACCTCGGTCACCGGCAAGCCGAACAGATAGGTGGCGAAGTCCCGCACCAAGTTCTTGAGGATGGTTTTGGAAATGATGTCTTTGTCGGCCATGGCGGCGCTGCTCGAAACCGGTCAATAAAAGCGCTGCGGACGCGGACTTAATGGCCGTGAAACCCCGGCGTGGGAACGGGCGGACAGCCCGCCATGGCTTTCATCCCTTTCCCGGAGAGGGGCTGGGCGCCGTCCCTGGCTTGGGGATTTGGAGACAGGCTCAAGCCGGGCTGGCGGAAAATTTGAAGGGGTTGATGAAGGTGGAGCCGGTGCGCTTGAACTCGGCCTCCGGGTGTTTGTCGCGCATCAAGCGGCGCACCCGGCCCTCTTCTTCGGCCTTCACGTCGATCATGATGAGATAGTGGCCGGCCTCGATGGCATCATGGAAACCGGCGATCTTCTGGTTTTCCTTGGACAACCCGGCCATGCCGCCGGCCCAAGCGCCGAACAAGGTGATGAAGCCGATGGCCGTCACATAAGCCAAACCGCCCGGATTCGCGCCGAACGGATCGGAAGTGCTGATGTAAATCGCCGTGTAAATCCCGCCCAACAGGCCCAGCATCGCGCCGCGCTCGGCGTTGCGCACGATGTCCAATTTCTGGATGTAGTTGGCGGAATGGATGTGCCGTTTGTAAAGTCCCGCTTCGTCCTTGCTGAGGACGTGGAAATTCCAGTCGCTGACACCGGCCTGGTGCAAATCGGCGGAGATTTGCTCGGCGCTGTCGATATCGCCAGTCAAGTAATACATGCGTTTCATGGGTTGGCTCCCGAAAATCAAAGAGTGGGCAGACGCATTGTTGCTTGGCGGGAAACGCCATCTTTCCCGTCCGGGAGCTAGTAAAGCAAACCCTCAGACATTGTCAAGCCGGCTTAACTCCGCCGCGCTAAAGCCCGCCTGGCGGCGCAGTTCCAGGTTGAACGGCCCCCTGGCTTGGCCTTTTAGATGGCGGTCGATCAGGGCGAAATATTCCGCCTCCGGTGCCAAGCCGCGTTGCCCGCAAACCCAGCGGAACCAATGCGAACCCAAGGCGACATGGCCGATCTCGTCATGCAGGATGCGCTCCAAGACCTTGACGCTGGCATCATCGCCGACCGCTTGCAGCCTGGCAATCATCCCCGGCGTCACGTCTAGGCCACGCGCCTCCATGAAGCGCGGCACCAAGGCCATGCGCGCCAGCACGTCATAAGCAGTTTCGGTGGCGATGCCCCACAGCCCGGCATGGGCGGGCAAATCGCCATAATCCGCGCCAAAATCTTTCAGCCGCCCGCGCAGCAACTCGAAATGCACGGCCTCCTCCTCCGCGACGCCCAGCCAGTCTAGGTAATACTGCCGGGGCATGTCGCGGAAACGGTAGAGATGGTCGAAGGCCAGTTGGATGGCGCTGAACTCGATATGCGCGACGGCATGCAGCAAGGCCACCCTGCCCTCCCGGCTGGCCAGCTTGCGCTTGGGCAATTCGCGGGGATCGACCAGGACGGGCCGTTCCGGGAAACGGGCGGCGGCGGTCGGTTGCGGCGGCACGGAGTCGGAGTCAAAAACCAGCGTGCCGTCTTGTCGGCAGCGCCAGGCTTCATGGGCCAAGGCCAGTTTGGTTTCGACTACAGGGGAGGTTAAAGCCTGTTCGGCCAGGGAGAAAAGATTAGGCATTGCCGGGCTACGAGGGCATGCCCTGCCCGCCCGGCGGCGACT
>CAZOTR010000012.1:0-50470 GCA_964582755.1 uncultured Methylococcaceae bacterium | reverse complement strand
GCCTATAGAGAAAAACTGCTAGGAATGCAAGCGTTTGCTTGATGCGATTGCCCTGGCCTGTGGTCCCTTTCGGCTGTTTCTCAAGCCGCTGGCCCAGACTTTTCGAGTTTGACATCCTCCGTTGATTTCGGCTCGGTCATCACGGGTATTCTCGCCATTGGCGCGGCTATTGCGGGTGCGTATGTCGCCTTCAAGGGCGTCCAGATCGTGGTTGGCGTACTCAAACGCGCTTAATTCAGGTCCGGCGTTTCCGCGTCCCACAAGCGCCTGAGCGGTAGCGAAGGCGCGTGGGACGCGGAAACCCTCCCGCGCCTTCATTCATTACTTTTTCATTGGTATTACTATGCTGGACCTATGGTACTGGACATTTTTTGTTTTGGGTTGCATTACTGCTTTTATCGTCATACCTGGGTTTTGATGGTGTGCTTTTATGGGTATTTTAAGTTATATTTTACGGTTATTAGTTTTAATATTATTGTCACTTAATTCTAATCTGGTTTTTTCTCTTACTTGCCCCTCAAATGTTCCCCCTGTTCCTCCAAAAGAACAGTGTGACGGTCAAATGCCCGCAGGTTGGGAATCTTGCGGCCAATCTAATGGCACTTGTTTGGCTTTTCCAGCTAGTACCGGATGTGGTGGCGGTGGCGTTGGTATAGGTGTTTATAGTCTTACTAAATGCCCTGCTGGTTATACATATCAAAATGGTAGCTGTGGTCTGACCGATCCTTCTAAGTGTACTCCAAAAACTCCTCAACCTTGTAATGATCCAGCACAGGGCAATGGTTACTGGGACCCAGAAAAAGCCGCATGTGTTTACCCTCAATGCCCCCAAAACAGTCCAGAATGCACCGTTCACGGTTGCTCAGACCCCAATAGTTATTATTGCTCTGTTACTTCTTCTTGTATATCTAACACGACGGCTTGTACTGGTAAACAGCCGCCCGATTGTCCTAATGGTGTTAATCCACAAACGGGAAATTGTAATTCTGGGTCTAATACTACAGGCACAAGTGGCACAAGTAGCTCCACGACCGGTTCCAGCACTGGCTCCACCACCGGCTCCACCACTGGCTCCACCACCGGCTCCACCACTGGCTCCACCACCGGCTCCACCACCGGTTCCACCACTGGCTCCACGACCGGCTCCACCACCGGCTCCACGACCGGCTCCACCACCGGCTCCACCACTGGCTCCACGACAGGGACAACGACAGGGACAACGACAGGTACTAGCGGGACTGGTGATAATGACTGCCCGGATTGTGCCAAAGAATCTACTTTGCAGGGAGTTAAATCGTCGGTTGACGGTGTAAAGGCGTCTGTTGATAAGGTTAAGGACCTTCTCGGCGGTTCCGGTTCTCCCGAGTCTCCAGTTAGTAGTGCAGGCACAAGCGGAACCAGTGGCACCAGCGGCACCAGCGGCACCAGCGGCACCAGCGGAACAGGTGGCACTACTGGTGCTGACGGAACTGGCGGCGGTGGTAATGGCGATTTGTTGTCTAATGTAAAGATGCCTACGGTTGATGACAAAACTTATAAGGATGTTTTTGATGATTTTTTTAATGAATTAAAGTCTGGCCCTATTGGTCCACTTCTTACGCCTTCTTTTTCGGATTCCGGCGGTTCTTGCCCGCCTTTGCAAATTGATATTGCATATCTTGGAGCTACATTATCAACTACTACGCATTGTGACGTATGGGATAGTATAACTCCTAAGATCGAGAGTTTTATGCCTTGGGTGTGGGCCGCTATAGCTGTTTTCATACTTCTATCAGCTTAAGGGGGTTGTCATGGTTGTTTTTCTTCAAACCATCAAAAATTATATTGTTGGTCTTTATTATTCTATAATTGGTTTTTTTTCTAATATATTGCCATCAATGGATGATATATCAGGTTTTCTTTCTGATATATGGTCGATCATAAAAGATATATCTTCATTTGTTTCTGGTATTCCTAAGTTTTTCGAGGATGTATGGGATTTTGTTTCTGGCATTCCTGCGTTTCTTGATCGCTTTTTTGATTTTGTTGTTTCTTATGTCAAGGAGCTTCCCATTGTTCTCTTGGATAAATTTCTTTCTGCCGTATCCGTTGTTATAAATGAGATATTTTCTTTGTTTCCATTGGATTTTATTTCAGTTTTTAATGATTTTAGCTCGGTTGCTTCGACCCTTGGTTATTTTATGTCTCCCTTTAAAATCGGCACAGGCTTGGGTTTTATATTGTCTGCCTATGTAATCCGCTTTTTGATTAGACGAATTCCGATTATTGGTTAATTATGGCAATCAACGCTTATGTGGGCCTTCCCGGCTCCGGCAAAAGTTACGGTGTTGTTGAGAATGTTATCCTGCCTGCCCTTAAGGCTTCTAGGGTCTTAGTCACTAACATCCCGCTGCAACTCGATGCCATAGGCGCTGACTATGACATTGAGCTTGTCTATCAAGTGTCTAATGACGATCTTGTGAAGGGCGGCGCGGATTTTTGGCTTGCCATGCCCGGCGGCGCGGTGATTGTCCTTGATGAAGTCTGGCGCATCTGGCCCGCCGGGATGAAAGCCAACGACATCCCCCAGTACCATAAGGAATTCCTCGCGGAACATCGGCATAAGGTGGGGGAGGGTGGTCTGACTCAAGAGATTGTGCTAATCGTCCAAGACTTGGCGCAAATTGCCAACTATGTGCGCGGCTTGGTGGACACCACATACCGGGCCGTCAAGCTGGACAAGGTGGGGGCCAAGAACAATTATCGCGTGGACGTGTATTCGCAAGGCCAGAAAGGCCCGAATTATCCTAAGACCGTGGTTTCCTCGTTCATGGGCAAGTACAAGCCCGATGTTTACAAGTATTACAAGAGCCACACCAAGTCTGAAACCGGCCTTCCCGGCATGGAGCGGGTGTTGGACAACCGGGGCGTTATTTGGAAGCATCCGGCGGTTAAATACGGCCTTCCGATAGCCTTTCTTTTGTTTTACTTTGGCCTGCGTTCAACCCTGTCGTTTTTCAACGGCGGCGCGGCGAACAACTCCAAGCCCGCCGTAACGGCCAAAGCTTCGCAGTCCGGCCAGGCCGCGCCCGGCCTTTCTCCCGTCCAGTCTTCCCCGCCGGTTGCCAATCCCCCGTCCGTTCCTGCCAAGCCCGCCCAGCCTCCCCCTCCCGCGCCTTCCAAAATGTGGCGCTTGGTGGGGTATTCGGCGAATAACGGGGTATACCTGTTTCATCTTCGCCATGCCGCCCATGGGTTTCGTCGCCTGGGTTCCGACCATTGCCGCTTGGATTCTGTCGGCGATCCCGAATGCATGGTTGATGGCGAATTGGTCACGCGCTGGACCGGCCAGCCAAATCTTGACGTGTTCCGCGACGTTCCGGCGCGTGGCGCGTCCCGCGTTGCCGAAGCCGCCGCCGATTCCGTGCCGGTTGTCCGTCGCGTTCAAAGCCCGCAAGGCGTTCAAGATCAGCAAGGGGAGGTTGTGCAATGAACTGGGGGCTTTTGGTCGGCGCTGTTCTGGGCCTGCGGGTTTCGCAGGGCTTGCCGGTCATTGACCGCGAGCTATGGTCTTTGGCTGCTGCCATTGTCTGCGGTGCGGTTTCCGTTACGCCGGTCGTCGTTTTTGAGCGTTCGGCCTGGCGCTTGCAGTCGCGCCTTCTCGCCCTGTTGGTGGTGTTGGCCTGCTGGTTTCTGTTCTTCCCCGAGTACGCCCAGCCCCTGTACGTTCCCGCCCGCCGGGTGGTCTACGACTACGGCCCGGCCTTGGCGTTTGTCTGGTGCGTGTTTAACCTGCTGGGCCGGGATATGAGTTCCTGGCCGGACTTCCTCCGCTCCCTTCCGGTCCGCTGCTTTTT
The DNA here is from genome assembly GCA_964582755.1 of uncultured Methylococcaceae bacterium. GTDB lineage: Bacteria > Pseudomonadota > Gammaproteobacteria > Methylococcales > Methylococcaceae > Methylumidiphilus. Next base: position 46,634 of record CAZOTR010000012.1, on the reverse strand, counting down.
CGCCCCGATGATGTTCGGGTTTCTCTATGACCACATCCGCGCCATGCCGCCCGCCTTCTCGTTTTCCACGCCCGCCGCCCTGGTCGCCTCGGTTACCTGGTGGGCCTTCTTCGTCGATCTGGTGGTGGGCGCCATCGGCTACACGCTGCCCGCCGCCGTGTTCCGCGCCGGTCTCAAGGGGGTGGACACGTCCGTTCCCGGCCTGTTCTTTTGCCTGGTTTGCTATCCGCCTTTCTGGGCCACGATTGACCAGCGCTTCCTCGGCCATGACGACGGCTACTCTTGGACTGACTGGCTCGGCGCTTCGCCGCTGGCGTGGGCCTGGGCGGCGTTGATCTGTGTCGCTCTGGCCGTCTACCTGGGCGCGGTTCTCTCGCTCGGCTTCCGCTTCTCCAACTTGCTGTACAAGGGGCTGTGCGATGCTGGCCTTTACGTGGTCTGCCGCCATCCCCAGTACTTGGGCAAGCTGGCGTTTTACTGGCTGACCGCCGTCCCGTTCGTTAGCCGTAACGGCCCCCTGGCCGCGCTGGCCGGGTCGCTCGGCATGGCGGCCGTGACTTGGGTCTACTACATGCGGGCGGTCACAGAAGAGCGCTTCCTGGCGCAGTTCCCCGAATATGCCGACTACGCGGCCCGCGTCCCGGCATTGCCTTGTTTGGGGATTTTTCGTTTCCTGAATCTTGGGTGGGTTGTCCAGCAGTTTTTGCCGTTGTGGGGTAAGGCCGACAGGCCGGGCTAGGCCGGTGGGCCGGATCTGCCCGGCCTGTCGGCTTTGCATCCCTTCCGACGACCTTGTAGCACGTCCTATATAACGACAGCGTAGACGGCCATTAACGGCCAAAACACAACAAACGGTGCAATCATCATGCGAAGTGCGGGTAAATTTTGGGAACGCCATTCCTTTGCTTCTCTTGCCAAGGGTGACCAAGGCGACCCTAACGGCAATCTCTTTATTTCGGGCATTGGCCAATGGAACGCTGACACGCTGCAAGTCCTTCACCATGGCGTTGACACGATCCGCCAGCTTTACAGCGGCCTTCTTCGGCCTGACGTGTACGCCACCGTCAAGACGCTGTTTGACTTGGGCCATGGACAGATGATCGACTTTGCGGGCAACCGCTGGCTGGTGGGCTCTGGCAAGCGCGGCGGCTACCGTTACATGCTACAGAACGCGGATTATGGCGCGGTCGTCTTGCTGGGTTCGAGCTACGTCGAGGAAGGCTGTAACGGTTCCCAATTGAAGATCGAGCTTTCCCCCCACTTCATCCTTGAGCGTTCGGTGCAAGAAATCCAGGATTGCTTGGACAACTTGGCGGATCTGTTCATGACCCAGGCCATGCCTTGCGGCGTGGCCGTCCATCTTGCTTGTGACATGCACGGGCTGGATGTTCCCGACGATCTGGACAAGCGGTTGACCACTAAGGCTAGGGCTTCGCGCCGTAGCGGCGCTTCCTATCTTGAGTTTGAAGGCTTTGGCGAGATTGCCCAGATTTTTGGGCGCGGGCAGTCCTTCCTATTCGGCGCGCCTACGGGCTTGCAATTCGCCGTTTACCGGAAAGACATTCAGGCCGAAGAAACGGACAAGCTCCACTTCTGGCGTGACAAGTGGCAAATGGCTGCGACGGTCGCCAGCTTCCCGGAAACCTGTTACAGCCCAAAGCTTCCCGTGTGGCGCATCGAGGCCCGGTTTCACCATACGGTTGTTCAAGAGTTCGCCTATGGTTCGGATCTTGATCTGAACAGCTTCAAGCAAGTTTCCGAGCATTTAACCGGCTTGTGGCAATACGCCCTTAACAATTTTCGGCTGGATCAAACATCCAGCTACATCCGCCCGGAGTGGCAATTCCTCATTGAATCGGTGAAATTTGTGCATAACCCTCCCCATCTGCTTTACAAACGCGCAAAAAAAAAGCCCGGCGATCTGAACGGGCGGTCCCTGGCGATAGCTTTCGGCGGTCTTACGTCGGTTTATGCCCGCAACGGGTTTGCCTTTGAGTACGCTTACAAGTGCCTTCAAGCGTCTGGCATCTATCGGGATTTGGTCAACCATTACGGCTTTAAGGAGCTTGGGCCGGGGTTTTCGGAGTCGGATGGCTCGGCGGTTGTGCATGACCTTTTCCGGCGAAAGCTAGAGCAAAAGATTTTGCGGGGTGCTGCGGCGTGATTAAGAAAATGCCTTCCGGTTGGCTCGTCGATGTCCAGCCGGGTGGCCGGGGCGGCAAGCGCTACCGCAAGACATTTAAGGCTAAGGCCGATGCTATCCAGTGGGAAAAGAGAATGCTTGCCCAGCTTGTTAAAGCACCGGATGTTCCTAGCAAGGATTCCAAGCGGTTGAGCGATTTGGTTAAGCTTTGGTACGATCTGCACGGCGTTAATCTCAAGGCGAAAAACACCTACAGCCGTCTTCAAGCTTTGGTTAAGGCAATGGGCGATCCTCTGTCATCTGAGTTTTCTTCTGCTGATTTTGCCAGTTATCGCGCTTCTCGTATTGCTCGTGGGGTTAGTCCGTCAACTCTGAACCGGGAACGCTCTTACTTGGTGGCTGTCTTTTCCGAGCTTTCCAGGCTTGGGCATTGGCAAGGTGATAATCCTTTGGTCAAGCTGCGGCCTGTGCGGGTTGATGTTCCTGAGCTTTCCTTTCTCACGCATGAACAGATCGGGGTGCTTTTGGGTTCGCTTCGGCAGTCATCTAATCCAGACGTTTTTCTTGTCGCCAAGCTTTCCCTGTCAACGGGCGCTAGATGGTCTGAGGCACAAGGCATTGCTTTGAAGGATGTCCATCGGGGTCTTGTTACGTTCCACCGCACTAAGGGCGGTAAGCCGCGTTCTGTGCCAATTGAAGATGGGTTTGCTGGTGAGCTTATCGAGCGTTTGAGCCGGGGCCGCTTTGTCTCGTGTTATTCCGCCTTTCGCATGGCGTTGAACCGTGCCGGCATTAAATTGCCTGCCGGTCAGTGCGCCCACGTTTTGCGCCACACCTTTGCCAGCCATTTTGTACAGAAGGGCGGTGACATCCTCACTTTGCAAAAGATACTGGGTCACTCCTCGGTAAACGTTACGATGCGTTACGCCCACCTTGCGCCTGCCTTCTTGGAGCAAGCCAAAACGTTAAACCCGTTAGCCGCGTTGACAGTTGGTTGACACAGGCAATAAAAAAGCCTTACGTTTTCGCGTAAGGCTTTGAACTTTGGTGCCCAGGGGCGGAATCGAACCACCGACACGGGGATTTTCAGTCCCCTGCTCTACCAACTGAGCTACCTGGGCGCGTCCTGCGTAAGAGCGGGTATTAAACACTGTTTGCCATTTTCCGTCAAGCCTGTCACGCGCTGGCGGTGAGATTTTTTTTGTCGGGATCGTATTCGACGGTCTTCGCCTTGCCATTCCACGGGGCCACTTTGAACAACAGCAACATTCCCGGCAAGGCCGCCGCGAAGCACAGCCAGAAGAAACGTTCCCAGCCTAAGCCTTCGATGTGGATGGGCAGGCCGGGGAGAATATTCAGGTTGCCGCCTTCCACCAGGAAGCCGGTGAAGGCGTTGACCAAGGTTCTGGGGGTCGCGGCCAGGCTGGTGAACAAGGCGAACTGGGTCGCGGTGTAGGCGGGGTGGGTGGTGCTGGCGGTGAAGGCGACGAAAGCGGCCGTGCCCAAGCCGACGCCGAAGGCTTCCGCGCCGATGACGGCCGCCAGGCTTGGCAGGCTGTGGCCGGCGGTGGCCAGCCAGGCGAAGCCGAGGATGACCAAGGCCTGCAACACGCCGAACACCCACAAGGCGCGGTTGATGCCTAGCGACACCATCCAGATGCCGCCTAAGATACCGCCGATGACATTCGGCCAAAGCCCGGCGTGTTTCGCCACCATGCCGATCTCGGTTTTGCTGAAGCCCATGTCGAGGTAAAACGGCGTCGCCAGCGCGGTGGCCATGCTGTCGCCCAATTTGTAGAAAAAGATGAACGCCAGCACCGCCAACGCCCCGGACCAGCCGTTGCGCCCGACAAATTCGCGGAACGGCTCGACCACGGCGCTGCGCAGGGTCGAGGGGGCGCGGGCGGAGGATTCCGGCTCGCGCGCCAGCAGGCTCAGGCAGAGGCCGGGCAGCATGAACAAGGCGGTGATCCAGTACACCGCGCTCCAGGGCAGGTGTTCGGCGATGATGAGGGATAGCGAACCCGGCACTAGGCCGGCGATTTTGTAGGCGTTGACATGCACGACATTGCCCAGGCCCATTTCCGCGTCATGGAGGATTTCCCGGCGATAGGCGTCGATGGCGATGTCTTGGGTGGCGGAGAACAGCGCGACGGCGAAGGCCAGCCAGCGGATGGCGGCAAGGTCCGGTTGCGGGGCGAACCAGCCGAAGGCCGGAATGCTGGCCAGCAGGGCGAGTTGCGAGGCCAGCATCCAACTGCGGCGCCGGCCCAAGGCGAAGCCGTAACGGTCGCACAGCGGCGCCCAGAGGAATTTCCAGATGTAGGGGAACTGCACCAAGGCCATCAGGCCGATGGATTTGAGGTTGACGCCGCCTTCCCGCAACCACGCCGGCATCAGGCTGATGAGCAGGAACAACGGCAGGCCGGAGGAAAAGCCAGTCGCCACGCAAATCAACATGCGCCGGTTCAGCAGCGACTCACGCAGGGAAGGGGAGGTCATAGTCGATGGTCAGCGGGGCGTGGTCGGAGAAGCGTTCGTCCTTGTAGATGGACGCGGCGCGGATTTTGTCTTTGAGGCCGGGGCTGACGATTTGGTAGTCGATGCGCCAGCCGACGTTCTTGGCCCAGGCTTGGCCGCGGTTCGACCACCAAGTGTATTGCTCGGGTTCTGGGTTGACGGCGCGGAAGGCGTCCACCCACTGTTCCGGGCCTAGCAATTCGTCCATCCAAGCGCGTTCCTCGGGCAGGAAGCCGGAGTTTTTCTGGTTGGAGCGCCAGTTTTTCAGGTCGATGTTTTGGTGGGCGATGTTCCAGTCGCCGCAGAACACATAATCCCGGCCCGAGCTTGCGCATTCACGCAAAAAAGGCAGGAAGCGATCCAGGAAGCTGAATTTGACCTGCTGCCGTTGCTCGCTGGAGGAGCCGGAGGGCAGGTACAGGGAGACCACGCTGAGATTGCCGAAGCGCGCTTCGAGATAGCGGCCTTCGGCGTCCATGTCGGGCCAGCCCAAGCCTTGGATGACCGTGTCAGGCTGTTTTCGAGCGTAGAGGGCGACGCCGCTGTAGCCTTTTTTTTCGGCGTCCAGGTAGTGGCAGTGGTAGCCTTCCGGTCTATATAACGCATCTGCAATCTGGCCTTCCTGCGCCTTGGTTTCTTGCAGGCAGACCACATCGGCATCTTGCTTTTCCAACCAAGCATAAAAGCCTTTGCGGGCGGCGGAGCGCACGCCGTTGGCGTTGAGGGTGATGATGCGCATCGGGCGGGGGGGGTTTCTGTTATTGCCCTTGGATGGGGGGGGTGGCGGTTTGCCTGTCTTGCGAAAGACTGCTTTTTTTCTTGCGGTGAGGGGATGTTTTCAGTAGCATTACCCGTTTGTTTCCAACCGATGTTTGAGGGGAGAGAGCGTCCATGAAGGCGGATACCCATCCGAAGTATGCAGCCATCACTGTCCATTGCAGTTGTGGCAATGTTTTTGAAACCAAGTCCACGACATGCAAGGATCTGAATGTCGAAGTCTGCTCCGCGTGCCACCCATTTTATACGGGCAAGCAAAGGCTCGTCGATACGGCGGGTCGCGTGGACAAGTTCCGCAAGAAGTACGGGCGGGCGGCGTAAGCGCTGCGCCGGGTTGGTTGCCTCCTGGGTTTTCCAGATCTAGGGGGCTTCCCGGCGCAGTTTTAATGGGCGTTGGCGCCAGCCCATCCTTTGCCGATGCAGTTTCCGGGCGGCTTGGCTCCGCCACCAGGAGGCTTGGCGCTCAGTTCCTGCCGTATTCGTCCAGCGTCGCCCGCAGCGCGGCCACATCCACGCTGGCCGGCAGCGTGGCCCGTCCGATCTTCTCCAGCAGGATCAGGCGCAGCTTGCCGTCCACGTTCTTCTTGTCCACCGCCATCAGATCCAATAAGCGGTCGGCATCCAATTCCGTCGGAGGGGTGACGGGTAGCCGCGCATGTCGCAGTATCCGCTCAATGCGCTCCACATCATCGTCAGCAAGCCAGCCTAGGCGGCGGGACAGGTCGGCCGCCTGGCACATGCCAATGGCCACCGCTTCCCCGTGCAGGCAGGCTCCGTAGCCCAAGCCGGTTTCGATGGCGTGTCCGAAGGTGTGGCCGAGGTTCAGCGTGGCGCGTTCGCCGGTTTCCCGCTCGTCGGCGGCGACGACCTCGGCCTTGTTGGCGCAGGAGCGTTCGATGGCGTAGGCCAGGGCCTCAGGCGAGCGCCCCAGCAGCGCCTCGATGTTTTGCTCCAGCCAGGCAAAGAATTCGGGATCGCGGATCAGGCCGTATTTGATGACCTCGGCTAGCCCGGCGCTGAGTTCGCGGTCGGGCAGGGTGCTTAACACGGCGGTGTCGACCAGGACGCATTGCGGCTGGTAAAACGCGCCGATCATGTTCTTGCCCAGGGGGTGGTTGACCGCCGTCTTGCCGCCCACCGAAGAATCGACCTGGGCGAGCAGGGTGGTGGGAATTTGCATGAACGGCACGCCGCGCTGGTAGCAGGCGGCGGCGAAGCCGACCAAGTCGCCGATGACGCCGCCGCCTAGGGCGATAAGTGTGGCATTGCGGCTGAATTTTTGGGCCAGCAGTTCGTCGAAGACCGCCATGGCCGAGTCCATGGATTTGTAGGCTTCGCCGTCGGGCAGGATAACCGTGGCGACTTGTCTGCCGCCAAGATTGTCGAGGACGCGGGCCAGATAGAGCGGCGCGACGGTCTCGTTGGAGACGACCATGACCTGGGATGATTGGATGTGGCGGTGGAACAGCCCGGCTTGCCGGATAAGCCCCTCGCCTATGTGGATGGGGTAGCTCCGGTCGCCGAGGCTGACATTCAGCGTTTTCATTGGCGGCTAGGTTTCGGCTTTGTTGAAGGCTTTGAGAATCTGCCGCACAGCGTTGCGGCTGGAGTTTTCTCCGGTGTCGACGACGCAGTCGGCGATGGCGTGGTAGACGGGATCGCGGACCCTTAAGAGCTCTTCCAGGCGACCCCTGGGGTCTTCGGTGTCTAGCAAGGGCCGGTTGCTGTCCTTGTAAGTGCGTTCAAGCTGTTTGTCCACCGCGCACTGCAAATAAACCACGAAGCCCCGTTGCCGCAGGACTTGCTGGTTCTCGGGGAGCATGACCGAGCCGCCGCCGGTGGCGAGGACGATGGAGCGCATGCCGGTCAGTGTGGCCAAAACTTCCGCCTCGCGCTTTCTGAAGCCGGATTCGCCTTCGTACTCGAAAATCATCGGTATGCTGGCCCCGGTCCGTTGCTCGATTTCCTTGTCGCTGTCAAAGAACCGCATCCCCAGTGATTTGGCCAACAGTCGGCCGATGGTCGTTTTTCCGGCGCCCATCGGCCCTATGAGGAAGATGTTTCCGCTGTGTTTCATTCAGCGTTGGCCCAGATTCTGCATAAGAATCTTGGGGGTGATGAATATCAGCAACTCTTTTTTCTGGTCGATGACTGACGTGTGGCGGAACATGAAGCCCACACCCGGCAGATCGCCGAAAAAGGGTACTTTTTCGGTGGAATTGGTTTTCGTGCTTTCGTAAACGCCGCCCAAGACCACCGTGTCGCCGTTGGCAACCTGGGCCACGGTGTGGATTTCGCGCTTGTCGATGGCCAGGCCCACGGTCGTCTGTTCACCCTTCGAGTCCTTTTTGATGTTGAGCTCCATTCTGATGTTGTCGTCCGGCGTGATATGCGGCGTCACCTTCAACTCCAGCAAGGCATCCTTGAACGAGATGGTGACCGCCCCCGCGCCGCCGACGCTGACCGTCGATTGATAGGGCAGTTGCACGCCTTGCTTGATGACCGCCTCGGTCTGGTCGGAGGTGATCAGCCGGGGGTTGGACAAGACCTCGCCCCGGCCTTCCTTTTGCGCGGCGGACAGTTCCAGGTCAAGCAGGTAATCGCCCACCTTCAGCAGGGTAAACCCGGCGAGGCCACCGGGGCCGGCGATGGTCGGGTCGATGGGGAGGTTGGACAGCGCGTCGCCGGAGGCCCACTGGCCGCTATTGTTGATGGTCGAGGTAAACGTGTCTTTGCTGCCGTTGATGGTGAGGTCTCTGGCAGGGTTAAGCCTGTTTACCGCGAAGCGGCTGCCCAACTCCCGGCTGAAGTCGCTGTTGGCAATGACGACACGGGCCTCAACCAAGACTTGGCGCACCGGTATGTCGAGTTGCTTCACCAATTCCCGTATCCGTTCTAGGTTCTTGGCGGTGTCCTTGACGATAAGCTGGTTGGTCCGCTCGTCAATCGTGACATTGCCGCGCCCGGAGAGGATCGACTGGCTGGCATCCACGCTAGTCGTCGATTTGAGGGTGGAAGTCAGGTTGTCGCGCTCGTTCCCCGTCTCAGTCGATTTTTTGGTCGTGGACATCAGGACTTCACTGATGGCCTTGGCGTTGGTGTAATTAATCTGGATGATCTCGGTCTTGAGCGGTTCGAGATCCTCGACGACCTTCAGCACCTCCAGCTCTTCCTTGGTTTGCTTGTTGAGTTCGTCCAGCGGCAAGATTTGGATGATGTTGCCTTCCTGGCGCTTGCCCAAGCCCTTCGCCTTCAACACCAGATCCAGCGCCTGGTCCCAGGGCACGTCGTTCAGCCTGAGGGTCACATTGCCGCCGACGCTATCGCTGGCGACTATGTTCAGGTTGGTGAAGTCGCCTAGGATTTGCAGAACCGAGCGCACCGGGATGTCCTGGAAATTCAGCGATAGCTTCTCGCCGCCATAGGCGAAGGCTTTTTTCTTGATCTCTTCCTTCTCCACCTTGGTGAGGGGGCGGAACTCAATAGTCAGTTGGTTTTCCGATTGATACGAGGAGTACTCATATTCTTCCGTGGCAGGCGTGATGATCAGCGTGGCTCCGTTGGCGTCTTCCATGGATTCTATCGTTTGCACGGGAGTGGCGAAATCCATCACGTCGAGCCGACGCGCCAGCGTCGATGGCAGGTTATTGTTGGGGAAGCTGGCGATCACCTTGCGGCCTTCCTCGCGGATGTTCGCTACCGTCCGTGGATTGGCAAGGGTTATCAGAACCCTTCCCACGCCTTTCTCGCCACGGCGGAAATCGATGTTGCGGATGCCTTCACCTCCTTGGTAGGCGCCTCCCGGCGGCGTCGCCGAGGCGCGGGCGGTCGGAATCCGGCTAGGCGGCTCGGTCAAGGGGCCGGCCTTACCCTTGCGCAACACCACATAAATGCTATTGCCTTCAACCTTGGTGCTATAAGGGGGCAATTCGGTAAGATTAAGCACCACGCGGGTTCGTCCGCTAGCCGCTATGGCTTGGATGCTTTCCGCGCCACCCTCATTGACCAAGATCGGTTTTTTGTCCAAGCCATTGGAGACGCCCGGCAGATCCAGAGCGATGCGCGCGGGATTGTCGGTATGGAACACATGGGGGGAAAACGCCGGGCCGCTGAGGGTCAATTGCACTTGCAGGCTGTCCCCCGGCAGGGTGGTGAAATCGACCGACAGCAGTTTCAGCGGTTCAGCCTGCGCGCCGGCAAACTGGAGCGACAAAATGACAGCCCAAGCAAAATGCCAGAGCCCCTGCTTGGCGCGGAAGTATTGTCTTGTCGCCGCCGTACCCATATCCATAAATTTTCTCATTTTTTGCCACCGCTCGCTTCCGTTAGGACCAGTGATTGCTTGCGCTCGCGCCAACCACCAGGACTGTCGGGTATGATCTCAAGTAATTCGATTTCGCCGTCCTTGATGCGAATGATTTTACCAAAGTTGCGCCCCATGTAGTTGCCCACGCGCACCCGGTGTATGGTTCCGTCTATGGCTTTCACCAAACCCCACAGCTGGTTGTTCTGGTTGATCGTGCCCACCATGCGGAGTGAGTCGAGTTCATAGGATTCAAGCTCTTCCCTGGCCCGTGCCGTGTCGGGATGGATGCCGTTGTCACCCTTGGTTTCTTCCACTTGCTCGTTTCTTTCATTTTGAATGAAAGGATCGCGCAAGTCTTCGGGCCTGAACACAAACGGCTCGACGGTTTTGATCTCAGGCAGCGGCTCCACGGCACCTTTTTGCCGTTTCTTGATGCCGTTCACCCATTCGTGCAGGTCGCTCAGGTCACCGCTTCCGCATGCGGACAATGCTGCCGCCATCAACACAATGGCGACTCGCCTGCGGCGGGACCGACTGTCTGGAATACCCCGGCGGATAAGCATAGGTCACTGCCTCTTGGTTTTCTTGTCCTGGGCGGCCGCTGGCTGCTGGGGAGTGCCGTCTTCCATGTAGCGGTAGGTTTTGACCAGTGCCTCCATGGCCAGCGGCTTGCTCTTGTTGCCTTGCGTGCTGTCTTTTCTGGGGGTGATTTTCACGTTATGTATCGTCACAATGCGCGGCAGGGACGCCAAGCCGCTGATGAAAGTGCCAAACTCCATGTAGCTTCCCAGCACTTTGATTTCTATGGGCAATTCGGCGTAAAACTCTCTGGGCGTCTCGCTGCCGGGCTTGAACAGTTCAAACTCAAGGCCGCTGGCCAGGCCGGTCTGGGACACGTCCACCAGCAGGTCGGGAACCTGGGTCTTGTCGGGCAATTGCCGCAGCAGGTCGCCAAAGGACTTTTCGATTTCGTCCAGTTGCTGCTTGTACTCTTCGAGATTGACGGCTTTTTTCTGTTTGGTCTCGAAAGTGTTCTTCAATTCCTGCTCCTTGGCTTGGATGGCATCCAGTTCGGTGAACTGATTTTGGGTGTCGAGATAGTAGGCCATCCCGGCGCAGAGGGCGGACGCGAGGACCACTGTCGCCGCTTTTAAGGCGATGGGCCACGAGCCTATGTTGTCCGGATCCAGATTGAGGTTGGAAAGATTCATGGCGCGGCCTTCTTCGCGGGGGGCTTGGCATCCTTCGCGGCAGCCTTGGCGTCGGGCTTGTCGCTGGCCTGCTTGATCTGAAGGGTGAATTTGTTCTGGCGTTCCTTTTTGGCGTCCTTGCCGCTGCCGCTCTCAAGCTTGGTTTCGATGATATTGAGGACCGGGGATTTCAGCCAGACGGAAGATTCCAGGTTGCGCATGTAAGCGGAGACGCGCGCGTTGGATTGGGCCATGCCGTTGACCGTGATGCTCTTGTCGGCCTGGGTAAGGTCGGACAAGTAAACCCCTTCCGGTATGGTGCGGCCCAGCTCGTCAAATAAATGCACCACCTCCGGGCGGCTTGCTTGCAACTGCTGGATGACCTCCATCTTGGCCAGCAGGCGCTTCTTTTTCGCCTCAAGCTCCTGGATCTCCTTGATCCTGCCGTCCAGGGTGGCAATTTCCGATTCCAGGTAATGGTTGCGCTCGCCTTGATAGTCCATCCGGGCGGCGATATTGACATGCACCAGCAGCATCAGCGCGATGGTCAGGCTCACCCCCAGCAAAATCGCCGCGATAAAGTCTTTCTGCTTCTGTTTGCGGATTTCCGCCCGCCATGGCAGTAGGTTGATGCGGGCCATCAGTCGAAACTCCTTAACGCCAAGCCGCAGGCCGTCATCATGGCGGCTGCGTCGTTGCCCAGGCTCTGCGGCTTCACCCGGCCGGAGAGCGACATGTTGAGAAATGGGTTGGCGACGATGGTGGGAATGCCAAGGCTTTGCTCGACATGCCGGTCAATCGAGCCAATGGCCGCGCATCCCCCGGCCAGCACCAAATTGTCGACGCCTTTGTGGGAGCTGGAGGACAGGAAAAATTGCAGGGAGCGGCCCACTTGCTGCGCCAACGCCTGCTTGAACGGCTCCAGCACCTCGGTCACATAATTGTCCGGCAGGCCGCCGTGCTTCTTGGCCAGCCCGGCTTCTTCATAAGACAGGCCGTAGCGGCGCTGGATTTCCTCGGTGAGCTGCTTGCCGCCGAACCCTTGCTCGCGGGTGTAAATGATGCGGCCATTGTACAAAACGTTGAGGGTGGTCATGGTGGCGCCAATGTCTGCGATGGCGATGGTCGTGTCGGGGCCGCCCTCCGGCAATTGCTCGGCGATCAGGCTGAAGGCGTTCTCCAGCGCGTAGGACTCGATGTCGACGATTTCAACCTTGAGGCCGGCCAGTTCCACCGCCGCGACCCGGTCCTCGACGTTTTCCCGCCGCGAGGCGACCAGCAGCACGTCCACCATGTCGGGGTTTTTGTCGTTGCGGCCTTGCACTTCGAAGTCCAGGCTAACTTCGTCCAAGGCATAAGGAATGTATTGGTCCGCTTCAAGCTCGATCTGCGCCTCCATCTCGTCGTTGCTGAGATTGGTCGGCATGGCAATGACCTTGGAGATGACCGTGGAGGCTGGCACGGCCACCGCCGCATGCTTCAGCTTGCTGCCCGATTGCGCCAGAACCGCCTTGACGGTGTTGCCTATCGCGTCCGCATTGGCGATGGTCTTTTCCACCACGGCGTCTTGCGGCAAAGGCACCACCCCGTAGCTCTCCACCCGGTAGTGGCTGCCGGATTTGCTCAACTCAAGCAGTTTGATGGCTACGGTGCTAATGTCGAGCCCTAACAATAGCGGCTTTTTGCGTCGTAAAAACATTTCAAAGGTTCCTTAATGCCTTTCCCCTGGGAAGACTGCCGCCCTTGGGTTGCGGAAGCGACCGACGCCCGCCGGTTGGACTTCCACGCGATTTAACCTGAGCGCTGTAGTATAGTATCACCGAACCTTGCCTATCGAGAATAATAGGCGCGGAACTCTCCGCCCACGCTCCAACGACTGCCAAGCATACACTCCCCCATCGACGAAGAGCAGCGAGTGCCTAGAACCAAGCCCCCCCAACCCCCTTCCCGGCTGTTGCGCCGCCTTGCCCTGCTGGCTTCCCTTCTCTTGGCTGCGGCGTTGGCGGGCGGGCTGGGTGCCTACGCCGTCTATCGCCACCTGGAGCCGCAATTGCCGGACATCGAATCGCTGTTAGACGTACGCTACCAGATTCCGATGAGTGTTTACAGTCGGGACGGCAAGCTGATCGGCCAATTCGGTGAAAAAAAGCGCAGCCCCTTAGGGATAGCCGAGATTCCCCGGCAAACCACGCAGGCGTTTTTGGCGGCCGAGGACGACCGTTTTTTCGAGCATCCTGGGGTGGACTACCAGGGCTTGCTGCGCGCCGCGTTTGAATTTTTGCGCACCGGGGAAAAGCGCCAGGGGGGCAGCACCATCACCATGCAGGTGGCGCGCAATTTCTTCCTGAGCAACGAAAAGACCCTCTTTCGCAAGATCAAAGAGATCATGCTGGCGGTGAAGATCGAAGCCAGGCTGCCCAAGGAGCAAATCCTGGAGCTATACCTCAACAAGATTTACTTCGGCCACCATGCCTACGGCGTCGAGGCGGCGGCGCAGGTCTATTACGGCAAGCCTGTGTCGGAACTCAGCTTGGGTGAGACCGCGATGATCGCCGGCCTCCCCAAGGCACCTTCCGCGTTCAACCCTATCGCCAATCCCGAGCGGGCCTTGTTGCGGCGCAACTATGTGCTGAAGCGCATGTTGAAGCTACAGTTCATCGACGATGCGCAATTCAACGCGGCCATGGAGGAGCCCGTCCATGCCAGCTTGCACTTCCCCGTCATTGAACTGGACGCCCCGTACACGGCGGAAATGGTGCGCGGCGAGATGTTCCAGCGCTACGGCGAGGATGCCTACACCAACGGCTACAAAGTCTACACCACCATCGACACCCGCTTGCAGTCCGCCGCCGACAAGGCCTTGCGGCAGGCGTTGCACGAATACGACGAACGCCATGGCTACCGGGGGACGAAACAGCGGATCGATCTGAAGCAATTCAAGACCGACCAGGACTGGGACGCGCAGTTGGCCAACACGGCGGAGGAGGGTGACACTTTGCCCGGAATCGTCCTGTCGGTCAAGGAGCGTTCGGCGGATGTCTATTTGGCGCGTTCGGGGCTGGTGCGGCTCGACTGGAATGGGATGAAATGGGCGCGGAAATTCCTCAACCAAGATTCCCAGGGGGCTTACCCGCGTAGCGCCAAAGACCTGCTGAAAGCAGGCGAGGTCATCCGCCTGCGCCTGCTGGACAACGGCGAGTGGGCGTTGACGCAGACGCCGAGGGTGGAGGGCGCGCTGGTGTCCATCGATCCCAAGAACGGCGCCATCCTTGCCATGTCCGGCGGCTTCGATTTCTACCACAGCAGTTTCAACCGCGTGACCCAGGCCCAGCGCCAGCCAGGCTCCGGCTTCAAGCCGGTGCTGTACGCCTCGGCGCTGGAGAACGGCTACACGCCGGCCAGCGTCATCAACGACGCCCCCATCGTGTTCCACGATCCTTCCATGGCGGGTGGCGCGTGGCGTCCGCAAAACTATAGCGGCCGCTACTACGGGCCGACCCGCTTGCGCGAGGCGTTGGTGAAGTCGCGGAATCTGGTGTCCATCCGCCTGTTGCAGGAGATCGGCCTGGACAAAGCCATCGAAACTGCCAAACAATTCGGCTTCGCCGACAGCGATCTGCCCCGCTCCCTGTCCTTGGCGTTGGGCAGCGGCACGGCGACGCCGCTGAAGATGGCCCAGGTCTATGCCGTTTTTGCCAACGGCGGATTCCGCGTCGAGCCCTATCTCATCGAGCGCATCGAAACCCAAGACGGCGGGGTGGTGTTCCAGGCCACTCCCCCGCTCGCCTGCCCGCTGTGCGACGGCGGCGAGGACGGGGTGGCCAACGCGGCTCCGCGCGTCCTCACCCCCCAGGCGCATTTCATGATGAACTCGATGTTGCAGGATGTGGTGCGCTACGGCACTGCGACCAAGGCCTTGGAGTTGGGGCGCTCCGACTTGGCCGGCAAGACCGGCACCACCAACGAGCAGCGCGACGCCTGGTTCGACGGCTATGCCCCGGCGGGCCTGGAAATCATCAAACCGGCCCGCGCCGAAAAAGTCGGCCCGTCCCGTCCCGATGGCGACGAGGATAGTGGCCCTGGGCAGCGTGTGGCCGGCTTGGTTGCCGTCAGTTGGCTGGGCTTTGACTCGCCCAAACCGCTGGGCGAGGGCGAGACCGGCGGCCACACCGCCCTGCCCATGTGGATGTACTACATGCAGGAGGCGCTCAAGGACGTGCCCGAATCCAGCTTCCCCTTGCCGGAGGGGCTGGTCGAGGCGCGCATCGGCTCAATTGGCGGCGCGTCCAAGGGCAAGGGCAAGGGGGCGAATGCGATTATGGAATACTATCCGCCGGACCAAGTGCCGAAGCCCTCCGCGCCTGCCAAAAAACGGGCGAAGCGTGTCTACGGAGGCGGAGCGGACGAGGACGGTTCCTCGGTCGGCGGCTCGGACGAGGATTCTCCTTCCGGGGGCGATTCTTCTGGAGGCACCGGCGGCAAGGGTGCCGAACCGTTGTTCTAAAACCTATCGCACGACCATCATGGCCAGTGAAGACCGTTTACGGCAGCGCATTGCCCTGGAGGCTGCCCGCATCATGGCGGAGGAGGGCATAGACGAACATGGCTTGGCGAAAAAAAAGGCCGCTGCCCGGATGGGCGTCGCCGCCAGCCGGAATTTGCCGCGCACAGAAGAGATTGATGCGGCGTTGGCCGAGCATCAACGCCTTTTCGGGGCCGCTGAGCAGGCCCGCCGCCTCGCCCATCTGCGCAAGCTGGCGGCGGAGTCCATGCGCTTCCTGGCGGACTTTTCCCCGGTGCTGGTGGGCGGGGTGTGGAACGGCAGCGCGGGGCGGTTCAGCCCCATCCGCCTGCATTTGTTTCCGCATACGCCCGAGGACGTGCTGCTGAAATTGCTGAATGCCCGCATTCCGTTCGAGGAAAAATCCCACAGCCTGCCGCGCGAGGCCGAATTGCCGGGCGAGCAGCCCGCGCTGCATTTCTACGTGGACGGCACCCGCGTCGAGCTCCTGCTGTTTCCTTACGCCTGGAAAGGGCGCGGCCTGCCCAAAAAAGGCGGGCAGGCGTCGGGGGGAAGTCTGAAGGATTTGCGGAAGCTGATGGACGAGCCGCCAACGCTTTGATGCCGGCCCGCGCCGGGCGTGGCGAGTTGGGAACGCTTGCCTCGAAGCGCGTCCCCTTCCCCAACACGAAAAGTCCAACCCCAACCAATCCCACGAAAAGACATGACTCCATTGCAAAACGATTGCTTTATCCGCGCCCTGCTGAGACAGCCGGTGGAACGCACACCGGTGTGGATGATGCGCCAGGCCGGGCGCTACCTGCCGGAATACCGCCGCGTCCGCGAACAGGCCGGCAGCTTCATGAACCTCTGCACCAACCCCGAACTGGCCTGCGAAGTCACGATCCAGCCGCTGGAGCGTTTCCGCCTCGACGCCGCGATTCTGTTTTCCGACATCCTCACCATCCCCGACGCCATGGGGCTGGGCCTGCATTTCATCGAAGGGGAGGGGCCGCGCTTCAGCCATCCCGTCCGCACGGAAGAGGACATCCGCCGGCTCGCCGTGCCGGACCCGGAGGAGCGCCTGCGCTATGTGCCTGACGCGGTGCGGCTGATTCAAAGGGAATTGCAGGGCCGGGTGCCGCTCATTGGCTTCTCCGGCAGTCCGTGGACGCTTGCCACCTACATGGTCGAGGGCGGCAGCAGCCGGGATTTCCGCAAGATCAAAGCCATGCTCTACGACCGGCCCGACCTTGTGCATGAATTGCTGGGCAAGCTGGCCGACGCCGTCGCGGTTTATCTAAACGCCCAGATCGCCGCCGGGGTCAACGCCGTGATGGTGTTCGACACTTGGGGCGGTGCCTTGACGACTACGCAATACCAGGCGTTTTCCCTGCATTACGCCCGGCGGGTTTATGGCCAATTGAATTTAAACTCTGGCGTACGCCAAATCCCCGCCATCCTGTTCACCAAAGGCGGCGGCCTGTGGCTGGAGTCCATGGCGGCCAGCGGCTACGACGCCTTGGGGCTGGACTGGCAAACCCCGCTAGGCGAAGCCCGCCGCCGCGTCGGCGGCACAGTGGCTTTGCAAGGCAACCTCGATCCGGTGGCCTTGTACGCCTCGCCGGAAGCCATCCGCGCCGAGGTCCGGCAGATTCTGGCCGATTTTGGGCAGGGTTCCGGCCATGTGTTCAATTTGGGCCACGGCGTGCACCCGGATATCAGCCCCGAGCATGTGGGGGCGATGGTCGAGGCGGTGCACGAGTTTAGCCCGGCGTTCCATCGCCAGGCCGGGCAATCCCCGGCGGCGTGAGTCAGCCGCCGTCGTCGTCGAGCAAATCGTCCAGGGTGAGATCCTGCATGTCCAGCCCATGCCGGTCGGGGTCGGTGTAGCCTAGGTCGTCGGTTTCCACGCCGCCGAAGGGCGCGCTCCAGTCTTCCGGCGCCTCGACGGGAAAAAAGGCCGAGTCCTCCCAGCCGGCGCTGTCATACCCGCCGATGTCGCCGTTGAGGTATTGCACCTCGATGGAGTCGTTGTCGATGGCCACGACGCGGAAACTCCGCCCGGTCTCGGCATCTTGATACCAGTTGTCCAAAATGGGGTCCGCGCTGCTCATATTGCCTCCCGTTGGGCTGGGTTGTTGTCATTGTGGGGCGGGGGTTGGCTTGGGTTTAAGCATAGCATGGGCCGGCCCGTCCGGTTTCGCGTCAGTTTTCCCCCACGAGTTCGATGAGGGTGTCGCGCAACTGCCTTTTCAGGCTGTCGTCGGCGAGGGGGCGGTCTTGCCGGTCGGTGACACGGAAAATGTCTTCGGCGCGGCTGCCGATGGTGGAGATTCGGGCATCGTGCAGGCGGATGCCGACGCGGCCGAAGGCTTGGCCGACTTTGGACAACAGGCCGGGGCGGTCGGTGGCGATGAGTTCCAAAACCGTCGTCCGCTGCTGCGGGTCCGGGTGGAAATAGACTTGGGTGGGCACGGAGAAGTTGCGGAGCTGGCGCTTTTGCAGGCGTTGCACCTGCGGCGGCTCGGCGCTGATGTCGAGCAGGCATTGCCGCATGCGCGAACAGATCTGGGTTTGCCGCCGCTGGTCTTGGATCGGCTCGCCGGTTTGTTCCAACACTTGGTAGCTGTTCATCACATAGCCGTTGCGGGTGGTGATGATGCGGGCGTCGAGGATGGTCAGGCCGAGCTGGTCCAAGACGGCGGTGCTGTTGGCGAAGATGAAGTCTTGGTTGCGGGCGTGGATGAAGATTTCCGCGCAGCCGCGTTGGCTCAAGGGGCGCAGCAGCACTAGCAAGGGCAGCTCGTCCGGCCCGCAACTGGCGATGGCGACGGTGTGCCAGGCGATTTCCTCGGGCCGAAAGCGCATGAAGTAGTCGTCGGAAAGCATCGGCCAGATCCGCCCGACGGCCTCGCCGCTGATCCCCATATGCCGCAGCAATTCCAGGGTGTCCTCGCGTGCCACGCGGACGCGGTCTTCCAGGTCGGCGGGCTTTTCCAGCCCGCTGCGGAAGGCGCGGCGGGTGGACGTGAACAGTTCGTGCAGCAGCGCGCCTTTCCAGGTGTTCCACAGGCTGGGGTTGGTGGCGCGGATGTCGGCCACGGTGAGCAGGTAGAGGTGGTTGAGCCGGTCGGGGTCGCCGACCTTGGTGGCGAACGCGTGGATGACCTCCGGGTCGGCGATGTCCTTGCGCTGGGCGGTCATCGACATCAGCAGATGGTGGCGCACCAGCCAGCACACTAACTCCACGTCGCGGTGGCCGAGGTTGTGGCGGCGGCAGAATTCTTCGGCAATCTTCCCTCCGACCTCAGAGTGGTCGCCGCCCGAGCCCTTGGCGATGTCATGCATGAGTCCGGCGATGTAGAGCAGTTCCGGTTTTTCGATGAGCGGGAAAATCTCGTTGCAGCGGGAATGGTCCTCGCGGTGCTTGTCCAGGGCGAAGCGGCGCAGGTTGCGCACCACGAACAAAGTGTGCTCGTCCACGGTGTAGACGTGGAACAGGTCGTATTGCATGCGCCCCACAACATTGCCGAACGCCGGGAGGTAGGCGGCGAGCAAGCCGTAGCGGTTCATCCGCCGCAACTGGTGGGTGATGCCGCCGGGCTGGCGCAGGATCTCCATGAACAACCGGCAGGCGGCGGGGTTGCCGCGGAAACCGTCATCGACTAGGCAAAGATGCTGGCGGATCAGCCGGATGGTGGAGGCGCGGATGCCTTGAAGTTCGGAGTTTTGCTGCAAAATCAGGAAAATCTCCAGCAAGGCCAGCGGATTTTCCTTGAACGCCTCGGAATGGCGGGCTTCGAGGTAGTTGTTGACCGATTGGAAAAACGGATTGATCGGGATGGCGGGGGCTTCCTGCTCGCCATTGAGCATGATTTCGGCGAACAGTTGCAGCACCATCTCGTTCAGGCGCTCCAGGCCCATGACGGTGCGGAAATAGTGTTGCATGAACTGCTCGACCGCCTCGTTGGGACCCTCGCTGCTGTAGCCGAACTGGTCGGCGAGATCCCGTTGGTATTCGAACAGCAGCCGGTCCTCGCGTCGGCCGGTCAGCGTGTGCAGGGCGAAGCGGACACGCCAGAGGTATTCCTGCGCCGCCTGCAACTCGGCGAATTCCGCCTCGGTCAGCCAGCCCTGGACGATCAAGTCGCGCAGATCCGGCGAGCGGTGGTGGCGCTTGACGATCCAGCCGATGATCTGGATGTCGCGCAAGCCCCCCGGCCCTTCCTTGACGTTGGGCTCCAGGTTGTAGGCGGTGTCGTGGTATTTGTGGTAGCGCGCCTGTTGTTCCGCCATCTTGGCGGCGAAAAATTGGGCTGTGGGCCAAAGGTGTTCGGGGCCGGTCCTGAGCATCATCGAATCGAACAAGATTTTCGACCCGGCCAGAAAACGCGCCTCCATCAGGTTGGTCATCACCGTCTGGTCGTCGCGGGCCGCCTGCACACATTCTTCCACCGTGCGCACGCTGTGTCCCAGGCTCAGGCCGATGTCCAGGAGGAAATGGTAAAACGCCGTGATGGCCTCCACCCAACCGCTATCGTCGAGCGGGTGCGGCGGGTCGTTGAGCAGGAGCAGGATGTCGATGTCGGAATAGGGGTGCAACTCGCGCCGCCCGTAGCCGCCCACCGCCACCAGGGTGAGGGTGTCCGCGTAAACGCCGACCAGGCGGTGCCAGGCGGTGGCCAGCAGCCCGTCGATGAAATCCGCCCGCGCCCGGATCAGCTCGGCGATGGGCGCGCCTGCCCGGAACCGCTCCGCCAGCGTGGCATTGTTGGCTTGGATGAGCGCCTTGTGTTCCTTGATGCCCATGGGCGGGGAATGTCCCGCAAGGCTAGAGGGCGATGCCGATTTTAGGCTGTTCAAGCAATTCTTCCTGGCGTAGGGTCAAAATTTCGTAGCCCTCGTGGGTCACCACGAGGGTGTGTTCGAATTGGGCGGACAGGCTGTGGTCCTTGGTGACGGCAGTCCAGCCGTCGGGCAGGATTTTCACATAGCGTTTGCCTTGGTTGATCATCGGTTCGATGGTGAACACCATGCCGGGGCGCAGGGGTTCCCCCGTCCCCGGCTTGCCGTAGTGGAGGACTTGCGGGTCTTCGTGGAAGTTCTTGCCGATGCCGTGGCCGCAGAATTCCTGCACCACCGAAAAGCCGTTGGACTCGGCGTGTTTTTGGATGGCATGGCCGATGTCGCCCAGCCGCGCCCCCGGCTTGACCTGCGCGATACCCCGGTACAAGCATTCCTGGGTGATTTTCACTAGGCGCTTGGCCTTGATGGGCGCTTCGCCGACGAAGAACATCTTGCTGGTGTCGCCGTGGTAGCCGTCCTTGATGACCGTGATGTCGATGTTGACGATGTCGCCGCTCTTGAGCTTTTTCGGGCCGGGGATGCCGTGGCAGATCTGATGGTTCACCGAGGTGCAGATGGATTTCGGGAAGCCCTTGTAATTCAACGGGGCGGGGATGACTTTCTGCACGTCCACCATGTATTCGTGGCAGATGCGGTCCAGCTCGTCGGTGCTGACGCCGGGTACGACGTGCGGGGCTATCATGTCCAGCACGTCGGCGGCGAGGCGGCCGGCCACGCGCATTTTTTCGATTTCGGCGGGAGATTTGATGCTAATGCTCATGGGGGAGTCGGAAATGGGTGCGGGAGGCTCTCGCCAAAAGGCCAAAGCGGTTGCGCGGATTGAAAGGGTTTGGCCGTTCATGGTATAAAGCCGCGTTCAATTTGGCAATAACACACACTTGCCGTCACATCCTGCGGGGTGCCTTTGGGGAGCCTTTCCGTCCCCCTAGGTCGCCGGATGGGGCAGGTGGAGGCTCAACCCGACGGGATCTGTATCCAACCAGGTCTCCCAACATTACCTAGGAGTTTTTTGAATGTCGACTGTCACCATGCGTCAGATGCTCGAAGCGGGCGTCCACTTCGGCCACCAGACGCGGTACTGGAATCCCAAAATGGCGCCGTACATCTTCGGCGCGCGCAGCAACATCCACATCGTCAACCTGGAAAAGACCCTCCCGCTGTTCAATGACGCCATGCGTTATTTGGAGCAAGTGGCGGCCAACCGGGGCAAGATTTTGTTCGTGGGCACCAAGAAGACCACCCGCAAAGTCATCGAGGAAGAGGCAGCCCGCGCAGGCCAGCCGTTCGTCAACCACCGCTGGCTGGGCGGCATGTTGACCAATTTCAAGACCATCAAGCAGTCCGTTTCCCGCATGAAGGAACTGGAGGCGATGCGCGACGACGGTCGGCTGGCCCGCTTCAGCAAGAAGGAAGGCCTGGGCATGATGCGCGAGTTGGACAAGCTGGTCCTCAGCCTGGGCGGCATCCGCGACTTGGAAAAACTGCCCGACGTGCTGTTCATCATGGATGTGGGCTACGAGAAGAATGCGGTCAGCGAGGCGCACAAGCTGGGCATTCCGGTGGTCGGCATCGTCGATACCAACAACAGCCCGGTGGGCATTGATTACATCATCCCCGGCAACGACGATTCCATCCGCGCCGTGCAGTTGTACGCGCAAAGCGCCGCCACCGCGATCCTGCAAGGCAAGGCCAACGGGGTCGGCTTCGCCGTCGGCGGCGAGGACGAGTTCGTTGAGCTGGATGCGGGTTCGGCACCCGCCAGGGAAGAAAGCGCCGCCGCCGAATAAGCGCGCGCAACTGCAGCCCTGTCATCGCAGCGGGCTGGCAAACGCCTCCGTACCGGGGGCGTTTTCATCAGCATATCCCGCCGTATCGAAGTCTCCCCGTCTGCGGGGAGCAATAAGCCGTCGGCCTTTGCCGGCGGATGGATTTCTTCCGGCGGACAAGGCCGGGAGTGGATTGAAACAAAGAGGTTGAGTGAATGAATATTTCTGCGGCGTTGGTGAAAGACCTGCGCGAACGCACTGGATCGGGCATGATGGAGTGCAAAAAAGCCTTGGTTGAGGCCGGCGGCGACATCGAGGCGGCTATCGAAATCATGCGCAAGGCCGGTTTGGCCAAGGCGGACAAAAAGTCCAGCCGCACGGCGGCGGAAGGCCGGCTCGCGGTGAAAAGCAGTGCCGACGGCAAAAGCGCCGTGGTGCTGGAAATCAATTGCGAGACCGACTTCGTCGCCAAGAACGAAGATTTCATCGCCTTCGCCGACGCGGTGGCGCAGAGCATCCTGGACGCCGGCGCGTCCAGTCTGGATGACGCTTTGGCTTCCAAGCTGTCGATGGGCGCCAGCGTCGAAGAGCAACGCAAGGAACTGGTCGCCAAGCTGGGCGAGAACATCAATGTGCGCCGCTTCGAGCGTTTCGTGTCGGAGAACGGCCTGGTCGCCAGCTATCTGCACGGCACCCGCATCGGCGTGCTGGTGGAAATTGTCGGCGGCGATTTGGCGCTGGGCAAGGACATCGCCATGCATGTGGCGGCCAGCAAGCCGGTTTGCGTGGACGAGTCGGGGGTCGCTCCCGAACTGATCGCCAAGGAGAAGGAGATCTACTCGGCGCAGGCCGCCGAGAGCGGCAAGCCGGCCAACATCGTCGAGAAGATGGTCGAGGGCCGGATCAAGAAATTCTTCGGCGAGATCACCCTGCTCGGCCAGCCGTTCGTCAAGGATCCCGACCAGACGGTGGGGGCCTTGCTCAAGGCCAAGGGCGCTTCGGTGGCCCGCTTCACCCGTTTGGCAGTGGGCGAGGGCATCGAGAAGGAAGAGAGCAATTTTGCCGAAGAAGTGATGGCCCAGGCGGGGTTGCGCTAGGCTTCCGTCACGCGCTGTCCCGGCGCGGGCGGCAACCCGCTCGCGCCGCGCCGCAACCAACCCCCCTGGAGCAAATAATGAGTGAGCCAAAATACAAGCGGATACTGCTCAAACTGAGCGGGGAAGCCTTAATGGGCAGTCAGGCCAGCGGCATAGACGCGGGCATCATTCAGCGGCTGGCCGGGGAAATCGACGAGCTTTGCCGCGCCGGGGTCGAGGTGGGGCTGGTGATCGGCGGCGGCAATATCATCCGTGGCGCGGAAAAGGCTGCGGAAGGGCTGGACCGGGTCACCGGCGACCACATGGGCATGTTGGCAACCGTCATCAACGCGCTGGCCATGCAGGACGCCCTGGAACATCTGGGGCGGCAAGTGCGGGTCATGTCGGCCTTGAAGATCAACCAAGTCTGCGAGGATTACATCCGCCGCCGCGCCGTCCGCCATCTGGAAAAAGGGCGTGTCGCCGTGTTCGCCGCCGGCACCGGCAACCCGTTCTTCACCACCGATTCGGCGGCCAGCCTGCGCGCGGTGGAGGTCGGCGCGGATCTGCTCATTAAAGCGACCAAGGTGGACGGCGTCTATTCCGCCGATCCCCTGAAAGACCCGAACGCCCGCTTTTATTCCCGCCTGACTTATGACGAGGCATTGGACCAGCGCCTGAATGTCATGGACGCGACGGCGCTGGTGATGTGCCGCGACCACAACATGCCCTTGCGCGTGATGAACGTATTCCAGCCCGGCGCGGTCATGCGACTGGTGCGGGGCGAGGAAATTGGTTCCTTGATAACAACCGGATAACACGATGACCGCCGATATTCAAAAGCGCGCCAGCGAACGCATGAAGAAGTCCATCGAGTCGCTGAAACACGAATTCGCCAAAATCAGGACGGGCAGGGCGCATCCCAGCTTGCTGGAGCATGTGCATGTCAATTATTACGGCAACGAAGTGCCGCTGTCGCAGGTGGCCAATGTCACCGCCGAGGATTCCAGGACGCTGGCGGTCACGCCGTGGGAAAGGAATATGATCCCGGTGGTCGAGAAGGCGATCCTGGCTTCCGACTTAGGCTTGAATCCCAACACCACCGGCGTGGTCATCCGCGTGCCGCTGCCGGCCTTGACCGAGCAGCGCCGGAAAGAACTCGCCAAAGTGGCGCGTGGCGAGGCCGAGAACGCCCGTGTCGCCGTGCGCAATATCCGCCGCGACGCCAACAACGAACTCAAGGTGGCTTTAAAAGACAAGCAAATCTCGGAAGACGAGGAAAAGCGCAGCCAGGACCAGGTGCAAAAGATAACCGACCAGCATGTCAAGGAAATCGATGCGCTACTGGAAGAAAAGGAAAAAGATCTGCTTGCCATTTAAGCGACTGCTTGACTTCCTGCGGAAAAAAGCGAATGCAGATCATGGTCGTTTCGACAGGCGGGATATGGACGCTACCTTGATACCGTTTAGCCAGGGGCAATTGCCGCGCCATATCGCCATCATCATGGACGGCAATGGCCGTTGGGCGAAAAGCCGTTACCTGCCGCGCACGGCGGGCCACCACGCCGGCGTGGGTTCGGTGCGCAAGGTGATCGAATATTGCGGCACCGCAGGCGTCGAGGTGCTGACCCTGTTCGCGTTCAGCAGCGAAAACTGGCGCAGGCCGCAGCAGGAGGTTTCCGTGCTGATGGGGCTGTTCTTGTCAACCTTGGAGAGGGAGGCTGAAAGGCTGCACAAGAAAAATGTCCGGCTGCGGGTGATCGGCGACAGGACGGTGTTCGCCGCCGAGTTGCAGGAAAAAATCGCCGCCGTCGAAAGCCTGACGGCGGAGAATGACGGACTCAACCTTGTCATCGCGGCCAATTACGGCGGCCGCTGGGAAATCACCCAGGCGGTGCGCCGTGTGGCCGCGCAAGCCGCCGCCGGGCTGTTGGACCCGGATGCCATCACTGCGGAGGTGCTGGCCTCCCATTTTGAGTTGGTCGGCCTGCCCGAGCCGGATCTATTTATCCGCACCGGCGGCGAAAAGCGCATCAGCAACTTCCTGCTGTGGCAACTGGCTTACACCGAGCTTTATTTCACCGACACCTTGTGGCCGGATTTCGACGAGGCCGCGCTGGAAGATGCCATTAAGGATTACGCCGGCCGCCAGCGCCGTTTCGGCTACACCGGCGAACAGGTGGAAACCCTCATAGTCGATGCCGATCTGCGCTAAGGCCGCGGCCCACACACTTAAGAAAAAAACATGCTGAAAAATCGCGTCTTGACGGCGGCGGTCCTGGCGCCGTCGGTTATCCTGGCAATCTTGTACTTGCCCGACCAGTGGTTCGCGCTCCTGTGGGGAATCGTCATCGTGGCATGCGCCTGGGAATGGTCGGATCTGGCGGGGCTGTCCGCCATGCCCGCCCGGCTGGGCTTCGTGGCGGTTTGCGTGGGCGCCATGACCTCGTACCAGCAATGGGCGGGGGAGGCGGAAGAGTGGCTGGCTTGGCCGGTGGTGGCTTGGTGGTTCTTGTTCAGCCTGCTGCTTCGCAAATTTCCCGCCAAGCTGGTGGCGGTCAATTATCCCCCGGCGGCGCGGGTGCTGGTCGGTTTGTTTGTGCTGGTGGCCGCTTGGATACTGATGGTCTGGACCCGGCACAATCTCGGCGCGGAGCAGACGCTGTATTTGTTCCTGCTGATTTGGCTGGCGGACATCGCGGCCTATTTCGCCGGCCAGCGCTGGGGCTTGACCAAGCTCGCTCCCGAAGTCAGTCCGGGCAAGACCGTGGAGGGGCTGTATGGCGCTTTGCTGGCCGTCGCCCTGTTCGCGCTGGCGGTAGGTGGCATTTTATATGCGTTGGGTGAAGGCTCGTTCACTAGTTTCAGCGCGGTGCAGTTGTTGGATTTTGTCATGCTTTCGCTCGTCACCGTGGTGGTTTCCGTGGTCGGCGACTTGTTTGAAAGCCTGGCCAAGCGGGTGCGCGGGGTGAAAGACAGCGGCGCCATCCTGCCCGGCCATGGCGGGATGCTGGACCGGGTGGACAGCCTGCTTGCCGCCGTGTCGGTGTTTTACGCAGGCTCAAAGCTATTGGGGATTTACTTCGTATGAAAAACATCTGCATCCTCGGCTCCACCGGCTCCATCGGCGTCAGCACCCTGGATGTCGTGGGCCGGCATCCTGGCCGCTATCGGGTGGCGGCGCTGACTGCCAACAACAACTTGGACCGGCTGTTCGAGCAGTGCCAAACCCATCGGCCCCGCTACGCCGTCTTGCTGGATGAAGACAAGGCCACCGCATTCCGCGCCTGGCTGCAAGCGGCGGGTTTGCAGGGCATCGAGGTGCTGTGCGGCCCCAAAGCCTTGGAAGAGGTTGCGTCGCTGCCCGAGGTCGATAGCGTCATGGCGGCGATTGTCGGCGCGGCGGGGCTGCTGCCCACGCTGTCGGCGGCGAAGGCTGGCAAGAGCGTGTTGTTGGCGAACAAAGAGGCTTTGGTCATGTCCGGCCCCTTGTTCATGCGTGAAGTGGTCAAGTCCGGGGCGGAGCTGCTGCCCATCGACAGCGAGCACAACGCCATTTTCCAATGCATGCCGGCCAACTACCATGCCGGCCGGCACGCCCCGGAAGTCCGCCGCATCCTGCTCACCGCCTCCGGCGGGCCGTTCTTAAACAAGGGGCTGGACGAATTGCACGAAGTCACGCCGGACCAAGCCTGCGCCCATCCCAACTGGGTCATGGGCCGGAAGATCTCGGTGGACTCGGCGACGATGATGAACAAGGGGCTGGAAGTCATCGAAGCCTGCCTGCTGTTCAACCTGCCGCCGGAGCAAATCCAAGTCGTCGTGCATCCGCAAAGCGTCATCCATTCCATGGTCGATTATGTGGACGGCACGGTGCTGGCGCAGATGGGCAACCCCGACATGCGCATCCCCATTGCCCATGCCTTGGCCTTTCCCGAGCGTTTCGATTCCGGGGCGGAACCCCTGGACTTGTTCGCAGTCCGACAATTGAATTTCCAAGTGCCGGATTTTGAGCGCTTCCCCAATCTGCGGCTGGCCTACGAGGCGGTGCGCGCCGGCGGCATTATGCCGGCGGTGTTGAACGCCGCCAATGAAGTCGCCGTGGCGGCTTTCCTCGAAGGGCGCATCCGCTTCACCAGCATCCCCGGCATCATCGAACATTGCATGGAAAACACCGCGCCTGGGCCTGCGGATTCCATTGAAGGAGTCTTGGAGGCCGACCGGGCCTCCAGGGTTTTGGCGCAAACCTTCATCAGCAAACGACCGAGCTAACCATCCAGGCCATTATGCAATCCCTACCGCTGGCGCACACGGTTTTCTATTTCCTGTTGGCCTTGGCGATTTTGGTCGCCTTCCACGAGTTCGGCCATTTTTATGCCTGTCGGCTGTTGGGCGTGAAAGTGTTGCGCTTTTCCGTGGGGATAGGCAAATCGGTCTGGCGTTACCGAAAATCCCCCGAGGACACCGAATTTTCCATCGGCCTGCTGCCTTTGGGCGGTTATGTGAAGATGGTGGACGAGCGCGAGGGCGAGGTCGCCCCGGAAGATTTGCCCCATGCCTTCAACCGCCAGCGCCTGTCCATCCGTGCCGCGATTGTTTTCGCCGGGCCGTTCGCCAATTTCGTGCTGGCCATCCTGTTGTACTGGGCCGTGTTCATGATTGGCGAAACCGGCATGCGCCCGGTGCTGGGGCCGGTCACGCCGGACACTTTTGCCGGACAGGCCGGTTTCCGCGAAGGGGAGGAGATCGTCAGCGTGGGTGGTGTCGAAACCCCCACTTGGGACTTGGCCATCGGCGAGTTGATCGAGCAGGCCATCGACCACGAAGACATAGCCGTTGACGTGAAGACCGACCGCGACGCGCATGTCCAGCGGACCCTGTCCATCCCCCGCGAGTTTGCCGAGAAGCCGGAGTTATTGCACAGCCGCTTAGGTTGGCAGCCCGCGCAGCCGTCCCTGCCGCCGGTGGTGGACCGGGTCGAGCCGGGCAGTGCCGCCGAGGCGGCCGGGCTGGCTGCGGGCGACCGCTTGCTGGTCGCCGGCGGCCAGCCGGTCAAGGACTGGCAGCAATGGGTCGAAATGGTACGCGCCAATCCCGGCAGGGCGATCAGCCTCAGCGTGGAACGTGCCGGCGCCGAGCTGGCGCTGAACATAACCCCCGCGGAAACGGCATCGGCAAAAGGCAAGATTGGCCGCATCGGCGCGGTCGTGCGCATTCCGCAAGACTTGCTGGACGCCATGCAGGTCGAATACCGTTTGGGGCCATTGTCGGCGTTGGCCGCCGCGACGGCCAAGACCTGGGACTATTCGGCGATGACTTTGAAGATGATCGGACGCATGGTGGTCGGCAAGGCGTCGGTGGACAACCTGAGCGGCCCGATCAGCATCGCCCAATATGCGGGTCAGTCGGCGAGCTTGGGGCTGGTCCAGTTTCTCAAATTTTTAGGGATAGTCAGCATCAGTCTGGCCGTGCTCAACCTGCTCCCCATCCCGGTGTTGGATGGGGGCCACCTGCTGTTTTATCTGTTGGAGGCCGTCAGGGGCAGGCCCATCCCCGAAGGCGTCCAAGTTGTGTTCCAAAACGTGGGCATTGTGATTTTGTTCTCACTGATGATATTTAGCTTTTACCTGGACATCATGCGGCATCCGGCCTGACGCGGGCCTGCCGTAAGATCGTCCAACGCAAACCCTTCCCTTCCCGGCATTATGGACGCGACAATGAAAAAATTACTGATTAACTTAGGGCTGGCTGCTGTTTTCGCGCTGTCGCAGCCGCTGCTGGCCGAAGAAGGCACCGCCAAGCCCGCCGCCGACGCGCAGCCAATGCCGGTGGCGAAGGATGGCCCAGGCAAGGCGATTGCGGAAGCCTTGAAAAAGGTGGCACCGGCCCTGACTCCGACATCAATCGCGCCCACGAAAGTCCCCGGGCTTTATGAAATTGCCGCCGGAACGAAAATATTTTACATGACCGGGGATGGCAAATACCTGCTGCAAGGCAAGCTGACCGACGTCAACGCCAGCAGGCGTCCGACGGCGGTTCCGGGTTTGTATGAGTTTATTTCCGGTTCCAAGCTGTATTACACCAACGAAGACGGCAGTTATTTCATCGAGGGTTCGTTGGTTGATGTCAAAGCCAACAAGGATCTGACCGAGGCGCGGTTGGGCGAAACCCGCACCGCCGCGCTGGACAAGGTCGGCCTGAACAATATGATCGTGTTCAAGCCGAAAAAGACCAAGCATGTCATCTATGTTTTCACCGACATAGACTGCGGGTATTGCCGCAAGCTGCATTCCGAGATGGACCAGTATCTGGCGGCGGGCATCGAAGTGCGCTACCTGTTCTTCCCCCGCGCCGGGCTGGGTTCGGATTCCTATAATAAGGCGGTCGCGGTATGGTGCGCCAAGGACCGCCAGGCGGCGTTGACGCAGGCGAAGAAGGGCGAGGCCATCGACATGAAGCAATGCGACAACCCGGTCCAGGCGCACATGAAGCTGGGCGACGAGTTTGGCGCGTCCGGCACGCCGATGCTGGTCACCGAAAAGGGCACCATTATTCCGGGTTATGTGAATGCCGCCAGTTTGGCGCAGGGGCTGGATAAGGAATCGGGCAAATAAGCGAAGAGTGGGGCAGCCTGTCTTGGCTTGTCCATCAGATTTTGCTATTCATGCGATAAAGCCGGCCATTGGCCGGCTTTGTTTTTTCCGTGCGCCGTCCACACAGACCGCCGTCGAAGCCTCCTGAAAACGCGGACAACGCCGGCCAAGCAATGCGCTTGCCGCGATTGCCAACGTGTGTTAAACGGTTGCGCGGATCTCCAATTCCAAACGTAGGGGGAATACACACTATGAAAATCAATGTGGCAAATGCCATGGCGAAGGCAAGAAACGCCATGACCGATGGCGCTTTTCAGCAGGTGGGTAGCGCGCTGGCCGAAGCAAAGCATATCGTCCGGGAGGAGGCGCAAAGGAAAACCTCGGAGGAAATGCAGGCGATTATCGGCAAGCTGCGCTCCTTCGCCCCACTTGCGGCGGAAGAGGCCGCGCTTATCAAAGCCTGGATAGTGGGCGATGCCGAAAGCTATATCAAAATGGAGAACAATTTTCAGGATTGGCTGGCTGAATACGCAAGACTGGAACAATCCTTGGCTGGCTATGAGCAAAAAGACTGTTCTGCCGCCGAGTTGTCGCAACTTCATGGAGTATTGGAGGATGCCATCAGGATCACCTATGACATCGCCAATTTTTTGGAAAAACAAGACAGGGTTAAAAAATTTGAGTCTGCCTTGGCGGCTGGCTTGGGCCAGGATGGAGGGTTTTTTCTGGCAAACCTATTGGCCAATAAGCTGCAATCCCAAGAGGACTGATCTCTAGCCGCCTGCTGTTTTGCCGGAAAAGCCTTCCCTGTCGGACACGCTCCCACTTCGTCCATGGCTGCCGTTTGAGCCGCAAAAAACGCGCTTTCCCGCCATTAGTTTTGAACCTTCTGGCCTGGACATGGGATACAGCGAGTAGAGGGTAACGCAAGAAGGCCGAAAATTCTTGCGGGCCCCATGCGTTTTTGCGCTGTCCCTCACCATGCCTTATGTGTTCTTGCTGACGGACATCACGTCCTGGTGGCTGACCAATCCCAACCCCAACCCCAACCCCAACTTCGCCCTGCTGGTCATCATCGGCGGCGGCATGGCCATGGCCTTTGTATTCATGTGGGTGGTGCCCCTGTGCGAAATGTGGCTGCTGCCGCGCCAACTGCCCTTCTCCTCGACCGCCGCCACGCTTTGCGGCGCAATTGATTGGGGATTGCCGGGTAAGCCCGGTGGCTGCAAGCCCTGCAATTATTGTCCACGCATTTTGCGGGAACCGTAAAATCCACAGGGTTTAAACTTCTGGCAATAGGCAAAAAATCCTTTTAAATCAATAATTAAATAGGTTGGCATCCATGTTGCTTTTATACGATCGAACATACCCCCAACCACCGTCCAGGAGATAGTGACATGCCTACGAAGAAACTGCGTCTGACCACCGCCTCAAAAGTTTGCCCACCGCTGGCCTTGCTTGCCGCGCTCAGTTCCCCCGCCTGGGCCGAGGGCCTTGACCCCGGCCATTCGGTCGTCAAGGATGCCGAAGACATCCAAGTCTCCGTCAACTTTCCGCAAGCCAAGACCGGCGACCTGTACATCGCCGCCGATGTCGGAGGCGTGCTGTATTTTTACACCGACCATGGCTGGGCGCCGACGCCACTCCCGCGTGAATACTCGAAAACCTATCTGGGGACCAAGCAGATCAATCTGGGCAATTCCAGCGGCATAGCCCCCGGCATTTACCCGGTCTACCAAGTGGTCACCACGCCCAACGCGCCCGATGTCTACGACACCCGCAATTGGATCGGCGGCTTGGCCAGCCTGGGCCAGACCAGCTTCCAGGTAAAACTGCCGGCACAAATCAGCGGGGATTTGAACGGCGACGGCTGGGCGGACGATGATGCCAACCATGACGGTTATCACGACGACGATTCCAACCACGACGGCGCCCACGACGACGACGCCAACCGCGACGGCTACCACGACGACGACGCCAACCACGATGCCTTCCACGACGACGACGCCAACCATGACGGCTACCACGACGACGATGGCAACCACGACGGCTACCACGACGACGACGCCAACCACGATGGCCAACACGATAGTGGCAACAACAACGATTCCAGCCACGATAGCCACAGCAGCGATTCCAGCCACGATAGCCACAGCAACGATTCCAGCCACGATAGCCACAGCAACGGTTCCAGCCACGATAGTGGCCACAACGACTAGAACGGCGGCGAATCGAACCTAGCGGCAAAACCCAGCGAACGCCCGCATCTCTGCGGGCGTTCGCGTATCCGCGCCCACCCCCCGAAACCCGCCTAACGTTGCGGACAAAACCGCGCCGCGCTTCCGCCCGGCGCCTGTCCAGAAGCGGTCAGCCACAGCAGGACTTTCACCCGCTCATCCACGGCGCAGGCGGAGACATAGCCAATGGCGGCGGGCGATTCGGCGACATAGCGCAGCACCGCCTCTTCGGAGGCGACGGAGTAAGGCGGGAAGACCCCGTGGAAATACTGGTCGTTCCAATAATCCTCCAACTCTTCCGGGGCCAGCCCGGCGACCCGCTCCGAAAACACCCGGCGCAAGGGGTGCGAGGCCGACAGGTTGACTGGCTGGATGGTTTCCCGGTTGGCCCACAGCAGCATCTTGCGCAGAAAAATGCGGGCCAGGGTGTCCTTGTCCAAGGCTTGCCCAGGGCCGTTGTTGGCGACGATCACCGCGATCACCACCGGGTCGGAACCGGCAGGCCAGACGGGCAGCGCAGGCCAGGCCAGCAACGCGGCCAGCCCCAGGCGCTGAAACAGCCTTGCCAAGGCCATGGCTAGAACAACACCGCGATGGAGGCCGCGAAGCCGTCCGCAAACCTGCTGGGGATGTTCGCGGGCGGAACGCCCCCGGCGTCGGCACCGAAGCGGTACTCGGCCTTGAACACCAAGGGCGGCAGGGGACGGTAAGCCAAGCCTGCCACCCCAAGCTGGCCGGGCGATGCGGCCCCTTCGGGTTGGAAAGCCTCGTAGCGGGCGATGGCGTACACATCGCCCAGTAGCGGGGCCACGCCTTGCAGGTACAGCCCCCACAAATCGCCGCCTCCCGCCCCGCCCCTGCCGAAGCGGTAAATGAACTCGCCGCTGAGTTCATAGCGTTTGCGCGTCCAGAAGACATCGCAGCCGAGCAGATCCTTCGCCCCCGGATGCAGCCAACGCTCGGTATAGTGGGCGTAAGACAGCCCGAATTGCACTTGCCCCGGCGATTCGTGGTACAGCCGGAACCCTGCGGTGTCGCGGAAATTGGCGTCATGGGATTGGGCGGTGGGCACGAAATCCAGCGGGTCGCCGCCGCCGCCGTAAACGCTGTAGCCCCACAGCTTGCCCAGGGCCGTGAAATTGCCGTAGGCCATGCCGCCGGTCACATGCATGGCGAAGGCGTCTTCCAGGATCAAGGGTTTGGAGGTGGTCCAGACCAGCGGGTCGGCGTGGATCTGGTTCCAGCGCCCGATGGGCGTCAGGAATTTGCCTGCGCGGATTTTGAGGGCGTCATCGGCCAGGTAATCCAGGTAAAGGCGCTCCAAGTCGAAATAGGCGTGGCGCGTGGTCAAGCCCTCCCCGTTGGCCACCACCAGCCCCTCGCCCAGCTCGGATTCGGAGAAAAAGCGCCAACGGCCTTTTTGCCAGCCCACGAACAGGCTCAAATCGCTCAATTGGACCGACCAAGGCGCGTTGCCGACATCTTCGACCCGCAAGGTGGCGTATCCGCCCAGCCACAAGCCGCTGTCGCCCAGTTGCAAGCCCTTGCCCAATTGGTAACTCCAGGCGTCGCCAGGGCTTTCGCCGGCATGGGCCGGCACCGCCGCGCACCAGGCGGCTGCCATCCCTAGCAGGGCGTACAATAGCGCGGCAAAAAAACCCATGTTTGTGAAGACGGCCGGTTTCGGTTACAAATGGCCGCATAGTTTATACGCTTTTTCCCGGATTCCTTAGCCCAACCGCCGACCATGAGCATCCGCCGCACCCTGCTGTTGTTTTTCCTGCTGATGGGGCTGGCGCCGGCGACGGTCATCACCGGGCTGGCCTTCTTCCAGGCGCGGGACGCGCTGCGGCTGGAAATCACCCGCAACCTGAAAACCCAGGCGGCGGCGCTGATGGAGCAAATTGACCGGATGGTCTTCGAGCGCATGCTCCATGTGCATGCCTGGAGCGAGTTGGAAATCATGCAGGAAGTGCGCGTGGGCGATGTGGACAAGCGGCTGTCGCATCTGCTGTTCGACCTGCGCCGGCATTACAACGGCGTTTACAAAGCCTTGTATTGCAGTAACCGCCAGGGGGAAATCGTCGCCGCCAGCGACCCGGCCTGGGTGGGCATGGCGCGGCAAGACCGGCCGGTTTGGCTGACCGCGCCGCTGATTTCCGGCGAAACCCGGCTCTCGCCGTTGCGGCTGGGACCGCAACCGGGGGAGGCGGGCATTGAAATGGAGGCCTCCATCCACAACCCCCTGCACAAGGACGACGAACACGAATACATCGTCGGCAAACTTCAGGCGCTGTTCGATTGGAGCGAAATCTTCCGCTTGTTGGACCAGCACAGCAAAAACGCCGACGGCGACGCGCCGCGCTCGCTGGCCGTGCTGTTCGACGCGGAAGGCCGCGTCATCGCGGCCTCCGCCGCCCTGCGCGAACGCGGGCTGCTGCTTTCCGACGCACTGGCGCCTTGGCGGGTGGAGGCCGTGCGCGACGCCGTGGTTGCCGACCGGGACGGGCGTTTGGGTTTCGGCGAAGTCTTGGCGGGATCGGCGAGTTCGCAGGGTTACCAAGGCTTTCCCGGCTTCGGCTGGACGGTGCAGGTCTACCAGCCCACTGCGCAAGCCTTCGCGCCCGTCGACCGGATGGCGGTGGCCTTCTTCCTCCTGCTGGCGCTCACCAGCGCGGCGGCGGTGGTCCTGTCGCTGCTCATCGCCCGCAGCATCGCCCGGCCCATCGTGCAATTGACGGCGCTGACCCGCCATTTCATGCGCAAAGGCACGCCGCCCGAGCCGATTTCGCTCGGCAGGGGCGAGGTCGGCGAGTTGGCCGAGGCGTTCCTGCGCATGATCGGCGACTTGGAGAAATCGCGTGAAAACCTGGTGCGCGCCGCCAAGCTGGCGGTGGTCGGCGAGATGGCCGCGACCATGGCCCATGAGGTGCGGACGCCGCTGGGGATCATGCGTTCATCCGCGCAGATGCTGCAACGGGAGCCGGCCCTCAGCGAGACCGGCAAGGAAATGTTGGAGTTCATCCTTAGCGAAAACGACCGGTTGACCAAGCTGATCTCGTCGCTGCTGGAATGCGCCCGCCCGCGTCCGCCCGATTTCTCCGAACAGCATCTGCATCCCATCGCCAAGCGGGTCATCGGCCTGCTGGGTCCGAAGGCGGAGCGGAAAAACATCCGCATCGCCACCGACTTCAGCGCCGAGGATGACCGGCTGTCCTGCGACGGCGAGCAAATCCTCCAGGTGCTGCTGAACTTGGTGATGAACGCCGTGCAAATCCTGCCGCCAGGCGGCAAGGTCATCATCCGCAGCGCCGACACGCCGGCCGGGCTGGCGGTGGACGTGGACGACGACGGCCCCGGCATCGCGGAAGGCGACCGGCCCAAGCTGTTCGACCCGTTTTTCACCAAGCGCGAAGGCGGCATCGGCCTAGGGCTGGCCGTGACCCAACAAATCATCCGCGCCCACGGCGCGGACATCGGCGCGGACGCCAGCCCGATGGGCGGCGCGCGCTTCCACATGGTTTTCCCCAGAACTCCGGCACAGGACTGAACATGCCCGCAAAACGTGTATTGATCGTGGACGACGAACCCAAGATGCAGCGCATCCTGGAAATCATGCTGGCCCAGATGGGCCACAAGCCCCTTTTGGCCAACAATGGCCGGGAGGCTTTGGATAGGATACAGGCCGACTCCATCGACCTGATTGTCAGCGACCTGCAAATGCCGGTCATGGACGGGCTGGCGCTGCTGAAAAACCTGCGCGGGGCGGGCAACGACATCCCTTGCATCATCATCACCGCCTACGGCACCGTGGAAACCGCCGTCGAAGCCATGAAATACGGCGCCTGCGACTACATCATCCGGCCCTTCGACGTGCATGCGGTGGAGCTGGCCATCACCCGCGCCCTGGCTTTGAAGCACATCCAACAGGAAAACGCCTTCCTGCGCGAGGAGGCGGGCAAAGGCTGGGGCGAGTTCGTCGGGCGCAGCCCGGCGATGGGCAAGGTCTACGAGATGATCCAGCAGGTGGCGCAGGGGAAGACCAATGTGTTGATTGTCGGCGAAACCGGCACCGGCAAGGAACTGGTCGCCCGCGCCGTCCACCAAGCCTCGCCTCGGCGCGGCGCGTTGTTCGTGCCGGTCAACTGCGCCGCCATCCCCGGCGACTTGCTGGAAAGCGAGATGTTCGGCTACGCCAAGGGCGCGTTCACCGGGGCGGTCAAGGACAAGCCCGGCAAATTCGAGATGGCCCAAGGCGGCACGCTGTTCCTCGACGAAATCACCGAGATGAACCCGATGCTCCAGGCCAAGCTGTTGCGCGTCCTGCAAGAAAACGTGTTCGAGCGGCTGGGCAGCAATGAGCGCATCGACCTGGATGTGCGCATCATCGCCGCCACCAACCGCGACCCCCTGGAAGCCGTCAGGCAGCAGAAGCTGCGCGAAGATCTGTACTACCGCATCCAGGTCTTCGCCATCGAACTGCCGCCGCTGCGCGAGCGGCCCGAGGATGTGCCGCTGCTGGCGGAGCATTTCGTCCACAAGCTGGCCGGCAAGCTCGGCATCAGTTCGCCTCCAGGCATAGCCCCGGAGGCGATCAGGCGGCTGCAAGCCTACCGCTGGCCGGGCAATGTGCGGGAAATGGAAAACGTCATGGAGCGGGCGATGGTGTTGAGCCGGGGGCAGGCCATCGGCATTCCCCATCTGCCCCAGGAAATCGCCGCCGTCCAAGCCGGCGTGGAATCCCCCGGCGACGCGCCGACTCTGGAACCGTCTGTGGAATTCCCAGAATCGGCCAGCTTCGCCCTGGACCCCGCCGTGGAGACACTGGAGCGCCGTTACATCGCCAAGGCGCTGGAGCAGTGCGGCGGCAACAAGACCAAGGCGGCGCGTTTGCTGGAAATCAGCGAGCGCACCCTGTGGTACAAGCTAAAAAAGTACGAGATGAACTAAGGCGTAGGCTCAAGGCGCGGCCACCTGCCGCACTATCTGCCCGATCAACTCCAAGGCTATCGCCTCCCGCCGCATTTCATAAACCGGCGTGAAAAACACCCGGTGCGCGATGGTTTCGCGGAACACCGCCTGCACATCCTCAGGGCTGACATAGCCCCGCCCGGACAGCCAGGCGTGGCAGCGGGCGGCGCGCATCAGCAGGCTCATGCCGCGTGCGCTGGCCCCGGCGAGGATTAGCCGGTCCATGTCCACGCCGTCGATTTTGACGCCAAAAGCTTTAGGGTTGCGCGTCGCCTCCCACAGGTTCAGCGCGTAGTCTTGCAGGGCTGGGCTGGCTTGGATTTCATGCTGGATGGCGCGGCCTATCTCGCCGATTTGGGCATAGGGCAGGAGGCCGGGGCGGATGGCGTCGATGAGCCGGTCCACGTCGTGGAAGCGCGGGTCGAACATCAGCCGCCGCCGCAATTCCGGGTCGGCCGGGGTTTCGATGCGCAGTTCCATCAAAAAGCGGTCGCGGGCGGCGGAGGGGATCTCGAACGTCTCCTCTTTTTCGACGCGGTTGCGGTCGGCGAACACCAACAAATGCGGGAAATGGTATTCGCGGTTGAAGGCGGTGACGGAACGTTCGGCCATCACCCGCAGCAGCAGGGAATGCACTTGCGGGCGGGCGCGGTTGACCTCGTTGAAGAAGAACACCGACAAGCCTTCGCCGTGCTTGAGCAGCGGGCCGGGATCGACCTGGGGCTTGCCGAGTTCGTTGATGTAGGTGTGGTAGACCAAGTCAGTGGGCAGCAGATCGATGGTGCCTTCGATGCGCTCGTAAGCACCGCCTAACCCTTGCGCCACGGCGCGCAGCAAGGTGGTCTTGCCGACGCCCACGTCGCCTTCCAGCATGACGTGGCCGCGGGCGAAGATGGCGAGGGTGATCTGGCGCACCGCGTGTTCCAAGCCGACCACGGCGCGGTTGATTTCCCGCTCGAAATCGACGGCGCGGACGCGCCAGTCGGCCAGAAGGGTTTCCTTGTCGTGTTCGTGCATGGTGAGGCGGATAGTGTCGTGGGCGGCGTCGGCCATGCCCCGCCCAGGCGCTGGCGGTTGGCAGGCGAGGGGGATTGTAGGCGAAAGCAGGGCGGATCTGCCAGCCGTCGGGGCGGCTTTGGCAAGTCCCGTGCCGGCCCAAAACGCCGGGATTCCGGCTTTTCTGCCGGAGGGGGGAACGCTGCGCACTGTTTCGGGTCGAAATGAGAATTGCCGGGGCAGGATCGACAAGAACGCGGCGGTTTATGTACTATACTCGGCTTTGAGCAGGGTTAAGGCTCCGCGCCGGGTCTGCCGGCAAGAATAAACAACGAGGAAACCCTGTAAGCCGGCCGCAATCCTGTGCCGGCCGGCGGACGACGCGAGGGCCGCCATGCGGCGCGTTCCTTGCGAAGAGCAGGTCTTCCCCGGTTTACCAACCAAATAAAACGGGACATAACATGCAAACCCCCATAGAGATTACGTTTCGCGGCTTTCCCCACTCCGACGCCGTAGAGACGAGAATCCGCGAAAAAGCGGCGAAACTGGAGCAGTTCTGCGACAACATCATCGGTTGCCGGGTCGCGGTTGAACTCGAGCATCAACACCAGCATCAAGGTAATCTCTTCCATGTCCGCATCGATCTCAACGTTCCCGGCAAACAGATCGTGGTCAGCCGTGAACACCATGACAAGCAGTCGCACGAGGACATGTATGTGGCCCTGCGCGATGCCTTCGACGTGGCCAAGCGCCAGCTCGAAGAGCATGTCCGCATCCAGCGTGGCGAAGTGAAAAGACACCAAGCGCCGGCCGTCACCGAGACGCCCTGGTAAGCAATCCGTTTGTTCCTTTTCGGCCCAGGCTTCAGCGGGCGGGCCATCCGCCGCCGCTGAAGCCGGTCCAGGCCGGCGCCAAGCGCCTAATTTCTCCCTCCGCTTTCCGCCACACAGGCGTCGGCAATCGCCCACGCCGCAGGCGATATGTACAGGCCGCGAAAATCTATGCTATAAATCCGCCGGGTTCGGCCTGGACGCCACGATTTTAGCGCGCCATTGTTGCAACGGGCTGACAGCCGTCGAATTCAACCATTCACCTCCACAAAACGGGTTTGAACATGGCGAGACAATCAACGATAAAAACAAGCGTGTATTTGCTGAAATGCGGCGTGGTCGCGGTTTCCGTGGCTGGCCTGCTGGGCTTGGCCGGTTGTGGCGACGACGGCTCGTCCGGCGGTGGCGCTCCCGCCAAAACGGAGGCGAAAATCAGCGGCAAGGTCAGCAGCAACAACGGCCCAATCAGCGAGGGCAAGATTGATGTCCGCGACAGCGCCGGCAATGTCGTGGCCAGCACCCATTTCACCGGCGGACAGTACACCGTCACCGTGCCGCCCGGCACTGCCTACCCGATCCTCATCGCCGCCCATCCCCCCGCCGACGCCTGCAATAGCGATCCGGTCAAGGCGGTGGTGACCAGTTCCATCGCCGACAACATTGACATCACCGGGGTGACCACCGACGTGGTGGACGGTGCGTTGGCCTTGGGCGGGCTCACCGAGCAGAACATCACCAAGGCGTCCGGCGTCGCCATCAACCGCCGCCAGAAAGAGGGTGGAATCAGCGCGGCCACCGGCGGCAGCGGCGGCGGCCCCGGCAACAGCGGCGGCGGCGCGGGCCAAGGCGGCCACGGTGGCCACAACATGGATGAAATGCGCAAAACCCAGGCCGAAGCGGCGTCGCAAGTCGGCGAAGCGCCCTGCAAGAAATAAACCGTCTGGCGTCTTTCCCCCGTTAGGCAATGACGCCAAGCCTTCGCCGGAAAGCCCGCCCGCCTTGCGCGGGCGGGCTTTCATCTTTCTGTCCCATGCCCTATGGGAAAATGCCCGGCCATATAACCGCCTAAGCCCCGCAAGATTTCAAATTTCCGCCTCCCCCATGGCCAAAAAAACTCTTCCCGCGTCCAAGATCAAGGGCCTGTCCATCTGGCGTTTGCTGTCGCTCGCCATCCGCCTGGGCGGGCTGATGCCGTTTTCCGCTTGGTTGCTGGCCGGGCTGGCGGCGGGCGGCTGGTATGCTTTCGAGGTTTATGTGGCCCGCCCGCACATGGCCTGGATGGGCGAACCCAGGCCCGTGGACTGGAAAAATCCGTTCACCTGGACCCGCACCTTGCGCAACGAGGGCTTCATGGTGGGTTATTCGGATTTGCGCGGCAATCCGCTGTGGGTTGTGTATGGCTTGACCCCGCCGCCGCCGGACGCCCCGCGCCTGAAGCGGCCTTCCCGCTTTGCCACCGACTGGCGCGGCATCAACCGTGTCAGCCACGACGACTACACCGGCAGCGGCTACGACCGCGGCCACATGGCGCCTAACCATGCGATCAGCGTGGTGTACGGGCAGGGGGGGCAGGCGGACACTTTCCTGATGACCAACATCACGCCGCAGAAGCCAAACCTCAACGAAAAGCTTTGGCAGCGCCTGGAAGAGTTGGAACTGGACCAGTTCGCCAAGCAATTTGGCAAGGTCTGGGTGGTGACCGGCCCGATCTTCGAGCCGCCTGCCGAGCGCATCCATTCCTCTTGGCGCGTGGAGGTGCCTGACGCCTTCTACAAGATCATCGTCGCCCCCGAGGCCAAGAAGGTGCTGGCCTTCGCCGTGCCGCAGACGGTGCGCGGGGACGAGCCGCTGGACCATTACCTGACCAGCGTGGACGCCATCGAAAAGCGTACCGGCTTCGATTTCTTCCAGGATCTCGACGACCCCACGGAAAACCGCCTGGAGGCCGAGGTCGATCCCGACCCCTGGCGCTTGCGGGATCTCGCCCGCCTGCCCGGACGCTACAGCCGCAAGGGCGGCAATGACGAGGGGAAAAGCCCGTGAGCCGGACGGTCCAGCGGCTGTTTCCGCCGCCTTGCGCAGAGGTGGCTCTGCGCGGGCTTTACTTGGAGCTGAACCTGCATGAATTGGGCACGCCGGAACGGCCTTTCGTTTACGCCAACTTCTTGTCCAGCCTGGACGGGCGCATCGCGCTGGAAGACGCGGAAGGGGTGGCGTACCTCCCGAAGAGCCTGACCACGCCGGACGATTTCCGCCTGTTCCTGGAGTTGGAGGCCCAGGCCGATTGTCTGGTCACCCATGGCGGCTATCTGCGCTCGTTGGCGGCGGGCAGGCTGGGCAACATCTTGCAAATCGGCCAACGCCCGGACAGCGTCGACCTCGCGCAATGGCGCGTGGACCATGGCCTAAAGCCCCAGCCCGCCGTCGTCATCGCCAGCGCCAGCTTGGATTTCCCGCTGCCAGACTCGATCCGCGAACACGGCCAGGATTGCTATATCGCCACCGGGAAGAACGCCGACCCGGCCAAGGTCGAACATTGGCGCGGCCAAGGTTGCGAGGTCATTTTCGCGGGGGAGGGCAGGCGGGTGGAAGGCTCCCCGCTGGTGCGGGCCTTGGGTGAGCGGGGATTGCGCAGCCTGTATCTGATTGCCGGGCCGGACATGCTGGACACCATGGTCCGCGACGGCAAGCTGGGCCGGCTGTTCCAGACCATCACCCACCAACTCATGGGGGGCTTGGCCTTCCGCACCGTCTCGCCGGGGCCGGAATTCGGCCCCGGCGGACACCTCAAGTTGCGTTCTTTGTGCTATGACCCGAACTCGCCGGACGGCACCGGGCAATGGTTCGCGCAATTCGACAATATCGGGGGGGGTGGATGGTCCGGCAAAGCGGGCGGCTAAACCGCCTGCCTCACGGGAGGTGGGTTCAATTGATTGAAATGTAGGAGCGGGCCATGCCCGCGATCTTGGGCCTCACCCATTGCCCGAAGCTTTTCGCGGCCACGGGCCGCTCCTACGGAAACTATCAATAAATCAATTAAACCCACCTCCGCCTCACGCAGGAATGGCTATTTCTGGCTTTTTTTGCAAAGCTTGGATTTTAGCCATTTCCAAAAATGGGCCAAACGCCCAAGGGGGGCAAGGTCGAGGACTTCGACGCTGCCGCGCCAGAGGTACAAGGGATTGACGAACCTTAGGTAGAACCTGATGAAGAGCGTGCCCAGCACAAAGAAGACTGCCTTGCTGGTGGACTTGCCCGAGGCAAAAATAACCCGCGCCAATCTTATGGGCGGGAAGTTTTTGCCCAATTTCCGGGCGGCGGCGTCAATTGCCCAGTCAATTAGCCAGAGCAGGAGCAAGCCCGCAATGGCCAAAACACTGATGCTTTGGGT
The DNA here is from genome assembly GCA_964582755.1 of uncultured Methylococcaceae bacterium. Lineage (GTDB taxonomy): Bacteria > Pseudomonadota > Gammaproteobacteria > Methylococcales > Methylococcaceae > Methylumidiphilus. Next base: position 4,468 of record CAZOTR010000012.1, on the reverse strand, counting down.
GAGAAGCATGGCGAGATAGGGCCAGCCAAAATACAGCGCCACGGCCAATGCCAAGGCGAGCGGAATCCACAAGGCGGGTATTAGCTTGAGTGTCTTGCCAAACAGCGATTGCGAGGTTTCCAACTGGTTTAGATAGTCCTTGGACGGGTCGCTAATCCATTGGGAGATTTTGAAGAAAGCCCAGTCGCCGGATTCCGGCAAGGCGTTTGGCCCTTCCGCGTCCAGCGCATAGCCGGCGTTGTCCCTAAACCTCATCAATTCCGACGAACTCATCAAATAACCGTCCAGCATCAGGGAATACGCTTCCACTTCGCTGAACGCATCCAGGTCGGTGCGGATTTTGGACAAGAGTTCCTGCACCTGCGGCGCGACGCCGAATTTTTGCGAAGTCGCTTCGAGGGTGTTCACCGGGCCGTCCGGTTTGCCGTCATTGCCAATCCAGGGGATTTCCCGCATCTCCAAGCCTTTGCGCAAATGCATGAAGGCGACGTTTTCACGGCCCAGCTTGTTGAATATTTCCACGAGGCTTTCCGTTCTTATCCGGTCCGGGTAAATGCCGTCGGACACGCGCTGCAACACGGGAAAGGTGCCGGTTTTTGGCTCGTTCTCGACGGCCGTTTGCCCGGAGGCGTCGCTGACGATCAAGTGGGTGCAGCCCTCGTACAGCAAGGATTCGACGCCTTGGTTGTCGAAAACGCCGCCGTCCACCAGTTGCACACGGATGGGCTGGTCGCCATCCTGGTAAAGGCCGCTGATGGCAAGCGGCGGAAACAACGCGGGGACGCAGGCCGACGCGCCCACCGCGTGTCCCAACTCAAAGCTTTGTTGGTGCGGGACGATGTTGTCATAGGAAGGACGCGCCCAGCGCAGGCGCAGCGGCTTGGAGTCGGTTTCCTCGTAATCCGGGGTGCCGTCGGCTTTGTGCGCTATCGGCTCGCCCATGGACTGCGCCGTAAACTGCCAGGCGCGGCCGGTGTTCAGCGAGGTCGCGTTGATGACCAGCATGGGGACTTTGGCCTGCCGTCCGGCGTTGCCTGTGCGGGGGGAAAACTCTTTGTCCCAAGTGTCCGGCGCGATGAGCGGGAAAATCTTCAACTCGCGCATCTGCACCGGGTTGGAAACCTCTTTCAGTACTTTTTGGTAAATAAAATCGTTGTACAGTTCGGAAATGCGGTCGCTGCGCGAGTAATCCGGCCTGCGCATTTTGAAGTTGGATTTGAAGTCGGCGAAGGTGGCCATGCGGATGTTTTTGTCCGTCGCCGCTTTGAAGTCCGTTTCGATGGTTTTGACGAGATCCACATAGTCCTGGTTGCTGACCGCCGCGTCCGGCGTGGATTCCAGCAGTTTTTTGATATGCAGATAATACAGCGCGCCGATGATGGAGCCGCCGGAAACCGTGGAAATGACTTCCACATGCCGCAGTTGGCCTTGTTCGGCCAACTGCGCGAGTACGCCTATATGGAAAAACGAGGCGCGGAAGCCGCCTCCGGAAAGTGCCAGGCCGAGTTTTTTTTGTTGGGTGTCTGATGCCATGGGATATCCTCCATAAATAGAGTGGGATAATGTGGCCGAAGCCGTTCCCATTCTTCTCCCATTTCCCTCCCAAATCAATCCATGTCGAGAAAACTCTTGAGCTGCTCCGAACGCGAGGGATGGCGCAGCTTACGCAGGGCTTTTGCCTCGATTTGGCGGATGCGTTCGCGGGTGACGTCAAACTGCTTGCCGACTTCCTCCAGGGTATAGTCAGTGTGCATGTCGATGCCGAAACGCATGCGCAGAACCTTGGCCTCGCGCTCGCTCAAGCCCTCCAGCATGTGCAAGGTGGTCTCGCGCAGGCCGGCGGCGGTCGCCGACTCGACCGGCGACATCACATGCGCGTCCTCGATGAAATCGCCAAGGTGCGAGTCGCCGTCGTCGCCGATGGGCGATTCCATGGAAATCGGCTCGCGGGCGATTTTCAACACCTTCAGCACCTTGTCCTCGGACATCTCCATGCGCGGGGCCAGCTCCTCCGGCGTCGCCTCGCGGCCCATTTCCTGGCGCAACTGCCGGGAGACGCGGTTCAGCTTGTTGATCGTCTCGATCATGTGGACCGGGATGCGGATCGTCCGCGCTTGGTCGGCGATGGCGCGGGTCACCGCCTGGCGCACCCACCAAGTGGCATAGGTCGAAAATTTGAAGCCGCGCCGGTAGTCGAACTTGTCCACCGCCTTCATCAGGCCGATGTTGCCTTCCTGGATCAGGTCGAGGAACTGCATGCCCCGGTTGGTGTACTTTTTGGCGATGGAAATCACCAGGCGCAGGTTGGCGCGGATCATTTCGCTCTTCGCGGCCCGCGCCTGGGTCTCGCCCACCATCATGCGCCGGTGGATCTCCTTGATCTCGCCGACGCTCTGCTGGTTTTTCTTGGCGATTTGGGCCAGCTTGCTTTGCGCGCGCCGGATGCCCTCGGCATGGGCGGCCAGGGCTTCGGCATAGGGCTGGCCGGAGGCGATGCGGTCCTCCAGCCATTGCGGGTTGGCCTCGTTGCCGACGAACGATTCGAGGAATTCAGCCCTGGGCATTTTGGCCTGGGTCACCGCCAGTCCCAAGATGATGCGCTCCTGCTCCCGGATGCTATCGACGGCGGCTTGGAGAATGTCCGTCAGCTCCTTGAAAAAATTCGGGCTTTTTTTGAACTCCAGGAACTTCGCCGCCAGCCCGTCGAAGGCCAGGCGCGTGCGTTCGTGCTGGGGGCCGTATTTGTTCCTGGCGTTGAGGGCGGTCTTGTGTTGCTTCTTGAAGGCGTCCAGCTTCTCCTTGACCAGTTCGGGGGCGGGGCCGCTGTCGGCCTCCTCGACGATTTCCGCGTCGGACTCCTCCTCAATCGCCACCGGTTCGGGCAGCGCCGGATCGACGATGTCCGCGATCAGGTCGGGCAAGGACACCTCGCCGCTTTCCAGGCGGTCGAACGCCTTGATGAAATGATCCATGGATGCGGAGAAGCGCACCAACTCGGCGGCGGCCAGGTTGACGCCTTCCTCGATGCGCTTGGCGATGCGCAACTCGCTTTCCCGCGTCAACAAATCGACCGCGCCCATTTCGCGCATGTACATGCGCACCGGGTCGGTGGTCCGGCCCAGTTCGGCGCCGGCGGTGACCAGCGCGGCGGCCATTTCCGCCGCCTCGTCCTCGTCGTCCGACATCACCGGAGTGTCGGGGATGATGATGTCGGCGTCGGGGGCCTCCTCATGGACCTGGATGCCAAAGCCGTTGATCATGCCGATGATGTCCTCCATCTGGTCGGGATCGTCGGCGTTGTCCGGCAGATGGTCGTTCACTTCCGAAAAAGTGAGGAACCCTTGCATTTTGCCCTTGGCGATGAGTTCCTTGAATTGGGATTGCTGCTGTTCTTGATTCATTTATCGTAATGCTCTTCTAAGACCGCCAGCCGGACGCGGCTGGCCACAGGGCGGCGCATTTGTATCACGGAGCCTAAGATTTCCAGCGATTTCAGTTCGTCGCCGGAAAAGCTCGGGAAGTCGGGGTTGATCGAGACTAGCGCGTAATCAACCGTGGCGCCGGTCTGCGACAGCACACGGTATTTGCTTAAGCTGAACCGCGCCTCACCCGGCTTGAAAACAATGACCGGATCGCCCGGTTGGATGGGCGCGTCGGGATCGACCACCAATTGATCGCCGGGGCGGAATTCGGGTTGGAACGCCTCGTCGCTTAAGGAAAGCTTCACGGCGAACAGGCGCGTCCCGGATTCTGCGAACGGTTGTGAATAGTCCATGGCCACCCATTTTCCCGTCGGTGGCCGTGCCGCCGACGGGTCGCGGAGGTAAGTCCGCACCAACGCGCAATCCCGCGTCGAAAACAATGGCACGCGCCGTGAGCTTGCCATTGGCAAGGCGCGCGCGCCTTGCGCCAGCGCAGGGTGTTTGCCGCCGGACAGCAGCGCGTCGAAATCGACGCCCAATTGCCGGGCGATGTGCGGCAGAAAAGTGCTCTTACGAATCTTGCCCGACTCCAGGCTTTGGATGGTTTGCTGTGCCGCGCCCACGCGCGCCGCCAATTCTTCCTGGCTCATGCCCAGACGTTCACGGTAATGGCGCACACGCAAGCCCACCGTGTCTGCGGGCTCTTCGAGCGTCCCGGATTCCGTCAGGGCAACCGGGGGCTGGGAAGGCAAAAAAGCCGTTTTTTTCATAACCCTCTAAAAAGTAAGCCTCACCATAGATTACCATTTTAACAGTAATCCGAGAGGGTATCGACCATTGTTAGCGCAATTCAGCAGTTCCCGTCAGTGCGCCAAAGCTTGCGGCCAAGCTGGCTGGCAATGGCTGCGCGGCCGCGCGCGCCCTGGCGGTTCGGTGGCGATGCAGCCTGCCAAGCGAAAAAAAACTAAAACCGAATTTGACCGGACGGATGAGTTCCGCTATACTGCGCCGAATAAATGGTTAGCGGTTCCTCAGCTATAGAACAC
>CAZOTR010000011.1:0-51323 GCA_964582755.1 uncultured Methylococcaceae bacterium | reverse complement strand
TCGTGCTGTGAGATTACTCTCTTAGCCGGGTGTCTGTGAATGCTGGGCAAGATCATCAACCAAAGCAGCCACCGGCTTGCCATCCTTGTTGATGATGACGCTATCGTGCCTATACTGCACTTGGTTGAGCATTTCGCCCAGGTTCTGGCGGAAAGTGACCGCGCTGGTTTCGGTAATCATGATGCTCTCGTTGTTATGACCGTAATGGTCATTATGGGGTAGGGGCTATGGGGGGTCAACGCTCTTTAGCGCATCCGCTTTGGGCAGTCAGTGGCTTGACCCTGCCCAGGAAGCGGCCCCGCCCACCTTCCCCTTTTGCCAAGCCATCAATGCAATCCCCGCATCATCTGCCCTTTAATTTCATCCGCCAAGGCGAAAGCCTCTTGGCTCAGGATCACCGCGTTGGCCGCGTCCGGCTCGATGCTCATGGCGCTTTCATAGGCTAAAAGCCCTTGGCGGCGAAGGCGCTCCAGCGTCGCCAACAGGTGCAACATGCCGATGTATTCGCCAATCTGCGCTTCGCTGAAGCTGACCGTCTCGGCTTGGCGCTCGGCGGCGAGGACGAGGAGGATGACCGACAACAGGTCCTCCAGGGCGGGGTCGGCCGATGGCGGATCGTGCAGGGCGGTCTTGGCAAGCTGGCGCAGATGGCCTAGCGTTTCGCCGTCCAGGGATTGGAGCCAGTCGCCGAGATGGAAGGGGTGTTGGCTTTTCCGGTTCGCCAGAAAGCCCTGCAGGTTCATCGAAAACCGCATGGGCATCCCGTCGGCGCGGGTGAGGCGGATTTCGGGCGCGTCGGTGTGTGGAGGCATCTTTAATCCTCGGAGTTGCCGGGCTTTTGAAAAAGGCTAAGGATCCTTTCCCCTTGCCGCTGTTGTTTCGCGTGTTCCTGCCTGTTTCTACGTAGCCGGCGCTTCGATGCTCCTTTCGAGCATCCGCCAGCACACACTAGCCGCACAGAACTATTGACCGTTGCCTGCGCCAGCGCCCATCCGCGCCTCCAGCCAGGCGAGCAGGTCGGCGATCAGCGTGTCCCAATCCTCGCCCTTCACGCCTTTAATCATGACCCCCTTGGGCATCCGCTGGAGCGTGTAGGCCAGCCGCCCGTCGGGCGCGGAGACGGCGCGGAGGCTTGGAGGGGCGGGCTTGTTAGGTCTGGGCGTGGCGGCACCGGCCATGATCGCCTTGGCCCGTTCCGCCGCCTTGGCCGGCTCGCAGGCACCGGACAGCGCCTCACGCACGGCCTGCGCAATCACCTCGGGCGGGCAACCAGACTCGGCCAGCGCGGCGAGGTCGGCGGCGGCGCGCGCCCGCAGCGCAGGCGGGCCGACACTGGCGGCGCCCGCCAAGGCTGCCAGGGCTTCCGGCGGCAGGCGGCCGAAGGACATCAGCCGGTGGATCTGGGACTTGCCCCAGGGCGTCAGCGCCGCCAGATCAGACAGCCCCGAAGGCAGGCCGTCGGCCTCCAACGCGGCCTTGGCCGTCACCAGCCCCTGGTATATCTCGTAGTCGGACATTTCCGCATGGAAGAAATTGTCGGCGACCAGCCGCCTCGCCGCCTCGCCGTCGGCCATGGTGCGCACAAACGCCGGTATCGCCACCTCGCCGTTGAGGCGGAACGCGGCCGTGCGCGTCTCGCCAACCACCAGCTCGTAGCGCCCGTCGGCTTTGGGGCGGACGACCACCGGGCTGTTAAGCCCGTTGGCCTTGAGATCCGCCGCCAACGCGGCCACCGCCTCCGGCGCGGGGGACACACGGTTCTGGTAGGGGCTGCGGTCGATCTTGTCCAATAGAACCATAGCCGGGGACTCGGGCGCGTTCGCCTGCCCTGGCAATGGCGGCAAGCCGCTGGCAAAGATGCCCGTCGGCGGCGGCGGCGCGGTCTCCCCGGCAGCGGCGACTAACCCGCTCGCTTTAGCCCAGCGCTTGGTGGACGCGCTCATGCGGCCTCCCCGGCTTCGGCCCGGCTGTCGAAATCGAGAGGGGATGGGGACGCGCCACCTAGCAGGATGGCGTAACGCGCAGCCAAGGATCGCGCCAGCTCGGCGACGGCCTGGGCACTGTCGGAGTTAGGCTCACGCTCCATCACCGTGCCGGAACACAAGGGGTCATCCGGGTCGATCTGCCGCTTGAACGCCGCCGACCAGGGCAGCACGGTCGGGTTGACCCGGCCAGGGTATAGTCGCAATAGCGACTCCAGCGACTTGCGGTAAGAGGCGTAGCTGCCGTGCCAGCCGTTGGCGACGACATGGAAGCCCATCTCCAGGCCGGGAATCGCCGCGTTGATCTCGTCGATGTTCGCCTCCAGCACCTCCATCGCCTTCACCGACGAGCCGTCCAGCATGGCGACCGCCAGCGCCTCGGGCGAGGCCATCATCAAGGCGTTGGTCAGCAACGAGGTGGCGGGCGCGGTATCGACCAAAACGGCGTCATAACGCGAGAAAAATCCCGTGTTCTCGCGGAGCAGCCGCGCAAAGGCGTATTCCCGGCTGACCGCGCCCATCATCCAGTGGTCGGCCGCCGTCAGCGAAAGGTCGGCGGGGATGATGTCGAGATAGCCGTCCGGCCAAACGGGAACGACCGCCTCGCCCAGGCGGGCCTGCTCCCGGCGGTAGGCGCGGTGCATCAGCTCGCCGATGTGGGCAAATCCCTCGGCCCAAGGATCCAAGCCCATCAACAGGGTTAGCGAGGCCTGCGGATCGCCGTCGATCAACAGGATTTTATGGCCCATCATCGCCAGAGCGGTGCCTAGGTTGCCGACGAGGGTGGTCTTGCCGACGCCGCCCTTTGCCATGCGAACAGTGACGACCTTGGGCGGAGGGGATGCTGCGGGTGGCGAAGCGGCCCGGCGCAAGCGGATCTCCCGCGCCTGTGCCGGGGACAACGCCGAACCCGCAGGAAAAACGGCATCCAGGCCGGGCAGCAACATGCGCAGAGTGGACGGTTTGATCGCTATGTCTCTCATCGGAAGCCTCGCTTTAACTAGCGGTCTTGTTGGTCATTGGGGCAGAGCGGGGGATGTTATTCGCGCAAGCGCGTTCGCCCGCAGGCGACTCGTTTCGGAACACCTGCACCCTTTTCGGTTTTTATAAAAAATGCCGTCCCACTGCGGGACGGCGAGACGGGCGGGGACAGCTAATTGATGTTTCTGCAAAGTGTGGAAAATACGTCAAAAAAATGGGCGCGTCCATAAAAAAATTGATTTTCATAAAAAAGCCGTCCCGCCGCGGGACAGTCGCATCCTTTTCTACAAGCGGGGCGACCAGGGAAGTTAGATTGTCCATCCTCACAGGCCATTTTCGCCTTGCCTGCAAATGGAGGGATTGGGGGCGGGGATGCCGTCACCAAACACCAGCGAGGCATCTTTGAGCAAAAATCCAGACAATGCCGCCTGTGATGCCTCGGCCACATAGTGGTGGATGTTCTCGCCACCCTCCGTTCTCACATGGGCCTTGCGCTTGATGAACAGTTGCTGGACGGTCTCCCAGCGTCCGCCGCCGCACTCGCCGACGAAATCTTGGAACAGGCCGGGGACGACCAGCAGCACCCCTTCCGGCACGATGTGGATATGCGCACCCTCTTGGTTGTAGGGGATGCGCCCTTCGGCTATCCCCTTGCGCAGCCACTCGACGAACTTTTCCGCCGGGGCTTCCTTGCCCTTCGCGTCTTCGCCTGGCGCCGGCTTTGCCGGTGTCACGGTTCCGGCAAAGTCCGCCGGAGCCGGTTCCCCATCGGGCCAAATCCGCCGGGCTTCAATCCGCAAGGCTGCCACCGTTCTTTCCGCCCCGCTGTCATCAACGATCACGCGCCAGACGGCCTTTCCCTCGCAAGGCACCAGGCTGTTTTCACGGTGCAGGACATCGATAAGCGTCTGGTTGTTGCCGGGGATGTCGGTTGATCCTTGCTTAACCAGCCAAATGCGCAGCGCATCGGCCACGCCAGTGGCTTCCAGCCAAACGTCCTCGCCTGTGCGCCAGCCGCTGGCCTCTACCGTGTTGACCGGTAGCTTGCTGTCGTCAATCAGGGCGCGTATTCCGCGCAGCAGTTCCTCATGGAGCGGGATGTCGCTGGGTTCCTCGGGCGGCGCTGGATCAGCGGTCGTCTCGGCCTCCGTTGGCGGAATGGGCGCGGTTCCGGCTGGCCCAGCCACCAGCAGGAAGCCCTGCCGCGCCTTGCCGATGATCTCGCCCAGCACGCCAGCCTGACGGGCTTCTCCTGTTAGGCAAGCCAGCCAGGCCGAGAAGACATCGCCGTCGCCGGCCAACCAAGCCAATCCAGCCGGGGCGATAATCGAAGGCGCCAACAGCAGTGAGGCGCTTGAGGGCAGTTTTGGAGTGTGCTTTTCAAAGCGTTCCACGCGATAAGCGGCAACCCCTGGGACATCGGCCATTGGCCCCGTCCAAGGATTCCATGTTCGCGCCATCCCGCCATCGAATAGCGTGAGCGTTTGTTCCACGGCGGGCTGCGCCAGATCCTGCAACAGCGCCGCGCTGAAAACCGCGAACGTCCAACGATCCTTTTTTAGAACCGCCTCCTCTGGAACCGCGCCTGCGGGCAATAGATAGGCTTGGCGTATTCGCAACGCCGCCGCCGCAGTCTCCAGCCCAAGCGCCAGCATCCCGCCTGGATGGGCATGGCTGGCCTGCGAGGCAGGACGCTGCTGGGCATGGCGGGCAAACCGGTGCAAGGTCTCCAGATAGTACTCCGCGAAATGTTTTGGGGTGGTGCCCGCCAATTCCTCGATGCGGCTGACGCTCGCCCGGCAACGCAGCAAGAGTTCGCCGGGAGGAAGCAGCGGCAGGCTGTCGAGCGGCAGCTCGGTTGCCGATGTGGATTGTATGGCCGGGGCTGGAACCGATGGCGCTCGGGAGGTTTGCAACCAAGCGCGAAGGCTAAGGAACAGGTTGGACATGCGGCAGGCGGGCGCTCGTGGTGGTCTGGCGTGGCCGGCATGTTAGCGCAATGGCCGCGCCACGCGCATGGGCTGAAAAATGCCAAGGATGGGAAAAAGGCGGGGAGAATCGGCTTGGCCGCTTGGAATGGATGGGGATTTTCCGGATTTCCTCATCCCACTTTAATGTTTCCCTCAGCGGATTTTAATGTACGCCCCATCTGCGGCTCATTCCCGGCGTGTAGCCTTATCGCCCAAAGCCGTTGCCTTCCTGAGATTGCGCATAGCCCCATCGGTTATTGGGCCTGTCCAGGAAAATTGCTCACGGCGATTCGAAATCAGGTTCCAGGTTCTTGGAACCATGGTGAAAAACGATCTTGGGGTATTTTGATGTCAATCGGATTCAATCCTGCGAACACCGCAAAGGGCGGGGTTTTGGCTTTGCCAGCGTTGCCACTTTTAGCGATAACTGCGCCGTTGCCTGGCGGAGACGAGAGGCCGTGCCATGGCACTGCATGACGAACTGCTGACGACCATGGTGGTGTACCTCGGTCGCCTTGCCGCCGCCGGGCAGTTTCAATTATTGCGGGAGATCGGCCTGTCCCCGCAACAGGTCGAGAAGGTCAAGACGCTCTCCCTCGCCGAGATGAACGAGCTGTCCGGGCTGGGTGCCCGGTTCATGGGCGTTAAAGTGGACGCGGCATCCTTGGAAAACGCGCTGGCCATCTTGGCGCGGAGGCTGGCGGAAAAACGGCTGACGGAGCGGCTGCTGCTGGCCGGGGCCTGTTACCCGGTGATGAAGGATCTGACCGGGATGGAAACGCGGGAGTTCGTCGCGTTGCGCCAGCAGCTTGGCCTGACCAACACGGGCAACGGGCGGGCCGCGAAGCCGGACGCGGCCAGCCAGCACCGCATTTGCCAGAGCTGGGTGGCCTCCGCCGGCGAAGCCGACCCGAAACTGCGGCTGCTCGCCGTCCACGAGGCCACAGGCTTGCCAATCCGCGCGCTTTGGCCGGTTATCAACGCTTGGGAGCATCAAGGCGATTTGCCCATTGACAGCGGCCAATACGCGCAATGGCACCAATTGCTGAAATCTGCTCCCCTTCATGTCCCCACCCTAATTGAGCATTCGTTATGAGCACACCAGCCACCGTACAAGCCAAAAGGCCCAGCCGTTCCATTCCGAAGCCCGGTGCCTTGCGCAACCAGGCCAGCTTGGAAATCCAAACCCGCCAAGCCCAGTTCCTGCTGAACGGGCGGACGGGCAAAAGGGGAATCATAGGGCTGCTGCAATTCAGCCGCATCGTCGGCGACATCTGGCTGGCGGCGCAGCAAGACGACCCCTATGCCGATTGGACATTACTGCGCATCGAGGAAGCCATCGACAAAGCCAGGGCGCTGATTCGCAAGCAAAGCCTTGCCACGGAGAAGTCGCTGAACGCCTTGGGTTCGATGAAGATCGAACTGGCCCGCACCCAGGCCCCCGCGATTGTCGAACTGAGTTTCGCCACGCCTTACGGCTTCATGGGCGCGTACCTGTTGAGCGATTACGACGAACTCGCCCGCAGCGTGCTGACCGCCCAGCATTGCGCCTTGGTGGATCGGGATCGTGCGGGCGGGCTGATCCGCACGGGCGGCAACGCCGTGCGCGGGGTCTACCAGCTCCCCACAGCCTGGCGGCGCACCGACATGACCCGGGAGGAAATGCACAAGGGCAGTGACGCAGCCGTCAACGCGGCCCAGTTGATGGGGGATCTGCCGGTGGATGTGTTGGAAATGAAGAGGCGGGCGAAGTTCGCGCCGAGGATTAGCCGCAGCGGCGGCGAGCAAAAAACTGAAAGCTAAGCTGACAGGTTGGCGGAAGCGCATTCATGCGGCACCGCGCTTCGCCTGTCTAAGCTGATACAAAAAGGATAGGGCAGAGAACGAAAAATTCTGCCAGCCCGAACAATGCATCCTTGAACTTTGCCCATCGTCGATGATTGCGCAATCGCGTTTGCGCTCAGGAAAGTTTCGGCTATCATAGTCGAACGCTAGAAACGTGAAGGCCCGACGTAAGGTGTGAATCTACGTCGGGCCAAATTACGCAACAAAGCGTGTTTTCAAGGCGCGGTTCCTTCATCTTGGCGGGTGGAGAACCACGCTAAACAACCATCCTGCCCGGCAAGGCAAGGGCGGTGTGCGATAATTTTACATCATTGTTGTCTTTGCACAATCTAATTTTGTGCATATCAAGGTGATTCCGGCACACCTCAGCGTTTGGATTTGGTCGCCACCAAAGCATCCGCCCCGCTAAAACCGGCAGGCTTTACCCATGAGGCGAAGCCATGTCCACTGCAACACCAAGCTACTCAGCCAAACCTCCGCAGGCTTGCACCGCCGCCGAACCTTGGCAGCGCGAACAGGAAGTCGTCGCGATTAAAAGCAAGGAAGCTGAGTGATGAGCGTTCACAGCAATGCTGCCGTAACTTCCATCGGACGGGGACACTACGCCCCTATCCCGCCCACCCCCGAGAACGTTCGGGGGGCTCTGTCCTACCTCTCACCCGATATTCCCCACGAGGACTGGGCACGTATCGCCATGGCCGTGCATGACGGGCTGAACGGTGAAGGCTTCCCCCTATTCGACGAATGGAGCAAAAACGGACAGACCTACAACCCCGCCGCCGCTCGCGACACCTGGAAATCCATCAAAAGCGGCGGCGGGGTGACTATCGGCACGCTCTGGGGCATAGCGCTTGAAAAGGGCTGGAAGCCAGACGGTAACGCATACCTGGAAACAGGGGCCGAACGCCTGGAGCGGGAACGCAAAAAGAAGGCGCGAATCGAGCAAGATGCCAAGCATAAGGCCCGCAAGGCGCGGGAAACGGCGCAGAAAACGATGGAACTATGGAAAGCCGCGACGCCATTGAACCCCGACCATCCTTATTTTGCCCGCAAGCTCCCCGGCATTGCTCCACCGCCAACTCTCCGGGAAATCCCAGCGCAACAGGCGGCGAAAATTCTGGGTTACGCTCCAAAATGGCACGAAGAACCACTGGCAGGACGTTTGATTGTGGTGCCTGTGAAGATTGGCGACAAACTGACCACGGCGGAACTCATCGACGAGAGCGGTCGAAAATCCACCATCGCCGGCGGGCCTAAATTAGGTGGCTATTGGGCGGCGCAAAGGCTGCCCGAAGACGATGGGCTTGGGCTTACGCTGTTGCTCGGTGAAGGCGTGGCAACCGTTCTTTCGGCGCGAGCAGCCCAGGGACACTTGGCGCTTGCCGCATTGTCCGCTGGCAACCTCGCCAATGTCTCCAAAGCCATGCGGGAACGCTACCCGGCGGCGGACATTGTGGTTCTGGCCGACTTGGCAAAGCTGAACGGCGAAGCAGACTCCCATGCGATCAAAGCCGCGCAAGCCATAGGCGGCTTGCTGGCTGTTCCCGACTTTGGCAGCAACCGGCCTGCCGGATTGAAGGATTTCAATGACCTGCACCAAACCCAAGGATTGGCTGCGGTGCGCGATGCCTTGGTCAAGGCGAAAGCCCCGGACGTGGCGGCCTGCAATGAAGTGAGCGAATTCAAGCTGCCAGCCAACCGGCAGGATTCCGTTTCACCTCAAGGCATTGGCGACACAGGCGGCAAAAAGCAATTTGCCCTCACAGTTCCTAGGTTCGCGCTAAACACCACCCCTGAAATCATCATGCAGTCTCTTCAACCACACCGCGTCAAGGGCATTTTCCCAAAAACCGGGATTGCGGCGATTTTTGGGCCTTCGGGTTCCGGCAAAACTTTCGTGAAACTATCCATGGCAGGCGCAATCAGCGCCGGACTTGATTGGTTTGGCCATCGCACCAAACCTGGGCCTGTCATCTGTGTGGAGTTGGAAGGCGAAGGCGGCTTGCGGAACCGTATACTCGCCTATCTCACTACGCATGGAAGCGGCTCGTTGGACGGCGTGAGGTATGTCACGCAAAACATGGATTTACGGACTGCGGACGTCGAGGGACTTATCGAAGCGATCAAAGCGGCGGGCCTGGAGTCGCCCACCATTTTCATCGACACCTTGAACCGCGCCGCACCTGGCGCGGATGAAAATTCATCCTCCGACATGGGCCTAGTCATTGCCGGTCTCAAACGATTGCAGGCCGCTACCAATGGGCTTGTTGTGCTTGTACACCATACAGGCAAAGACGCCACCAAAGGCATGAGGGGCCATTCCAGCTTATTCGCCGCACTAGACGCCGCGATAGAAGTCACCCGGAACGGCGACGATATGCGAGCCTGGAAGCTCGCCAAGTCAAAAGACGGAGAAGACGGGAAGTCGTATGGTTTCAGCTTGCAAGTCATTGGGCTTGGCGAAGACGAAGACGGTGATCCGATTACATCGTGCGTCGTCGAGCCGGATGGTTCCAGCTTGGTTCCGGGTGGAACCTCTGCGGCCCTGCCCGCGCTGGACAGAAAAGGCGTGGCGGCGCTGGAGGTACTGCACAGCCTTTATGAGCAACAGCTCTCTGCCTCGACGGAAGGCTTGGCAAGCCCAGACCGCATAGTCGTTCCTTATTCGGACTGGTGTGCTGCCATGCGCGGGATGCGGAAGAACCGGGCAAGCGAGGGGCGGGCAGACGTCATCAAAAAGGGCTATGCCAAAGTGGATGGCGTCTATGTCCGCTTGATTTCAGCGCCACCGGGTTCCAATTTGGTTCCAGGTGGAACTGCTGGAACCTCCGGGTAAGGTTCCACTCCAGTTTCGCCTCCCTTTGAGGAGGTGGAACCTTGGAACAGGACGGATCTGCCCGAAAGCCATGCCGTTACTGGCTTTGGTGCGTTCTGGTTGAACCCTGGAGGCGGCCAGATTCCAGATGGAACCTGTCGGCAAGTTCCGGTTCTAGCGTCCCCCTGTATAAATCGGGGAGCCTAGCGTGTTCGCTCGCAAGCCGCGCCTTTGCTGGCGTTGGTGCGTTCCAGCCGGGTTTGGTCAAGCTCTGGATGCGGCATGAGGGTTCCAGCGGTTCCAGATGGAACCGCCGCTGAAAACAGGGCAAGCTTCGGCTGCGCATCACTTTCCCAAGCCGGGCTAGACCGTTGTAACGCATGAAATGCGGGAAAATCGGACACGCGAGGGGTTGCGACCGCCTGGTTCCACGGTTCCAACAGGTTCCAGGCGGAACTGCTGGAACATCTCCGGAAGGTTCCGGTTCCAGGTTCCACCCCCCTAAAGGGGGTGGAACCTGGAACCGGAACCGGGGAACCAGGCAAACTGGCAGAAAACCGCGCCGTTGCTGGCTTTGACAGGTTCTGATCGAACCCCGGAAGCGGTCTGCTCCGCGTCGGTTCCAGGTGGAACTGCTGGAACCTCCGGGTAAGGTTCCACTCCAGTTTCGCCTCCCTTTGAGGAGGTGGAACCTTGGAACAGGACGGATCTGCCCGAAAGCCATGCCGTTACTGGCTTTGGTGCGTTCTGGTTGAACCCTGGAGGCGGCCAGATTCCAGATGGAACCTGTCGGCAAGTTCCGGTTCTAGCGTCCCCCTGTATAAATCGGGGAGCCTAGCGTGTTCGCTCGCAAGCCGCGCCTTTGCTGGCGTTGGTGCGTTCCAGCCGGGTTTGGTCAAGCTCTGGATGCGGCATGAGGGTTCCAGCGGTTCCAGATGGAACCGCCGCTGAAAACAGGGCAAGCTTCGGCTGCGCATCACTTTCCCAAGCCGGGCTAGACCGTTGTAACGCATGAAATGCGGGAAAAAAGGTCTAGGTTTTAATAAATTTCAACCATCATGGACAAAGGAAAACTTCTGTGGACATATTTGAATTCCGGGATCGGCTGATAAGCGACTATTCCGCCTACAGCCAAAGCTTTGTTCAAATCAAGGATGCCCGCATCCGCGAACATATCGAAAGCAAGTTGAGCCAAGGACTGCTTTGGCCAGAGGCGCTGGTCCAACTGAATCCCTCATTCCAACCAGGCGCTTGGATTGACGATTTAATCAAGGAAGGCATTTTGAACGAGGGATGCGGCGGCATCTTTAGGATAAAGTCCAACGAGGATCCCATTGGCAAGCCGCTGCGCATCCACCGCCACCAAGAAGACGCAATCCGAATCGCCAAAAACCGGCAGAACTACGTGTTGACGACGGGCACCGGTTCGGGCAAAAGCCTTTCCTACATCATCCCTATCGTGGATAGCGTCTTGCGGATAGGCACGGGCAAGGGCATTCAAGCCATCATCGTGTATCCGATGAACGCGCTGGCCAATAGCCAACTGGGCGAACTTGAGAAGTTCATCCACCTAGGGTTTGCGCCCGACCAAAGGCCGATTCGGTTTCGCCGCTATACCGGGCAAGAAAAGGACACAGAACGGGAGGAAATCGTCAACGATCCCCCCGATATCTTGTTGACCAACTATGTCATGCTCGAATACATCCTGACCCGCCCAAGGGAGCGCGAGACCTTGGTCAAAGCGGCGCAAGGGCTTAGGTTTCTGGTTCTCGACGAGCTCCACACCTACCGGGGCAGGCAAGGCTCCGATGTCGCCTTGCTGGTTCGCCGGGTCAGGGATGCCTTGGATGCCAAGGACATGCAATGCGTGGGCACGTCCGCCACCCTTGCCGGCGAGGGTTCTTTTGCCAACCAGCAGCGCGAAGTCGCGGAACTGGCCTCCCGGTTGTTTGGCGCGCCGGTGGAACCTCAAAACGTCATTGGCGAAACGCTCCGCCGGGTGACCCCGGAATGGCGGGAAGAAGAACTCGCGGAACAATTAACCGCCTGCCTGGGGCAGGCCAGCGAAATTCCCGGCAGTTTTGACGCCTTCGTCGAACTGCCGCTTGCCAGTTGGATTGAATCCACGTTTGGCGTCCGTCGCGACCAGGCCGGGCGCTGGGTTCGCAATGTCCCCCGCACCCTTTCCAGCGCCGCCGCCGAGCTCGCCCGAAAAACCGGCTTCGGGTTGGAAGCCTGTTCGGAAGCGGCGCGGCAAGTCTTGATGAAGGGGTTTGCCATCAAAAACCCGGACACGGGGTTCCCCGTTTTCGCCTTCCGCCTCCACCAATTCATCAGCCGGGGCGACACCGCCCATGCCTCTTTGGAGGGCGAGGCGGATCGGTATATCACCGTGCAGGGCCAGCAGTTTGTGCCGGGCCGCCCCGGCGATTTGTTGTTTCCCTTGGCGTTTTGCCGTCAATGCGGCCAGGAATATTACTCGGTTCGGCGCAACCCGCTATCCAATGGGGAAGGCTTTGATTACACGGGGCGCAACCTGTCCGACCGTCTTGCGGAGGACGGCGGCGAGCCGGGTTTTATCTATGTCTCCGGCGAAAATCCCTGGCCGGAAGATCCGGCTTCAGCCGCCACGCGGGTGCCTGCCGATTGGCTGGAGGAGCATCGCGGACAAGCCAGGGTCAGGCCCAACCGCCGCGACTGCTTGCCGCTTGCGACTTGCGTGGATGCGCGGGGCAAACAATCGGATGGCGGCATACCCTGCGCCTATGTCCCCGCGCCTTTCAGATTCTGCCTGGCCTGCGGCGTCTCCTACGGATTCCGCCAGAGCTCCGACTTTGCCAAGTTGGCCCGCCTGGGCTCGGAGGGCAGAAGCACGGCCACGACCATCCTAAGCCTTGCCGCCGTCCTGGGTTTGAACGAGGTGGAAAGCCTCTCCGCCAAGGCGAAGAAATTGTTGAGCTTCACCGACAACCGCCAGGACGCCTCGCTCCAGGCCGGCCATTTCAACGATTTCATCGAAGTCGGCTTGTTGCGGGCGGCGTTGTACAGCGCGGTCAAGGCGGCGGGCGCCGATGGTCTGGCGCATGACGCGCTGGGCGAGAAGGTGGTCGGCGCGTTGGATCTGCCCAAAGCATTGTTCGCCGCCGACCCGGAAGTCCGCTTTGCCGCCGAAGCAGAGACCCGGCGCGCCTTCCGCGATGTGGTGTGCTACCGGCTCTATCGGGATTTGAAGCGCGGCTGGCGCATCATCGCGCCGAACCTTGAGCAATGCGGCCTGCTGGAAATCCGCTACCAATCCCTGGACGAAGCCTGCGCGGCGGAGGATCTGTGGGAGCGCGCGCATCCGGCCTTGGCCCAGGCCACGGCTGACACCCGCCGCACCATCGCCAAGGTCTTGCTGGATTATCTGCGGCGCGAGCTGGCGATCAGGGTCGATTACTTGGACGCCGGCTACCAAGACCGCATGAGGCAAAGGAGCGGCCAGCACCTGCGCGAGCCTTGGGCCATCGACGAGAACGAACGCCTGGAACACGCGGCGGTTGTTTATCCCCGGGCGGGCCAGCGCGATGACTATCAAGGCCATGTCTATCTCTCGGCGCGGGGGGGCTTCGGCCAATACCTGGGCCGGCCCAGCACCTTTCCCGGCTGGCGCGAACGGCTGGCGCTCGACGGCCGCCAGCAGATCATCATCGATTTGCTTGAAGGCCTCAGGCAGGCCGGCATCGTCGCGCCGGCCGGCGAGCAGGAGGGCGCGCGGGGTTATCAGCTCTCCGCCGCCGCCTTGCGCTGGGTGGCGGGCGATGGCTCAAATCCGTTTCACGATCCTATCTCAGTGCCCAACGCGCCGGACGGCGGCGGCCGCGCCAATCCCTATTTCATCGCGTTTTATCGTGGCGCGGCCTTGCGCGGCAAAGGCATCTCGGCCAGGGAGCATACCGCCCAGGTTCCCTACGAGGAGCGCGTGTCCCGGGAAGAAGCCTTCCGCCAGGCCAAGCTTCCGGTTCTGTACTGCTCGCCAACGATGGAGCTGGGCATCGACATAGCCGAGCTGAATGTGGTCAACCTGCGCAACATTCCGCCGACCCCGGCCAATTACGCGCAACGCAGCGGGCGGGCCGGAAGAAACGGGCAGCCTGCCCTGGTGTTCACCTACTGCGCCACGGGCAATTCCCACGACCAGTATTTCTTCAAACGGCCTGAGCGGATGGTGGCCGGGGCGGTCACGCCGCCGCGCCTGGACTTGGCGAACGAGGATTTGGTGAGGGCGCATGTCCACGCGCTTTGGCTGGCCGAGTCGGGCTTGGATCTGGGCACCTCGCTGCGCAACATCCTGGATTTGGAAGGTTCCAACCCCAGCCTGGCGCTCATTCCCCAGGTCAGGGATAGCATCGAGGCGCAAGGCCCCCAACGGCGGGCGTGGCAGCGCGCCCGCGCTATGCTGGCCACCCTTGAAACCGACCTGGCCAACGCGGATTGGTATGGCCCGTCTTGGCTGGAGGAGGTGCTGAAAAAAATCCCGCTGTCCTTCGAGCAGGCCTGCGAGCGCTGGCGCGGCTTGTACCGCGCCGCCTTGGAGCAATCCATCCGCCAGGATGCCGTCATCCGGGACGCCAGCCGCCCGGCCGGCGAGAAGAACAAGGCCAAGCGGCTGCGCGGCGAGGCGGAGAGCCAGCTGCAATTGCTGACCGAAACCGCCAACATCGCCCAGTCGGATTTCTACAGCTACCGCTACTTCGCCGGCGAAGGCTTTCTGCCCGGATACAATTTCCCCCGGCTGCCAATATCGGCCTATATCGCAGGACGCCGCAACAAGGACGAGTTCATCTCGCGCCCGCGCTTTTTGGCCATATCGGAATTCGGCCCGCGCGCGATCATTTACCATGAAGGCTCGCGCTATTTGATAAACCGCGTCATCATGCCGCCCCGCGACGAGTCGGGGGCGATTACCCACCAGGCCAAACGCTGCCGTGCCTGCGGCTACTTGCATCCCATCCTGGAGGGAGACGGGCCTGACGTTTGTGAACACTGTGGCACTTTGCTGGATAGACCGTTGCGTTCCCTGTTTCGTATGCAGAGCGTGGCCACCCGGCGGCGCGCCCGCATCAATTCCGACGAGGAGGAGCGTCAGCGCCTGGGCTACGAACTGATCTCGGGTTTCCGTTTTGCCCAGTACCAAGACCGCCCTTCCCGCCGGGTGGCGGAGGCGAGGCTGGGCGCGGATCATTTAGCCACACTGACCTACGGACAGGCCGCCACACTTTGGCGAGTCAACCTAGGATGGCGCAAGCGCCAAAGTCCGCTGCCGGGATTTGTCCTCGACACCGAGCGCGGCTATTGGCAAAGCAATGACTTGCTGGCCGAAGAGGACGATCTT
Source organism: uncultured Methylococcaceae bacterium (assembly GCA_964582755.1). Classification (GTDB taxonomy): domain Bacteria; phylum Pseudomonadota; class Gammaproteobacteria; order Methylococcales; family Methylococcaceae; genus Methylumidiphilus. The sequence goes on along the minus strand of CAZOTR010000011.1, from coordinate 36,356 downwards.
GAAGATCCCTTGAGCCAAATGCGCGAGCGGGTCGTGCCCTATGTCGAGGACCGCCGCAACTGCCTGCTGCTGGAGCCTGTGCTGGCGTCAGATGACCCCGCCTTGAACCTTAAAACCATGGCAAGCCTGCAAGCAGCCTTGAAGAATGCCATCCAAGTGGCCTATCAGTTGGAGGATAATGAGCTGGCGGTGGAGCCGCTGCCGGATTCCGACCAGCGCCGGTTGCTGCTGTTTTACGAAGCCGCCGAGGGCGGGGCGGGGGTACTGCGGCGGCTGGTGGACGATCCCGCCGCATTGTCCCGCGTGGCGACGGAGGCTTTGCTGCTCTGCCACTTCGACCCGGAATCCGGCGAAGACCTGCGCAGGGCCGAAGGCATCGACGAGGACTGCGAGGCAGCCTGCTACCACTGCCTGATGAGTTACGGCAACCAGCGCGACCACATTTTCCTCGACCGGCATTTGATTCGTGACTTTTTGCTAGGCCTGCGCCAAGCCAAGCTAAACCTGTCGCCCACGACCAAGCCCCGCGACGAGCATCTCGCCCGGCTCATCGCCTTGTGCGATTCCGAGCTGGAAAAAGAGTGGCTGAGGTTTTTGGAGGACCGGGGCTTGTCCATGCCCACGGCGGCGCAGCGCCGGATTGAAGCCTGCTCGACCAGGCCCGATTTCGTCTACGGCGAAGCCCACGCCGTCATCTACGTGGACGGCCCGCCGCATGACTATCCCCAGCGCCAGCAGCGCGACCAGGCGCAAACCGCCTGCCTGGAGGATAGGGGCTATGAGGTCATCCGCTTCCACCATCGAGACGACTGGGCCGCGATAGTCGCCGCCCATCCCCACATTTTCGGAGGTCGTTCGTGAGTTTCGCCGTTGGATCGTTGGTTCATGCCCGCGGGCGTGAGTGGGTCGTCTTGCCGGAGTCGGACGCCGAAATGCTGATGCTCAAGCCCCTCAGCGGGCGCGATGAGGAGGTCGTCGGCTTGCTGTCCGAATTGGAGGCGGTTAAACCCGCCTCGTTTGGCTTGCCCGACCCCGCCAAGCCGGGCGATTTTCACGGTGCCCGCCTGCTGCGCGAAGCGGCGCGGCTGGGGTTCCGCGACAGCGCCGGCCCATTCCGCTGTTTTGGCCGGATCGCGGTCGAACCGCGCCATTACCAGTTGGTGCCCTTGTTGGTGGCGCTCAAACGCGACCCCGTGCGCATTTTGATCGCCGACGACGTGGGCATCGGCAAGACGGTCGAGGCCGGCTTGATCGTCCGTGAGTTGCTGGACCGGGGCGAGGCCCGGCGTTTGGTGGTGTTGACGCCCCCTCATCTGGCCGAGCAGTGGCAGCAGGAATTGCAGGACAAGTTCAACATCGAGGCCGACTTGCTGTTGCCCAGCACGGTGCGGAAACTGCAATCCCACTGTTTGGGGGAATCCGTGTTCCAGCGTTACCCGTCCCTCATCGTTTCCATCGACTTCATCAAATCAGAGCGCTATCGCCATGACTTCCTCCGCGACTGCGCCGATTTGGTGGTGGTGGACGAGGCCCACACCTGCGCCGCAGGCCAGGAGCAAGGCCGGGGGCGCCAGCAACGGCATGACTTGCTCAAGGCCTTGGCCGCCAACGGCGAGCGCCATCTGGTCTTGGTGACGGCGACCCCGCACAGCGGCAAGGATGAAGCCTTCCGCTCCCTGTTGGGCTTGCTGGACAGCGAATTCCTCGACTATCCCTCCGACCTGGGCGGCAGCGGGAACGAATCCAAACGCCGCCGCCTGGCGCAATTTTTCGTCCAGCGCCGCCGCGCCGACATCCGGCACTTCCTCAAGGAAGACACCCCCTTTCCCGAGCGGGAAGAATCCGAGTTGGATTACAAGCTTTCCAAACCCTACCGCAAGCTGTTCCAAAGCGCCTTGAACTTCGTGCGCGAATCCGTCAAGGAATCCGGCTCGGACCGCCGCCACCAGCGGATCCGCTGGTGGTCGGCCTTGGCCTTGTTGCGCGCCTTGGCCTCCAGCCCGGCAGCGGCGGCGGCCACCCTGCGCAGCCGGGCCTCCAATCTCGACGCCGCCAGCGCCGAGGACGCCGACGAGCAAGGTCGCCGTGCGGTCATGGATCTGTCCGACGGCGAAGCGGAGGAATTTGCCGACGCCGCCCCCGGCGCCGATGTTGGCGAGGCCGACGAAGACGCCAAACGGGCCAGGCGGCGCTTGCTGGAGATGGCTCGCGAGGCCGAGGCCCTGTTCGGCGAGGAAGACGCGAAACTCCAAACCATCGCCAAGCTGGTGAAATCGCTGGTCAAGGAGGGGTTCAACCCGATCTTGTTCTGCCGCTTCATCCCCACCGCCGAATATGTCGCCGAACACCTGCGGGCGGCGCTGAAAGGCGCGGAGGTGGCCGCCGTGACCGGCCTGCTGCCCCCGGCTGAACGGGAGCAGCGGGTGCATGAGCTGGGGCAGGCCGAAAAAAGGGTGCTGGTCGCCACCGACTGCCTGAGCGAAGGCATCAATCTCCAGGAATATTTCGACGCGGTGATTCACTATGATCTGTCATGGAACCCCACCCGCCACGAGCAGCGCGAGGGCCGGGTGGATCGCTACGGCCAGCCCAAGCCCTCGGTGCGGGTGCTGACCTATTTCGGTGCCGACAACCTAATTGACGGCAAAGTCCTGGATGTCCTGATCCGCAAGCACAACAGCATCCGCAAAGCCTTGGGGGTTTCCGTCCCGGTGCCGGCCGACAGCGCCCAGGTGGTTGAAGTCGTCATGCGGGCGATCTTGGAATCCGGCTTCGATGTCGGCCAGACCCAGCTTTCCCTGCCCGGCTTCGAGCCGGAACAGCAACGGCTTCATCAGGAATGGGAAAACGTCTCAGAGCGCGAAAAGCGCTCGCGCACCTTGTTCGCCCAGGAAACAATCAAAGTCGATGAAATCGACCAGGAATTGCAAGCCTTGCGCGCCGCCATAGGCCGCAGCAGCGATGTCCGCTGGTTCGTGCAGGAAGCCATCCGCGCCTATGGCGGAGCGGTCGAAGGCCAAGCCAGCGTGACGATTGACCCGCGCGAATTGCCCGCCATGGTGCGCGACCTGATGCCCAGCCCCCAGCCTTTCCAAGCCCGCTTTGAATTGCCCGTGGCCCGAGGCCAAGTCTATTTGAACCGCGCCCATGCCACCGTGGCGGGCCTCTCCAACCACGTCTTTGAAAGCGCCCTGGATGCGGCAGGCGAGCAGGCCATCGCCAAGCGCACGGGCGTGATCCGCACCGCGCAAGTGGCCCGGCGGACAACCTTGCTCTTAACCCGCCTGCGATTTGCCATCAAAACCCAGCGCGGCGGGGACGCCCATGAATCCTTGGCCGAAGAGCTGCGCCTGATGGCCTTCGAGGGTGCGCCCGAAAGCGCCGTTTGGTTGGCGCAGGACGCCGCCGAGGCCTTGCTAGACGCCATTCCCCAAGGCAACGTCGCCCCCCAGCAAGCCGAAAGCTTCCTGCGGCGGGTGGTCGAGGGCTACGCGGAACACCTGCGCCCCCATCTGGAACGGTTCGCCGGCGAACAAGCCCAGGCCCTGTTGGAAGCCCACCTGCGGGTGCGCGAAGCCAGCCGGGCCGGCGGGCGCAAACCGGCGGTTGAGCCATTTTTGCCGGTCGATGTGTTGGGCATTTATATCTATTTACCCGTGGCAGGCTAAACGGCATGGCAAAGAATGATGGATTGGGATTTGCTGCGGTCAAGACCGAAGGCTTGCTGCTACCGCGTGAATTGCTGGCGAGAGTGGCCGCCCTGGATGCCAAGCTGCCCGGCACGCGGCCCGAAGACTACCACCTGCCGCCGGGCGAGCGCATCAACGAGACCATCAACCGTTCCTGGAACCATTTGTCAGGCGTTTGGAAGCGCTTCAGCCAGGAAGTGGCCGGTCAGCCCACAGGCGACGCCGCCACCGGTTCCACCCGCGACCGCTGGCTGCTGCCGCTGTTCCAGGAACTGGGCTATGGCCGTTTGCAGCGCGAGAAGGCCGTCGAAATCGAAGGCCGCGCTTATCCCATCTCCCATCGTTGGCAAAACACCCCGATCCATCTGATTGGCGTCGGGCTGGATCTCGACAGACGCGCCCCCGGCCAAGCTGGCGCCGCCCAGGCCAGCCCGCACGGCCTGGTGCAAGCCTACCTGAACCGCGCCGACGGACATCTGTGGGCCTTCGTCTCCAACGGCCTGAAACTGCGCATCCTGCGCGACAACCAAAGCCTGACCCGGCAAGCCTTCGTCGAATTCGACCTCGCCGCCCTGATGGACGGCGAGCTGTATGCCGACTTCCGGCTGTTGTGGCTGCTGTGCCACCAATCGCGGGTGGAAAGCGAACGCCCCGAGCAATGCTGGCTGGAAAAATGGACGCAGGAAGCCCAGCAGCAAGGCGTCCGCGCCTTGGACGAGTTGCAACGCGGCGTCACCGAAGCCATTGGCGAGTTGGGCAGCGGCTTCCTGGCCCACCCCGCCAATGTCGAATTGCAAACGCGCCTGTCTTCCGGCACCTTGAGCGCCCAGGATTATTACCGCCAACTGCTGCGGCTGGTGTACCGGCTAATCTTTCTGTTCGTGGCGGAAGACCGCGACGTGCTGCTCCTGCCCGCCGCCGCCGACCAGGCCAAGCAGCGCTACCGCGATTACTACTCCACCGCCCGGCTTCGCCGCTTGGCCGGGCGGCTCAAAGGCAGCCGCCACACCGACCTCTACGCAAGCCTCAAGCTGGTCATGGGCAAGCTGCACCATGACGGCTGCCAGCCCCTCGCCCTGCCCGCCTTGGGCAGCTTCCTCTGGTCGCCCGAAGCCCTGCCCGACTTGGCGGCGGCCCACATCGACAACCGCTGTTTTCTCGCCGCGCTGCGGGCGCTGGCCTACACCCGCAAAAACTACCGCCTGCGCCCCGTCGATTACCGCAACCTCGGTTCGGAGGAGTTGGGTAGCGTGTACGAATCCCTGCTGGAACTGCACCCGGAATTGCACCGGGAAACCGCCACGTTCCTACTCAAAACAGCGGCGGGCCACGAACGCAAAACCACCGGCAGCTATTACACCCCCGATTCGCTGGTGCAATGCCTGCTGGATTCGGCGTTGGAGCCGGTGATTGCCGAGGCCGCCAAAGGCAAATCCGGCGAAGCCGCCGCAGAGGCCTTGCTGAAACTCAAGATCTGCGACCCGGCGGTCGGCTCCGGCCATTTCCTCATCGCCGCCGCGCACCGGCTCGCCAAGCATGTCGCCGCCGTCCGCACCGACGAGGAGGAGCCCAGCCCCGCAGCCACCCGCACCGCCTTGCGCGAAGTCATCGGCCATTGCCTATACGGCGTGGACATCAACCCCATGTCGGCAGAACTGTGCAAAATCAGCCTGTGGCTGGAAGCCATGGAGCCGGGCAAACCGCTGGCCTTCCTCGACCACCACATCAAATGCGGCAACAGCCTGTTGGGTGCCACGCCGGAAGCCATCGAGAAAGGCATCCCCGACGAAGCCTATAAGCCCATTACGGGCGACAGCAAGGAAGCCGCCAACTGGATGAAGAAACTCAACCAGGACGCCAAGAAAGGCCAAGGCAATCTGTTCGACCTGTTCGACGCCGAGCCTTGGGAGCGCCTAGGCAACCTGCCCGCCGCCATGGCCAAGCTCGAAGACTGGGCCGACGACACCCCCGCAGCCCTGGAGGCCAAGGAAGCCTATTACCGGCAAATCGTTGAAGGCGTAGGCTACGACTACGCCCGCCTGCTGCATGATGCTTGGTGCGCCGCCTTTGTCTGGCCCAAGGAGAAAATCGAACCCGGCACCGACCTCACCACCCGCCACCTGCGCGAGATCGAAGCGAACCCGCACAGCCTCTCGCCTTGGCGCAAGGAAAAAATCAAAGCGTTGGCGGCGGAATATAAGTTCTTCCATTGGCATTTGGAATTTCCGACGGTGTTTGGTGCGGAGACAAGCGGCGGGAGCAACCCGATAAAACCTAATGGGCACAGAAGCGGCGTAGATAATTCGTCATTCCGGCAGGGATTGCCGGAATCCAGCCACAGGGAAGTGAATCTACCCGCCGAAAATTATCTTCGATCAAACGCGGTTGCAACCGGCAAGTTACCGTCCATGGCACTGGATTCCGGCATCCCTGCCGGAATGACGAGCAGTAGCGGATTTGATTGCGTGTTGGGGAATCCGCCGTGGGAGCGGGTTAAGCTGCAAGAGAAGGAGTTTTTTGCTGAACGGAATCAGGATATTGCCAATGCACCCAGTGCTGCAATTCGCAAGCGGTTGATTGCCCAGCTAAAACAGGAAAATCCTAGCTTAATGGCAGAATTTCAACTGGCATCACGCCAAGCGGATGGTGAAACTAGGCTGTTGCGTGATAGTGGACTTTATCCATTGTGCGGAAAAGGCGATATCAATTTGTATTCTGTTTTTTCTGAGCAGATTTACTCTCATATAAAGCCCCATGGACGTGCGGGATTTATAGTGCCTTCAGGCATTGCAACCGATGACTCAACTAAAGATTTTTTTTCTAAGCTGGTTTGCTCGCATCGACTTGTGAGTATTTTTGATTTTGAGAATAGAGAAAATTTGTTTCCTGGAATTGGACATGGAAGAATGAGGTTTTCACTAATTACTCTGGGGTCTGCAAATCTAGCCAGTTTTGCATTTCAACTATGGAACACAGGAAACTTAGAGGAGCCTAATCGTAAATTCCAGCTCACGGAGGAAGAAATACTTCTTATAAATCCAAATACGCGAACTTGTCCACTTTTTCGTACGCGGCATGAGGCGGAAATAGTTAAGTCTATATACCATGCTGTACCTGTACTTGTTCGTGAGCGGCAGTCATATAATAATTTATGGCAAGTTGAGCTTCAAAGTATGTTTCACATGACAAATGACTCTGATTTATTTAGAACATCAATAGAATTGATGGCAGACGGCTTTAGGGCATGTGGAAACACTTACACTAAATTCGATAGCTCGAAAATGCTTCCGCTCTACGAAGCCAAAATGGCTTGTCATTATGACCACAGGTTCGGCACATTTGAAGGCCGACATGAGGATCGTGAGTCCACAGCCCTTGACACCCCCTCAATAGAGCAACATGACAATCCATATTTCGCAGTTTTACCACGATATTGGATTGATGAAAGTAAAATTCCTGATAACGCTTGGATGCTTACCTTTAGATCTATCTCGCACGCGACAAATGACAGAAGTTTTATTGCTCAAATAATTCCAAAGTGCGCGGTTGGGAACTCGCTGATCTATGTCGAAACTAAATTCAGGGAACTAGAGCCTTTGCTGTACGCAAATTTCTGCTCGTTTATTTTTGATTTTGTCGTTAGGCAAAAAATGGGAGGCTTGAACTTAAATTTTTTTATAGTGAAACAGCTTCCTGTATTTCCTCCTACATCATACGCAGTCGCTTGCTCATGGTGTATCGATATCGAATTGAATAATTGGCTGCTGCCCCGAGTCCTAGAACTCACCTACACCGCCTGGGATTTAGAACCCTTCGCCCAAGACTGCGGCTTCAACGGCCCGCCCTTCCGCTGGGACGAGGAACGCCGTTTCTTGCTGCGTTGCGAGCTGGATGCCGCTTTCTTCCACCTGTACGGCATTGAACGCGACGACGTGGACTACATCATGGAAACCTTCCCCATCGTCAAACGCAAAGACGAGGCCAAGCACGGCGAATACCGCACCAAGCGGGTGATTCTCGAAATCTACGACGCCATGCGCCAAGCCATGGACACTGGCGAGCCTTACCCAACCCGCCTCGACCCGCCTCCCGCCGATCCCCGCTGCTGCCACCCGCCCAGGCAACCGGAATAATAGCTAATGCCGCACAAACCGCATTCCCTATTCCCTAAACCTACCTCAGACGAAACACCACCATGCACATCGAAGCCGAACTAGATGATTTTCACGCAGAGCGTCTTTTGGAACTCCACAAGCGCATGAATAAACCCTTGCCCGATGTGGTTGCCGAAATTATTGCCAGAGCCTTGGATGAACAAGAAGCCCCGCCAGAAAGCGATGGGACAAAAGTCTTGAGAATCCTAGAGTCCCATGGTTTGCTGGGCTGCATGGAAGGTGATGGACAACTTTCAGTGGAATATAAAAAGCATCTTTGGGGCAGGGATAAATGATTATTGCCGATACCGGTTTTTGGGTGGCTTTGCTTGACCGGCGTGACAATTTTCACGTCCGGGTGAAATCTTGCGCGGCCCGGCTTAACGAGCCGTTAATTACGACGGTTCCCGTTGTCACCGAAGTTTGTTACTTATTGCAAAGCCGGAGCGACCCGAGGCAGTCCGCGCAGTTCTTACTCGCCCAGAAGGAAGGGTTATTCCATCTGTTCATGATTGGTGAAACCGAATTTCCCCGAATGGCAAAACTCATGCTTCAATATGTTGGCCTGCCAATGGATTTTGCCGATGCATCCTTGGTAATCCTCGCTGAACATCTAGGCCACGGACGCATAGTATCTACTGACCAGCGCGATTTTCATACTTACCGCTGGAAGAACCGCCACCCCTTCACCAACCTTCTCGTGGCGAATAGCGCATAGCGATAATATACCTATCACTCGCCAACCCTACCACAGGAGATCATCATGACCCTAGCCGAAACCATTTACCACCACAGCCTGAACCTGCCGGAACAGGCTGCCAGAGAAGCGTTGGATTTCATCGAGTTTCTCGAACAACGCTACAGCCCCGCCCCGTCAACAGGCACGGCCTCCGACGACACCGAAGCTTTCCTAAAAGCAGTGGCCGGCGCATTGAGCGACGATTTCCCAGACGACATTACCGACGAGGATTTAGGCATAGATTCGCCACGGGAGAGCTTGGACTAATGGCTTATCTTTTAGACACGAATGCCGCGATTGCGTTAATGAAAAAGCATCCCTTGGTGGTGGATCATGTGCGCCGGGTGGGGCGTTCCGAACTACGGCTATGCGCACCGGTCGAGGCGGAATTATGGTATGGGGTCTACAAAAGCGGCAAACAGGAGGAAAACCGCCAGCGCCTGTTGACTTTATTGTCTTGGCTACCCAGCCTTTCTTTCTCCGGTGATGCCACCCGGCGCTTTGGCGAAATCCGCGCATTTCTCGCCCGCCGGGGAACGCCCATCGGCCCTTATGATGTGCAAATAGCCGCCATCGCGCTGGCGAATGGTTTGACTTTGGTCACCAACAACACCCATGAATTTGAACGTGTCCCCGGCTTGGTTTTAGAGGACTGGCAGCAAGCTTGATGACATGACTTTGATGCGCACTGAAATCGAATGGGACGATGGCTTGGAATAATCTCCAGCATCGGTTTCTACCGCTTTCGATTCTTGCGCGAAGTCATCAACAAGCATCCAGCTTGTAGCCATATCCCCGGACAGTCTTGATAAGCTTGATGTCGTGGTCGTCGTCAATCTTGCGCCGAAGCTGCTTGATGTAGACATCGACCACGTTGGTCAGCGGGTCGGCGTGGTAGCCCCAGACTTGCTCCAAGATGCGGGTGCGGCTCAACACCTTGGAGGGGTTGCGCAGGAAGCATTCCAGCAGGGCGAACTCTTTCGCGGTGAGTTCAATCAAGGTGTCCGCCCGCCTGACCTCGTGCGTTTCGCGGTTCAGCACGAGGTCGGCGATTTGCAGTTCCTTGGATTCCGGCTTGAATTCCCCGCTACGGCGGCGAATCAGCGCCTCGATCCGCGCCAGGAGCTCCTCGAAGGCGAACGGCTTGGTCAAGTAGTCGTCGGCTCCTGAGCGCAGGCCGGTTACTTTGTCCTCCACGGTGTCCCTGGCCGTCAGCATCAAAATCGGGGTGTCGACGCCCTTCGCCCGCCATTGTTCGCAAAGCTCCCGCCCGTTGATGTCCGGCAGGCCCAGATCGAGGATGATGGCTTGGAAGTCTTCCGCGCCCAATGGCAGGGCCTCCCGTCCGCTGCGGGCGGACTCGACGGCGTAGCTCTCGGCTTTCAGCCCGCGCCGGACAAAATCGACAATGCGGGTGTCGTCCTCGACCAACAGAATGTGCATGCTGTTCACGGGTTGTTTAGCTATATGCCAAATCTCCAGGGGAAACCAAAGGCAAGGTTATGGTAAACGTAGTGCCTGCGTTTTCGGCGCTGGCTACGGTGATGTGCCCGCCGTGGGCGGTGATGATGGCCTGGGCCATGGGCAGGCCCAAGCCCGAGCCGTCCAGCCGCCGGGCGTTTGTGCCGCGAAAGTGCCGGTCGAAGATGCGTTCCAAATCTTGGCTGGGGATGCCGATGCCCTGGTCGCTCAGGCTGAACACGGCTTTGCCGTTTTCTGCCCGCAAACGGGCTGTGATGCGACTGCCAGGCTTGGAATAGCGGCAGGCGTTGTCGCCCAGGATGAACAGCACCTGCCGCAAGCGCTGTTTGTCGCCTTGCACCCGCACCGGCCCGGTTGGCGCGTCCCAATCCACGGAAACCTCGCCGTCCTGGGCCATGAGCGCAAAGTCTTCGACCACGCTTGCCGTTAGTTCGGCCAGATCCAGGCTGTCCCAATAGAATTGGAGCCTGCCGGTTTCGGCGCGGGCGAGAAACATCAAATCGTTGACGTATTTTCCGAGTTGTTCGGACAGTTCGGCGATGCGTTGCAAGGCGTCTTTGTATTCCTCGGCATCAAGCGCTTGCCCGCGCAGGGTGATTTCCGCCTCGCCTCGGATGACGGTGATCGGCGTGCGCAACTCGTGGCTGATGTCGGCCAGGAACTCGCGCCGCTCGGTGTCCATGCGCTGCAATTGGGTGTTGATCTGGTGCAATTCCAACGTCCGCTCGGCCACCCGCTGTTCCAGCACGGACTGGCCTTCGCGCAGTTTTTCGTGCTGGTGCTCAAGCTTGTCGGCCATTTGGTTGAAGTGGGTGGCGAGATAGCCAAACTCGTCCCCTGTGACCAGGGCAATGCGGTGGTCCAGATGGCCGGCGGCGATGGCATCGGTGCCTTGCATCAAGGCTTCGATGGGCTTTCTGACCGCCCCCAGCAAGAAAATGCCTGATGCGAGGCTGAACAGCGCGGCGGCGGTGGCGGCAAGAAGGGCGACCTGGCGGGATTGGCCGACCAGGTTTTCCAGACTCTGTTGGGCGGCGCGGGCCTTGCCGCGCTCGATGCCGATGGCCGCGTCAATCAGCGGCTGGAATTTCCCGTCAATCTCTTCTTCCGAGAATTTGGACAAGGCTTGCGCCGCTTCCCTGTGCCTGCCTTGTCGGCGTGGCGCTCCACCTCGTCGAACCAATATTGGCTGGCTTCCAGGAAAGCCGTGAAGCGGGCCACCCGCTCCAGCTCGGCGGGCTTGGATTGCCAGTCCTCGGCATTGTTCTTGGCGAGCAGCGTGACAGCGTTACTCCTCAACGCCTCCATGGCCGCATACAGCCGGTGTTTCGAGGATTCCACCCCTCCATCCGCACCACCCGTCGCCGGGTTGTCCATGCGTTGCTTGAAATGGCGGTAGGCTTCATGCGACAGCTGCTCGTAATGGTCGAAGGCCTCATATGCCGACTGGCTGCGCTGGACATTCAGGGCCACCTGGTAGGAAATCCAATACAGTACCCCGCCCAGGAGCAAGACAAAGCAGAACGAGATGCCGATGGTGGCCGCCAGCCTGACACGGAACATGCGAATCAGCTTCCGTCGCCGGTTTCGTCCAGCTTCTGCTCCATGGCCCGGATGGCCTCCAGCTTGTCCCGCAGCAGGTGGGCTTCGCCGTCCCTTGGCGCTTTGACACTCTTCGGCTTGTTGCCGGGATTCTTCGATTCCTTGGAAGCCAACAGGCTTTGCAGCGATTTCTGTTTGCGCTCCAAGACGGCGAGCTTTTTCGACAGGCCGAGCATGCGTTTCAAGGCCTCCTTTTGCGCGGCGACTAGGTGGCGCACCCGCTCGTCGGGTAGGTCGTCTGCGGGAATGGCGGCCACGCCGACCAGTATTTTGGAGACGTCGCCGCAGGCGTCGGATAGCAGGCGGCCGACCAGGAGATGTAGTTGGATGCCCGTGCCAGGGGCCGTTTTCTGCCTATCCAGCAAAGCCCGGCACACCTCGGCGCGTTTTGAGGTGTTTTTGCTGCCCAAATAGACCCCGAAATTCAGCAACTCGTCCAGATCCGTGCGGGCATAAGAGTCGTCGATCTGTCCTTTGGCAGGCCGTTCAGGCCCCGTCTTGATCTGGGCACACCCTGCCAGCAACAGCAGGATCAAGGTCAAGCGGGTTGGCCCCCTCGGAAGCCAAGATGGTAAATGGACAAGCCAAGCGCTCATCAAGCCTCCTCGGCCATGGGTGGTTCTGGGAGAACGTCGGCCTTTTGCCGGGCGGGTTCGATGGATGGTTTGGCGGCAAGCCGGTCATAGAGGCTTGCCCGCCCCAAGCTCGTGTTTCCGTCCGTAAGCCGATCCGCATCCGCCTGAATGCTTTCCAAAGCCGCCACGGCTTTGGTGGGTATGGCGGATTGCCCCGAAGCCTCCAGCTTCAACAGGCGCATCCGCAGCGATTCGAGGATGCCGCCCAGTCGGCGGAGATCCGAAGGCCCGGCGACATGGATCGGATCTGCAAGGCTTCCCGAGCCCAGCCTGCGGATAGATGAATCCAGTTGCCGCATCGACCGGCCCAGAAAGGCCAGCAGCGTCCCGAAGGAAACCACGGAAGCCCCCAGCAACGCCCCGGCCTGGGCCAAAAGGGCCTGCTCGCGGGATTCCGCTTGCTGGCGCAGCGCATTGAATTCATGGGTGACGTGGCTTTCAAACTCGCGTGACAAGGTATTGGATGTGTCGCGCAGCCCCAAGAAGGCTTCATCGACCGGCAGGCTAGGCGGGCTGCTCGCCTCCAAGCTGACGACCTGCTGGTAGATCAAGTTCTCTTTCTCAGACAGTTCGTTGGCCAGCAAGGCGATTTTGCCGTCCACGGGCAACCTCAGCAGCCCGCCCACGGCTTGCTTGAACGACGCCCGCACTGCCTCATAGGATTTGCGCTCGTAAGGCCGGCGCAGGGCAGGGTCGGCCAGCAAGACAAACAGCCGGGCCTTGCGCTCGATGTCGACGGTTTTCTGCAAAACCAGGCGGATCGTTTTTGTTTGTTCAAAGACTCGGGCGTCTATTTCCCGGCCCAGCGCCGCCGTTTCGCGCAAGGCGGTGGTGGCGCACAGGATGGCGGCGGGCAAGGGGGCAATGGCGATAAAAAAACCGAAAGTCGTCAGGGATCTCAGGGTTAAGCGGTGGGTGAATCTCATTGATTTGGAGCGGGCGGCAGCGCACCGCCAGTCAAAAGGCCGGGTGGCTGTCCAGATAAGCAAGGGAGAAAAAATGCAACGGTGAAACTTGTGACACTGATGGTTTGTTGCGGCTTGCGGGAAGCCTGGCCTCACGGCCAAGGCGGCGAGCCCCACATTTACATAATGACAGGCTGGGACTGGAAATAGTTCAAACATAACAGCAGCTATAAACCAGTGCCTTTTCAAGCCCGTTCTTGCTTTTGGCCCACCAGGCTGTGGCCCAGTTCATCAGCTCCCGGCGCAAGAGATCCGCCAACATGCTCTAGAGAGGCCACGGAACCGCCTGCTGCCTATCGGCCACGGCCAGAATCGGCCTTCGCGCTTGAAGCGGTCGATTGCGGTTTTGCAATGGACTTTTCCGCGTTGGAACGCCCGTATCTGGATACGGCCCCCCCCATTATCCGGCCCACCGCCGAGACCGGCTTGGCGGCCCCCTTGCCAACCGGGTCGCTGACCGAGGCGACCAGGCCCACGGAGGTGAGCGTGTGGCCGGCCCAGCCGATGACGACGAACCAAACCAAGGGCATGCCAATGTACATCAGCCCGGCCACCGTGTTGGCGATCAGCACCGAGACATTCTGGTTGCCGTTGAACACATGCCGCCACCATTCGATCCCCAAGGCTTGGATCATCGCGCTGTCCACCCAGGTCGCCAGCGCCCACAGGGCGGTCAGGAAACGGATGGCGAAGATCCCCAGCGAGGCAAGAATCACCGACTCCATGGAGAAGGACGAAAACACCAGCAGGAAGGGCAGGCAGAGGTAAACCGTCATCAGGATCAGCGACTGGCCGATGGGCGCGGCCTGCTTGAGCGCGTAGATCGTCGAGCGCTGCTCCACCGCGTTGATGGCTGTTCCAACCCCGGCGACGGCGCTGATAAAAACGCCGGCATCCTCGGTTCGGTAATTCGCCACCGTGGCCTTTTGCGCCTGCACATAGAGTTTGCGGATCTGGTCGTCCTGGACGGATTGGGCTGTGCTGCCATTTGCTTGCGCGGTCACCGTGGTCACAATCCCGTTCAACAGCACCGAGTCGATCTGCTGAACCAGCCGCCGCCTAAGCCCTGCGGTTTCGCTCGTCCACCACTCATAGCAGGTGGGCTTGCCCCAGCCGGAAGACGAGCTGCCGCCGTATTCGGCATCCCGCGTCGTGTCGAAGGGGAAGTTGGGGATTTCCCGGTGCGCCCGCATCGCCAGGTTGATGTTCGCGTTGTTGTAATAGCCGTCCGTGTCATGGAAATACTGCGACCCCGGCCAGTCGATGTCGTCGGGCCGGTAGGCGGCGGGAAGGGGTTGGCCCAGGCTGATGAACTGGCTGCGCGCCCGCAGGAAGCAATCCTGGTAGAAGTCGTCGAGCTGGGCCTTGAGGTCGAGATCCTTGATGACGGTGTTGTCCATGCGGTAATTCAGCCGCCGCAGATCGCCCTGGCAGGGCGTGGAAGCCACGGCGGCGTTGGCGAAGCCCGCGCTGACGGCCATCACCGCCCGCCACCACACAGGCACCATCGCCTGGTTGTTGCCAAGCTGGAACGTGCCGTCGTAACCCGTGCCCGAGCTTCCGCCATTCACCGTCGCCCCGCCGCAGGGGGCCGTGTAGGTCAAGTCTGCGGATTGCAGGCTGATGACCGGCGACCCGGCCAAGGCCGCCACGGTCAGCATCGCCGCCAATTGCACTTCCATGCCGCGTATCGACCCCGCCGCGCCCTCCATGCCGTTTTTCTCCCAAGCCGAAGCGAAATTGCGCACAATCAGCGCCAGGAAGGGCAGGTAGGCCACCCCTGTTTCCGCCAGCGTGGCCCATAGCTTGTCGAACAGTATCCAGCCCAGCAGGGTGGTGTACAGGTCAATCGCCGAACCGACTTCCATCGTCATGTCTCCGTGAGTGCCGCGTTAATTGAGCAACAGCCGCAGGGCGGCGGCATAGCCGTTCTGAATCAGCACCAGTTCCACAACGGCCAGCCAAGTTGCCACCCGCCAGCGCAGGCCAGCCATGAAAGCGGTTCGCGCTTGCTCCCATGCCCGGCGTTTCGCCAGAAAGGCGACCCACTGCGGCCAGAAGCCAACGACAGCCGCCATGAGGGCGAGCCTTAGCCCCAGGAACCAAGGGGCTGCCGCTTGCAACCTAGCATCGACGGCTTCCAGTCCGTTTTGCTCCACTTGCCGGATCAACAGCAGCCCTGCCAGGATTGCGAACAAAACGAACAAGCCATTCAACACGGCAAACCAAAACCAGCCGGGCTTGCGTGCTTGGGATGAGGATTGAGATTTCATACTGTGCTTTTTTAGTTGGTCACTCTGGTCACTTGGGAACCGCCCCGTTTTCCACCGGGCGGGCGTCGTTCGGGCGTTGTCCCGGCACCGCGCCGCCGCGCTCGTCGATCTTGCCGCCCATTTCCAGCACCGCCTGGGCCGTGTTGGCGAACAACTCCTTGCGGACGCGGGTTTCGTAAAGCACTTGGTCGATTTCCCGGTCGATGATCGCCACCATGCGTTGGATTTCCGGGCCGGCGGCTGAGGCGAACACATGGGGTTCCTGGTAGCCGGTCAGCAGCAGGCGGCGCAGCATCATCGCCCGCTCCACATTGGCGGCGGTGGCCTGCTCGGCGGCGAGCTTGCCGATGACTAGGGCCCGCTCCGAGGGCTGGAGGCGGCGGATCGTCTCGATCACGTCCCGGTTCAACTGCGTGCCGGGGGCCGACACCTTGGCCAAGTCGTCTTGAGTAGGTGCGGTACTGCCATCCACCAGCTTGGCGAGGGCAGTCATGGCATCCTGCCGGTCTTTTTCGATCTTCGGCCCAAGCCCATGGCCTGGCACGGCCTGGCGGTCGGCGTTGTTCTTGGTTTCGATTTTTACGTCGCCCAGCACCGCCTTGGCGTAATCGACCGCCTCGGCGGGGGTTTTCCAGACCTGTGCCACGCGGGTGTCGGACTGGCCCGCAGTGCCGCTGGTGGGGCTGTTGCCCTGCTCGATGTTGTAACCCGCTTTGACCACATCGGAGACGATCAAAATCGGCGGCTGGTTCTGACCGCCCGCGTTCTGCCCGCCTACCCAAGGCACCCCGCCGTCGCCGCCTTTGTTATCGACGACACCTAGGGCTTGCAACACATCGACGCTGCTGCTGCCGCTTTGCGACTGGCCCATCTGGTCGCGCCAAGTGTAGGACTTGGAAAGCGTTAGCCAATGGTCGTAGGGGTTGGCCCCGTGGGCGATGTCGGACTGCATCTGCTCGCAGCTTTTGGTCGCCAAGGAGACCGAGGCATTGGCGTAGGACAGCAGTTGCTGGTACAGCTCGTACAGCCCCGGCGAGGCGCGTTGTAGGATCAAGGCGGGGGCGCTGGCTATTGCGCTGCTGGCTGCGTTTACCAATACCGACTGGATGTTTTGCGCGGCATTGTTCAGTGTGTTCGCCAATCCCAAGACGGGATTGAAGCTGCTGCAATTGAAGCCCAGCCCTAGGTTGACAGACCCGCCAAGGGTGGCGCTGGTGACATGGGCGTTCAGCGGGGCCATGACCGCATCCGCGCCGCCGATCTTGTAATACCAGCGGCTGTCGCTGAACGTGCCACTGGTCAGGGCCGAGGCGGGAACCGGCAAGGCAAGCGTAATCAAAAGGGCCACAACGACCCTGCGCGGTGGATAAGGGGAATTCATCGAACCAGCCTCAAGGATAGGGAAACACATCAACCGAGCCGAGGAAAATGCCTTTCACTTGGCAGCAGGTATAAGGACGCCAAAGCGTCCAGGCGTAATCGCCGCTGGCCGCGACTTTGCCCCCGGCCCAGCCCGCGACGGACAGGGTGTCGTTGACGCCGAAGGCCTCGCACTGCGCGGCCATGGCGGGGGTCATGAGTTGCCAGTCGCCGGTCTTGTCGTCGCCTTCCTTCAGTGCCTCTGGCCGCCAAACCAGCTTGCCGTCAGCTTGGAATGTTCCGCCGCTGTCGAGCTGTTGGTAAAGGTGCGGCTCGGCGCTCCGCGTCACGATGTCCCCGACCCGCTGGGCGGCGACCGCCGCCGCCTTGGGCTGGTCGGTTTGGGTGATCCAGCCGGAGCGGGGATAGACCGAACCCCAAGTGTTCAAAGGCCAGTTGCCGATCTCCCGCCAGCCCGGAATCAGGGACTGCGGGTAGGCGACTTCGGGCAACTGCCAACGCCAGCCAATGGCATCCAGCCCGGAGAGGTAGTAGGCGTTCAAATAACTCGCCGCAGAGGGGCAATAGATTTCTCCGGCCAAGGGATGGCCGACGGCCTGGGCCTCGCGGAAACTCAGGTTGGTCTTGCGGCCCGAGCCGTGGTTCTGGTCAGGCGCGCCGGAAGTGCCGGTCTCAATCGCGCCGATGCCGCCAAGCATGGAACCGCCCATCGACGACACCAGGGACGAGGCACCGCCTGCGTCCAGCGCGGAATAAAGCGCGTTGGCCTCCGTCCAGGGGTTCTTCCCCAGGCCGTTGGTCACACTGACCACCAGATCCGGGTTGCGGTGGCCGTATTTGACGGAAGTCTTCAGCTTGCAGACAGGGCCGGCGCACACCAGCCAGACGCACACCCCCACCACGCGGAAGCGCAGACAGGAAGGCAGGGCGCTGGCCGCGCCGGACACAATGGTTCCGGTGTTGAGCGCCTCCAAGGCTTGCGCCGCCGGGATGGTGTTGTACAAGGCAAAAGTGAGCGCCAATGCCGTGGTTTTAAGGCCCAGCCTTGGGCGCATATTCAGAGTCGGATTCATTTTGCTTCCTTCCAGTGCAGGTACAGCTGGATGGCCTGGCTCACATCGGTCAGCCCGTAGGCCACCGCCGCGCCCCGGTCGAACACAATGGCCGGTAGCTTGGCGATCCCGTAGCGGCTGGCCAGCATGGCCCCCGCCGAGGCATCGGCCAGACGCTGCCGGAAGCCGGGGGCATCCAGTCGGTTTGCGGCCATCTCCTTGGCTAGGGCGAGGTTGCTGCCGGGCAGGCCTTGGCCGAGTTCGTCCAAGAGCTTTTGTTGGGCGGAGAGGTCGTGGACTGCCACCGCCACGCCGGCATTGCCAAGCGTGACCGGAAACAGCGCCGGGTCGGTGAAGACTTCGACGGATTCCAAGGCGAAGGCCTGCGGGGCCAAGGCGAGGGCTAGAATCAGCAGAAGCCCGGCGGCAAGCTCCGCCCAGGACGGGTTTCGGGAAAGGCTTCTTCTAGCCATGGTTCCGCCTCCCTTCGGCGATGCGCTCGGCGACGGCCAAGGCCGCTTCCAGTTCGGAGCAGCCGCGCTCCTTCATGATCTTGGCGCGTTCGGCCTTCTCGTGTTGCTCGGTCATCGCCAAGGCCAAGGCGAGGGCTGGCGGGACGCTGCGGAACAGCGCCTTCATGCCGGGGCTGAGGATCACGCCCTCGGTGTACTTGCCCGGCTCCTTCCCCGCCGCGAGCAGCAAGGCCCGCTCCTCTTCGCTCAAATCCCGGAAGCGGGCGATCTGCTCGGCCTCCTCCGGCGGCATGGACATGCACTTCCACCACTCCATCATGTTTAACATGCGCTTGGCGGAGTCGGGGAAGTCCTGCATGTTCTGGGTCGCCAGCCACAGCCAAGCCCCGTACTTGCGCCACATCTTGGTGATCTTGACGACATAGGGGGCCAACAGCGGGTTGGTGGTGATGAGGTGGCCCTCGTCGGTCAAAACTATCGTCGGCCTGCCCTCGTACTGGTAGCGCTCCACCAAGGCATGGATGTGGTTCATCAGGCTGACATAGGCCACCGCCAGCTTGTCCTCGTAGCCGTCCTTGGCGAGGACGCCCATTTCAAAGATGGTCACATCGGCGTCGGGCCACAGCTTGCCGGGCCGGTTGAAGAAATGCGCCGCCAGGCTGCCCGGCGTGCAAAAGTGTCCCAAGGCATCGGCCATGTCCTTGGCGCGGGGCCGCTCGTCGGCCATGGCCCGAAGCGCCGCCGCCACGTCTTCAGTCAACACTTGGGCGCGGCCCGTTTTGCGGACAGTATCGACCGCGCCTAGGATCGCCTGCTGGATCAGCCAGCGGTCGGCGCGGGTGAGGCGGGCGTCTTCGTGCGGGTCGCCGCCGGTGATCATCAAGCGGGCGGAGATTTCCATTTCGCCCAGGATGTCCCTGGCCTCGTCGGCATCATTGCCGTCGTCCTCGCCGCTGGCTTTGTCCTCTTCCTCCAACCTTCTGGTTCCAGTTAGCCGTAAAGCATCCGCGAACGGCGGCAGGCTCACATCTTCGCCGGGCCGCATGGTGGCCTGGTTCACCACCAAACCCAAAGACGCGAAATACTGCCCCAGCAAGGAAAACGACCCGCCCGCCTCGATGATGAACACCCTTGGCCGGTGGGTCGCCATCATCATCAGCAGGTCGTAAACCAGCAGCGCCGACTTGCCCGAGCCGGTCGGCCCCAGGATCAACATGTGGGCGTTGGACTTGCGGTCGGCGATGGGGTCGAACAGCACCGGCTCGCCGCCCCGGTTGAAAAACAACATCCCCGGCTTGCCGGTGCCGGTGGAGCGCCCGTACAGCGGCAGCAGGTTGGCGATGTGGCGGGTGAAGACGAAGCGCGAGCGCCGCGTCTCGCGGTGGTCGAAAGCCGGGTCGTAGGCCATCGGCAGGTTGCGGATGTAGGCATCCAGCGGCACTAAATCATCCCTTTCCAGAATGGGCCGGAGGTGGTTGGACAGCAGCAGGGATTGGACGTGGTGGACGCGGGCGGCCAGATCCGCCTCGTTTTTCTCCAAAGAACCCGAAGCCGCGCCGCGCACATAAAAGGCCGTGACCACCGGGAACAACTTGTTGCCCCGTGCGATTTCCATCTGCGCCGCTTTGGCGTCCTCGGCAGCCAGGATGGATTCGGCATAGTCGCCGAAGCTGGCCCGCTCAATCCTAGCCAAATGGTTGCGCACGGCATCTTGGGGCTGAATCGTCATAGTCATCACCATGGCGGTATGCTCCGGCATCCGATCCAGCACGGCGAATTTATGGTCGCCAATCAGTCTTTCCAGGGCGAGCTGGCCTAACAGAGGTGCTTGTGACAGCCCTTGCACCGTGACCAACCGGTGTGGGATGTTGTCAAACCACCAAAGGCCCCGGTTCTGGTCGGCGACCGGCAGGCCCAGTATCAGCATCTCGCTGAAGTCATAGCCGAAAGCCCGCTCCGGGCCGTCGCCGGGGTAGGGCCTGGCTTTCAGCAGCGCATCGCAATCCCTGCCAGTGGCCGTCGGATGCGGATTGAGCCAGCGAAACAGCCAGTCGTACAGATCCTTGCCGCCACAGCGGCGCACGGCTATGCCCGCCGCCGTCAGCGCCGTGATGAACCGCGCCGCCACGTCATTCAATTCCTGCTCCGGCGTCAGCGACCAAGCTTGGGTCTCGCCGGACGGGCTGCGCGACAGCGTGGCGCGGATGCGCCGCCGCCGGCCGCGCCACGGCGCACCCGTGATCAACTTATCGACAAACAGACCATCGGGACGGCAAATCTCGGCCAGATGTCCACGCAGCACTTCCAGCCATGTTTCGCTGAAGCGGCTACCTTTGGCCCGCTCGCAGACGTAAGCGGCAATGTCGTCCACCAGCGATTCCAAGCGCGGCTCGTCCTGCACATAGAACTGCACGACCCAAGGCGGGTCAGCTTCGGGCAACGCGCTCAAGGCGATTTGCAGCTTGTCACGAAAGTTTTCCAGCCACTCCGCCGGGCGGGCTTCGCAACCGGCAGCCTGGATCTCGAACAACGCGCCCAGGCCGCGCCCATCGGACAGCAGGAAGGCCTGCGATTCCGGGTCGTAGTCCAGCCAGGGCAGCAGGTTGGTGAACGACGGCTCGCGGTGGTACATCGCCCGGACACGCTCCATGCCGGGCGGGTTGACCATCCCTTGCGGGCCGTAGCCATGCCGCGATTGCGGATTGTGGACGCGACCATCGGAGGGAGCGTCTTGGACAAAACCCGCCTTCCAGAGCGCAGAGAATCCCGCCTTCATTGCCATCCCTCAGCCTCGCCCGGCAGGGCGTATTCCACATGGTCATACATCGGCAGGACAGTGGAATAGCCCGGCACCGGGTAGCCGGAATCGGCGGCCAGATGCGGGAAGACGTACATCACCAGATCAGGGTTCGGCAGCCGTTTGAACTGCGTGTCGATTTCGTTGCGGACTTCGCGGGTGTAGCCTTCCAAGGGCTGCCCATCCGCCGCGCCGCCCATGCCGATGCGCGGCTGGGGGCCATCCTGGCGCTGCATTTGGCCCATGTGCGAGCGGTAGACTTCCAGCATGGTGGGGCCGGTTTGCGGCAAGAGGTCTTCCTTGTCGCGCATGGCCGAGCAGCCGGCCAAGCTAATCCAGGCCGCCAGCATGATTAGAAGAGGTCGCAGTGCGTGCATGGTAGAGTTTCCTGCCATTGGGTTCATAGTCGATGGTGATTTCGTGGTCGATGTGGACGGCGAGTTCTGCCCCGGTGTCCACGTACACCACGTCGAACATTTGCGACTGCCGGTCGGCAATCCATTTCGCTAGCTCGTCAGCGCCGCCCGCCGCCGTCTGGCCGAGCGCATAGTTCATAACATTGCCGGTGACGGCGGAGGTGTAGCCGCCCAAAGGCGTGGTGTTCACTGTTGTCTGGGCGCGGGCAAAAGCTTGGCCCGCCGTCTCGATGCCCCGCGCCAGCATCCGGCCCGAGAGGTAATCGGTGGCGTTGCTGATGCGCGAGCCGGTGACGCAAGGAATGCCTCGCCGGTCGGAGATCCAGCCCAAGCCACGGCCCGCCACGCCGCCGGAATTTGTGCCTGTCCCCGATCCGCCCAAGGACGCGCCGGTGGCAGCACCCACGCCGCCAGTACCGCTTGAAGCATTGTCGGCGGACACCGTGCGGATCGTGCCGTCGTCGAACAGGAAGGTGACGCTCTTCACCGTGCCGCGCACACAGCCTAGCGTCCAATCGCCGAAGGCGGTGCCGGAAAACACCATGCCGTTCACATCGGGAATCTCCAGCCCGTTCGCGGCTAGGTTGTCGCGTCCGACCAGCACTTTGAAGGGAAATGGGTCTTCCACCTGCCCTTTCACTGGAACGCGCCCAATCAACGCGGTCATCGCGGTGGAGCCGACCAGCGTGGCGTTGCGGGGAACGGTGTAGGCCGGTTCCGGCGGGCGGGCCTTGGGCGGCTCCAATGCGCCACCCTCATGCAAAAGGCTGGCGGAATTGGCGGACGGCATCGTGCCTGTCACGGCGGCGGGATCGTGATCCAGCGGCTGAATCCAGACCATACCGCCAGATGACCCAGCCGGAACCACGCGCCCAAGATCCCGTGCCAAGTCGCCGGACTGGCCTAGCGAGAGGCCATTCAAACTGCCTGGCAAGGAGGCTGTTGAGCCGGTCGGCGAGGGTTGTGGAACAATGCCGGTAGATCGCTTCGCCAGCTCGTCCACGCGCTTGGCCAGTTCTTGGTTCTCCCCGCTGCGCTGCCGCTTCAACTCCTCCGCGATTTCGCCGCGCAGCTTGTTGGTGAGTTCCGGCCCCTGCTGAAGCAGTCTTTGGTTTTCTTGGCGCAGGCCCTCGGTCTCCGCTTGGATTTGTTGCAGCTTGGCCGTCAGCGAGCGCACCGTGTCTGCCGCCGAATCCGCATCGGGCGCGGGGGCGCGTCGAGGTGCCGAAGGTGCCTGGGCTTCTGGCTTGCCGGGGCGGGCCATCACGAACACCAGCAGCGCCAGCGCCGCCAAGGCCAGAACAGGCAGCAGCTTGTTGCTTTTACCCCCCATTCAAGGCCTCCTCGTAGGGCTTCGCTGAAATCAGGTAGGCGGCGGTGGTGTCGCGCAACTCCCCTTTGGGCAAGAGCTTGCCGTGTTGGAACGCGCAGGTGATCCACTGGCCGCGCAGGCGGCGCGGGTCGAGCACAAGCTCGCCATCGGTGAGGTTGCGCAATTTGACGGCGGTCACATACAGCGAGCCGGAGCGCCAAGCCACTAGAGGTGTCGCCTCGGCCACGCCGCCGCGCAGCAAGGTGTCGGTGGTCGTCCGGGCGACGCCTGCCCGATGCACGTCGTCGGGAACCCGGTGCAGGCGTTTCGGCGCGTATAAATGCTGGGAAGCCATCCGGGTCAGGGTCACATAGTCCTGTTCTTTCGGTGGCGCGGCCGGGGCTGTTGCGGAGGGCATGGCCTGGGCCGAAGGCATTCCGGCTTTTCCCGAAGTAACCGCTTCCGGTTTTGCCTCGGGGACGCTGATTTCGACGGGCGCGGAAACCGTGGCCGACTTGGAGGCTGAAAGATCCAGCAAGTAGATGTTGCCCGATGTTGTGGCCTGCACCTCGATGCGCTTGGCCGGGAATTCTTGGGTGGCGACCCAGTAAATCGTGCCATCGACAATCTGGGTGCGCAGAATGTCGCCGCCCAGTTCGGGCGGCAGGCCGACGCGGACGGGCACCGGGAAGCTCACCAGGCGTTCGCGTCCGACCGGCAAGGTGACGGCCAAGGGAATCTTGGCCCATACCAGCCGCTCCGGCGGTTCCCCCGCAGGCAACACCCGTTTGCTGGGGGCCAGCGGGTCGGGTAAGGGCGGCAAGGCGGGCGGGGCGGCTTGCGCCGCCACGCACGCCAGCAATAGCAGGCTTGGAAGAAAGGCTTTCATCATTTTTCCAACGGTTTGGGAGGCGGCGTTTCGGCTGGCTCTAGGCGCTGCGGGCCGTCGCCTTGGTAGCCGTCCAAGGCCAGTCCCCACGGGTTTTGGGTCGGGTCGCTGTCGCGGCGCACCACCCGCAGCGGGTAGGAAACTGCCACGGTCTTGACCGGCACGCCCCGCACATACTCGTAAACCTGGAAATCCAAGGTGACGAGCCAAGTGCCGTTGCCCAGGGGCTTCACCCGGCTTTCCTGGTAGCCATGCCCCAGCATTTCTTGGATGGAGCGCACCCGCCCGGCCAGCTCGCCGTTTCTACCGCGCAACTCCATGTCGGCGGTCAGCTCGGCCAGGAAGTCCGGGGTGAGGTAATACGAGGCAGTAAAGAGGTTCTTGCCGTAGTCGGCCTGGCCGTCCTGCGGCCAGTAGTGGATCGACTGGAAGATCGTCCGGGCAAAGGCGTAGACGTTTTCCGGCTGTGGGTCGTCGGCCTTGACGACGGCCCCTGAGCGCAGGTCTGGCGGGATGTGAATACGTAACCCGCCCCGCGCCGACTCCCAGCCATGCCACAGCGCGGCGATGAGGGCCAGCTCCGCCGCCGCGATCCAGCGCAGCGTCTTAATGTGGCTGCGCAGATTTTCGTTTTCGCTGCGGTAACGCATCAGAGGAACTCCCGTCCCAAGCTCATGACGCCGTGGTGGCGGACGAGGCCGGTTTTCACCAGGCCCGCGCCAGCCAGCCAAAGGCGAAGCCGTTGCTGGAGGTAGTAGTCGGGGCGGCCCCGTTTCCACTTCTGGTAGAGGGACGCGCCGCCGACTATCGAGCCCAGCACGGCCAGCATCGCTAGACCTAAGGCTAACCTGAGTTCGGGATAACGAATCAGGCCTTAGCCAAGGCATTGACCTTTATCAAGGACAGGGAGGGCTTGTTTTCGGACAGGCAGTAGGCGACGATGCCGGCCATGAGGTTGACGAGGAAGTTGCCGAGGGAGCGGTGGCGGGTGTGTTCGATCTGGCACAGGTTCTTCAGCTCGTCGAACACGGTTTCGATGAGGGAGCGGCGCTTCAGCAGCGCCTTCTCGAAGGCGGTGGGCGCCACTGGCTTCATGTTCTTCTTGCGAGTGGTGACGAGCTTGATGCCCATCTCCTGCAGTATTTCGGCGAGGGCTTGGCTGATGTAGCCCTTGTCCCCGAACAGCAGGCCGGAGAGGCCCTCGCACATTCCGGGGATGGGCTTGCGGTCGTCGGTGTTGCCGGGCGTGAGCCTGACGCGGAGCAGCTCGCCCTTGGAGTTGATGATGGCGTGGAGCTTGAAGCCGAAAAACCAGCCCATGGAGGTCTTGCCGCGCTCCGCCTCGTCTTTGAAGACCTTGTGGCGGGGGATGCGCTTGTTGTCGCACACCGCCAGCGGCGTGGCGTCGGCGATGGAGACGCCGTCGCACTCGCCCTTGAGGCACTCGAACAGGGCGGCGAGCGGCGCCGCGCAGCGCGGCATCAGCTCGACGAAGCGCTGGTAGCTCGGCAGCCTGGGGAATTCGGCGCGCAGGTAGCGGCAGGCATGGTTGAGATAGAAGCTTTTGAATTGGCGGAAGCGGAGCTGGTGGAAGAGGACCACGAGGGTCATCAGCTCCGACAGGCTCAATTCGCTCTTGCGCCGCCGCTTTTTCGCGCCCGCCTGGAGCATCCGCCGGTGCCAGGCAGGCTCGAATTCGCGGCAAAAATCGTCGACCAGGCAGAACGTTTCGGTCAAAGAGTCCATGGATGCCTCTTGTTTGAACGGTGATTTGTTTGAGGAAACAAAATCTTACGCCAAACGGGAGGCATCCGCCCTTCAATTTCTTATCCCGAACTCAGGTTAAGGCTATGCTGACACTGCCCATGAAAAGCCCCACCGCCAAGGCCAGCGGGAACCAGAAGCCGGCGGACACCCCAATAGCCAACAGTAGCTCGGAATCCGTGTAGCCTCGGAACACCACCGGCTCGTTGTTAAGCCGCTCCCCCAGCAAGGCGTCCATCAGATGACTCCAGCCGCCTTGTTGAGCATGTAGGAGACCCACAGGAAGATGGCGGCCCCGGCGACATTGCCCAGGCCGGCCGCGCCCCATTCCTTCTTGCCCGTGCGCACCTCATTGAGGTCGGACAGCGCGTTCCAGCCCAGCCACAGGAAGCCGGACACGCTGAGGAACAGGCCGACGATGATGCCGCCGTCTTTGATGTAACCCTTGATGATGGCCAGCCAGTCGTCCGTGCCCGGCGAAGTGCTGGGCATGGTCAGCGTGGGCAGCGCCGCCCATAGATCCGGGGTGAACAACAGCGCAAGCAACAACAAACGCCAGTCAAGTTTCGTTTTCATAGCTTTTTTCCTGATGATGAGAGACACAAACAATCAACCTTCCCTGTCTCGGCGGAAAATCCGCCGGCAGGGGGCAAACACGAACCTTTCACCGCACGAACACCAGCAGCAACATCGCCAGGACGGTGGCCCGGACGATGCCAGCCTGCAAGGCCAAGCCATCGACGCCGCCCGCCCGCCAGCTTTGGTAAAGCCCCATCGAAATCCAGGCCACCCAGGTCACCATCGCCACGGCGACGAAGGCGGCCAAGGCCAACTTCAAGGTGGCTGGGTCAATTCCGGCCCCGGCTTGGAAACCGGCTGACACGACGGAACCCATTTAACGGTACTCCCCGCGCAACGGCTCGACCGCTTGTGGTTCCGTTCGGGGCCGATCCAGATGGCCGCGAATGCCCGCCTTGACCTTTTCCAGATCCTCGCGCAGCCACGCATAGCCGAACCGAACCCGCTCCTTGGTGTCGGCCTGGGCCTCGGCCTGCTTGAGCAGCGGTGCCAACTGGTCGATTTCGCCAACCAGCCGGGCCAGGGCCGCCCGCTCGCCGTCGCTGTCCGCAAAGGCTTGCGTCGCGGACAGCAGCAGCGCCAAACAAAGGAATCTCGCCAACATATGCAACCTTGTGTCGTGTGGTGGGTACGGGGCATAGAATGGCGGATTGGGGGTGCCTGCCTCCACCGAAAACCCTGGCAAGGTTTTGCAAGGGTTTTGGCGGGGTAGGTCAGAGGTATTTCTTGAAGCTGGAGGCGGCAATCCAGATAGAGAAGCCGAACACCAGCGCAAACGGCAGGATAAAATGATTAGGATGCACCGTGGTTGGCCAGGACAGGTACAGAATCCACGGCAGCGTGAATGCGGGGAAAACCATCCCACGCGCCAAATGGTAGACCTGCCCGCGCTCGCGCCCGCCGCCAAAGCGGCGCAGATCCCGCTGGCCCAGCCCGTCCACCACGGCCACCAGCGCGGCCAGCAGAAACACCGGCAAGGCGGACACCATCACCGCCAGACGGATCGCATAGACCTCGGTGGCAAGAACCCCGGCTAGGAGGTAATCGTGGAAGCCTTGCGACAGCTCATGCGCGTCCGCCGCGAAACCGCCGGTTCCGCCCGCCAAAGCCGCCCGCCGCTCCAATTCCAAAGCCTTCACCTCCCAGCGCCAATCTTGGTAAACCTTGGCATTGACGGCCTCGGCCAGATCGCGGGCAAACAAGGCCGGATGGCGGATGAACACGCCCTCGCTGAAATCCCGATCCAGGTAGGCCAGCTCGGCTTCCACCATGGCGACGCTGTGGGTCGGCCCATCCTCCGGCCAGACCATCTTCATGCACACCCATTCAAACAAGATGTTGCCGACCATGCCCAGCAGCAGCCAGAAGACGAAAGCCAACACCGCGTTGACCAGCTTGCCAATCGGGCCGCGCTTGGGCGGCGGGGCAGGGCGGGAAGCGGATTCAGCCATGGGCACTCCCCGCAAGCGGGTCGGCCCCCACCCACCATTGGTCGGCGGTGCTGTACTTGTCCAACATGCTTTGCGCCACTTGCCGCACATCGGCGGGCATGGCCGGGTCAGCCGATGTGTCGGGCAGCGGAAAGCGCACTTTCCAAAGCTGTCCGCCTTGCAGCAGGCAGAAGGCTTGGCCCTTGGGCAGGGCGATTAGATCGGCGGGGGCCAGCATGGGTACGTCGGTCACATTGATGCGATCCTGGTTCGTCGAGGTGAAATCGACATCCAAGGTTGTGTCTGAGGTATCCGTCACACCGGACACCAGGGTCATCGAATGCACTTGCACCTCCGGCAACTGCTTGGTCAGCAATTCGGCGGTTTCCAATTCCCTGACTCGCAGCATGATGAGCGAGTTGAAGTTGCCCATGACCTGCCCGGCCTTGGCCGCATCGCCTAAGCGGGCCACAATGTCCGACCAGGTTTGGGTATAAGCCGTTACTTGCACCCCGGCCCCGCCCGCCTTGTTCAGCAAAGGAATGAACTCGTTGCCCATCAGCTCGTTCACCTCGTCGGCGTGGATGGAGATGCGCGGCTTCTCCCGGCTCCGCGCCGCCTCGGGCAAGCCGGCGTCCACGCCATGCTTGTAGATATGTCCGGCAATCGCCACCAAGTCGGCGAACATCGAATTGCCGACGGCGGCGGAGACAGTGAAATCCGAGAGGGCGTCCAGGCCGACATAGACGATCCCCTTGCGTTTGATCACGTCCAGCCACTCGAATATCGGGCGGTTATCGGCCATGTCCTCGTAATTGGGGGAAATCAATTCCCCGATGCGCCCGGAGATGAGCTTTTCCATCAAGGGCAATAAGCTCGCGGTGATCTTGTCGAAATACGTCCGGTCGTAATTGATCGCCGAAATCAGGCCATCGACCACGCCGTCGCTCAGCCCCTTATCGCGGATGAACTGGATCAACGCGACCACCTCCTTGGCTCGGCCCTTCATCGAGTTCGGAATATCCCGATCCGACATCTGGGCGACCCTGGCCGCCACCTCCCGCTCCCATTCCGGCTCAACCCGAGACAGCCACTGTCGGCAGTAATCCATGAACAGTGGATCCATGTTGGTCATGTAACGGGTGATGAGGTCGTAGCTCGGGCGCTGCCCCATGGCGAACAAGGCGCGGGCGACGATGTTGGTGAAGCGCCAGCCGAACTCGCGGAACGCCGCCGAGTTGCCCTCGTTGGGCAACTGGTTGCTGATGCGCGTCGCCACCTCAGTAATGCGGGAGAAGTTGCCTACCGGGTTGTAGGAAGCCCAGATGGAAGACATACAAGGCGTTCTCCCGCCCGGCCCGTTTGGCCTCGGCTACCACCCGCTTCATCAAGTCGGCGTCGCCCTTGGGGTCGAGCACGATCACCACATCGCCACGGGCAATATCCTGGGTGATGAGAATCTCGGCCAGCCGGGTCTTGCCGACACGGGTGGTGCCCAACACCAAGGTATGGCCCACCCGGTCGCCCAAAGGCATGTGGACGGGGCCTTCTTTCGGCTCGACCCCGTGGATCGAGGGCTTGCCGCCGACATCCGGCAGGGGCCGGACGGGGTTCCACCAGGCGTCGGCGCGGAAGCGCTCGGCCACTGGGCCTAGGACGGGATGCTTTTCCCAGGCGATCTCAGCCCGGCGGGCCAGGCGGTATAGAAAGCTGGGTTCGATGTAGCGCTTCGCCCAAGGCCGCTCGGTGTCGCGCAGCCTTTGCGTGTGCTCCTGGCCCCAGCGGAAGCCAAGTCCCAGGAACAACTGGCGATTGCTGGCTGGAATTTGATTGGCGGGCAGGGTGTAGACCGGCAGGCGGCGCAGGTTGCGCTGGTAACTGACCGCCCGCCAGCCTTGGCGGAAGCGCCACAGGGCGAACGTCCCCAGCAGGGCGGCGGTGCCCTGGCCGATGTCGCCGGACATCAGCAAATTCTGGGGTGCGAAATAGCACAGCCCGGCGGCGCAGCCGGCGGTCAACACCGACCAGAATTCGACCGGGGGCCGCAGCAAGGCTTCAATGGGATGCTCGTTCATAAGAAATCCTGGCTGGCAAGGCCGGTGTCATTGCTCGATCAGCCCGGCGGACACCAGCACGGGGTAATGGGAAAGCCCCAGGCTGTTTGCCAGGGCCGTGGCATCCAAGGGCGTAATGGGCAGGCCGGGGGCGATTTGGCGGATGGCCTGCAAATCCGCGTCGGACTCGGCTTGCACCAGGAAGCCCACCGCGCCCATCCTGGCCAGTTGTCCGGCAAAGCGGGCCAGCCAGTCGCGGGATTGCGGGTCGCTTCCGACCAGGAAAAACGGGGCGGCGGCCAATTGCGGCAGTTGTGCCTTCCTGGCTTCGACCGGGCCGGGACTCAGGCCTGCCGTCCTGACCGGATAGGCGAGCACAGGGAAGCTGGGATTGCGTGCCGGTTTAGGCATCGGCGCGGTCAAGGCAGGCACGGCCTCGACGTAATCCGACAAGGGCCGGGTCTGGCCCTGGTCATAGATGACGACGGCCTGCGCCGCCGCCTCGACGGAAACAGCGAACAGAGCCAGCCACGAACCTGCGGTTTTGGCTTTAGTGAACCAGGAACGCACGGTGCGCGGCCTCCTCCAGGCTGTCGGGCAGGAGGCGCGGAAGGAACTCCGCGCACAGCCATTGGCGGCAGGCTTGGTTCTCCAAATGCTTGCACACCAGCCCCAGCAGGACGCCATTGGCCAGCCCGCCCGGCACGACCACCCACGGCATGGTGTCCAAGCCGACCGGGCCGAGGCAGCCGACTACGAAGCTCCTCGACACGCAGTCCAGCCTTGCTTCCAGGGATTCGAGCAGGAGTGCCTGCAAATCGCCGGCCTGCCGTCCGCGAGACTCAAATTCGGCCAGGGCGGGTTCCAGGTAAAACTCCCAGACCAGCAGCCCCGGCTCGTGGCGTTCGGCGACGACGCCCCAGGAAAACACATAGCCGTCGATGTCCACCAGGCACCTCAAGCCGCCCGCCAAGCGGCGGTTGGCCTTGGCCTTGGTCGTCGCGGCTTGCGCCAAGCACCACAGGGCGAAGTCGTCATCGGCGGTTGAAGGGGCCGGTTTGGCCGGAATGCGGGCGCGGCTTTTCATGGCTTGGGCGGGAGCGAGGGTTCGATGGACTGGGCGACGCGGTTGCGCAGGCGGATCAGCTTCGGCGGGCTGGCGCCAATCCCCGCCACGGTGGCGAGTTCGCCGTTCTCGCGGTTGAAGGTGATCTTTTTGGCCTGGACGGCGCGGGAGTCGAAGCTTTGCGCCGCCGCCCATTGCAAAATCGCGGCGTCGCTGGCCTGGCCGGTCAGGTAAACATCGACTTGCGCCCCCTTGGCGGACGCGGCGTGGGCGGCTCTGAGAAAATCGCCGCAGCTTAGGCAGTCCAGCGGCATGAACAGCAGCATCCGGTCGCCCGGCTGCGCCCATTCAATCGGGCTGCTTTGGGGAACTGGGCCGGCGAGGGCGCGGGTGTCGATGATTTGACCGCCGGGGTTGAGTTCGCGGCTGGCCTCGGTGTAGGCCGCCTGGAAGGCCAGAATCCGGGTGGTGTCCTCGTGCATCAGCCTGGCCCAGCGGCGGGCGTAGTCTTTGCGCTCGGCCTCGGTTTGGGCGTGGATGCCCAGCACCTCCAGCGGCGACAGGCTGGCCGGGCTGACGCTGCCGCGTATGCCCCGCATCAACGCCTGGTAGCGCGTCCATTCCGCCTCGCTGAGGTTCCATTGCTCGCGGGCGAAGCGTCCCAAGGTTTCGGCCTCGGCATGGTCGGCCCCCGTGCTGGCGGCTTCGCGGCTGGCGGACAAGGCGGTGGCCTGCGCCGGGTCGGCCATGCCCACGGGCAGGCCCCCGGCCATCAGCCCCAGGGCCAGGCAAAAGCGGCGGAAAGATTTGCCCATGACTTATCCTCCCTGCCGGGCTTCGACTTGCCAACGCTTGCCCTGCGGGCTGCGAAGCGTCACCACCTGCCCGTCCGCCGCTTCGATGCGCCAGCCGTCTTGGCTGTCGCCCGGCTTCAATCCGCGCCACTGGCCGCCCGAACGAACCATGACTTGCTTTTTGCCATTCCAGGTATCCACCGAACCCACGGCAAACGGCAGCACCGGGGCTGTGTCAGCCGAAGCCAGCGACGCCGCTTTCAAAATCTTGGGCTTGGCCGAAACGACAGGCGCTTTCCGGGTTTTGGCCTTTTTCCTGGCGGGTTTGACTAGGTTCGCCGCAGGCTGTGGCCGGGGCGAAGGCTTGGCTTCCCACTGGGCAAGGCGCTGTTCCAAGGCGGCAAGCTTGCTTTGCAGCCCTTCCAAGGTGGATTGATCCGCCTGTTTTTGCCGCTCGAACGCCTCGCGCAAGGCTTGCAGCTCGGCGGCGCTCGCGCCGGGCGGCGGAGGCTCCCGGTTAACCGGGATGGGCGGCGGTGCTTGCGGCGGCAACGGGGCAATCCCCGCTGGCGATGTTGGGACGACCGGCTCGGCGCTGTTGAGCTTGACGCCGGGGGCGGCATTTTCTGCCAGCGCCGGTTGGGCGGATTCAACGCGCCTAGGCGCAGGCGGCTGGTCCTTGCCGCAGGCGGCCAGCAGGCAACAGGCAACCAGGGCGGCCACGATCTGCTTGGGCTTCATGAGCGCTGACCTTCCGCGTACTCGGGCGAAACCCGGTAGCTGACTTTGCGGTACACATAGTCCACGTTCACCTGGAAGGCCTTCCCGCCCAAGGTCAGCAAGGCTTCGCGCAGGCTGACCGGGCCAAGGTGCCGATGCACCGCCGACAGCGGTTGGTTGAGCAGATAGTTGACCGGCTGGTCATTAGGGCTGGGCGGCAGCAGGTTGAAGCCGCTGCGGCTCAACAGATAGTGGACGGCCTGCTCGACCGTTGCCACGTCCGGCGGCAGGCGCACGTCGATGACCGCCAGCAGGGGATCGACCTGCGCGGCCTGGGCACCGACGGCGGTGTAGGAATAGCGCCCGGTCTGGACGGCCTGCTCAGGCTCGGGGAGTTTGCCAACCTGGTAGACGATAGGCGCGGTTTGGGCGGTGCCGGGCGGGTCTTGGCCGGTGCCCTGCCCAGTATTATTGGGACGGGTCGCGCAGCCGAGCAGGTCGGCGCAGGCCAAAAGAATCGCAAGGGGGCGTAAGCGGATGACCATCGAATGCTCCAATCATGAGGTTGGGGCGGATGATCCGGGTTTGCGGAGAGGGGCGCGAGGAGAAACCTTGGGCGGCGTCCGCCAAGGTTTCAAAAGGCAAGGCCTTGCCGGGCCGTGCCATGCTTACCCCGCCGCTAGTCGGCAATTCAAGCAAG
The DNA here is from genome assembly GCA_964582755.1 of uncultured Methylococcaceae bacterium. Classification (GTDB taxonomy): domain Bacteria; phylum Pseudomonadota; class Gammaproteobacteria; order Methylococcales; family Methylococcaceae; genus Methylumidiphilus. The sequence goes on along the minus strand of CAZOTR010000011.1, from coordinate 3,391 downwards.
CCTTTACACCCCACACCGGACAGCCCATGCCCTTAAGCCGACGGGATTTTCTGAAACTGGCCGCCGCCTCGGCGCTGTGCGCTCCTTTGCCTTGCCTGTCCGAACAGTCTCAGCAACCGCGCGCCCTTTGGCTGCAACGCGGCCCGGAATGGGGTCTGATCGACATCGAATCCGAGGAAAGCCGCCGCCAAGCCTGCTGGCTGCTGCGCGACACCTTGGCGAGCCGGACGGCCCTGGCCTCAACCCGGCTGCTGCAAACCGCTGCCTGGATGCAGGCCTTCCTGGCGGCCTACCAAGTCCACCGGCCCTTCGTGGTGCATTCGGGCTTCCGCACCCGCCTGACGAACGAGGCCTGCGGCGGCGCGAAAGCCTCGCTGCACATGCAGGACGGAAGCGGCTATTTCCACGCCATGGACATCCACATGGACGTCATCCCGGTCGATTACCTGGGCCGCCTCGCCGCGCTGGCCCACCAGGGTGGTGTGGGGTTTTATGCCGACCGGCCGCGTGGGTTCGTGCATATTGACGACGGGCGGGTCAGGGTTTGGCGGAAATGACGGGGCGAGTCAGCCTGCCCGGCCATCACATAGGCTGGCGATGGCTGTTGTTGGCAACCATAAAGTCAGCGGGGAGTCCGGCAAAGACTCAAACTCGAAGCGCTGGTAATAGGCTTTGGCTTGTTCGTGCTTGGCATCAACGATGACGCCGGCCATGCCGATTTCCCCGGCCAAGCGGTGGCAGCGGTACAAGGCATCGGCCAGCAATAGTTCGCCCAAGCCCTGGCGCTGGTGGCGCAGATCGACCGCCAGCCGCGCCAGCCTGGCCACCGGCAGGGGAAAATTAGGAAAACGGCCTTGGTGCCGTTCGGGCAACTGGTTTTTTTGGATCCCCGCCATGGCGAGGCTGTAGTAGCCGAGGATGGCCGATCCCTGGCAGGCGAGGTAAGTCCGGCTGACATTCGATGCCATGTGCTGGCGGGCGAAGCGCTGGAGGTAGGCGTCCAGCTCGGCATCGCCGCAGGAAAACCCGCGCCGGTCGTGCCCCGGCCCCAGCGCCTCGATGCGAATCTCCCGGCCCGTCATCCCTCGTTTTGGCCTTCCCGCCACTCCAAATACCGATCCATCGCCGCCTTGAGTTTGGGACGCGGCTTGCCGGGATTGTCCAAGGCTGCAAAAAATGCCTCCCAGTCACGCGATGACAGCGTGACCGTCTCGCTGTCGGCCAGCACCTGCCTGGCCCGCTCCTGGGCGGCGGCAAGCAGGAACGCGCTGACCGACTGGCCCGTCGTGGCGGAGGCCCGCACGATCAGTTGCTTGATCTCGGGGGAGGTGCGCAAGTCGATGCGCTCGTAAGGAGGCGCTGCCGTGGGCATGGCGATCACCAATCTGATACGGAAAAAATACGGAACGCTAGTTTACCGGCTGGGCGCTTGGCTGCCAAGGCGATCATTGCTTCTGCGCCAACTGCGCCGCCGCCCTGACCCGCAGGACGGTCTGCCGGGTGGTCTTGAACTCGCGGGCGGTCTCGGCGACGCTGGCCCCGGCGGCGAGGCGCTCCAGCACCTGCGCCCGCGCCTTGGTGTTCAACGACGGCGGCCTGCCGCAGCGCTTGCCCGCGTTCCTGGCGCGGCTCAGGCCGGCGCGGGTGCGCTCGATCAACAAGTCGCGCTCGAACTCCGCCACGGCGGCGATCACCTGCATGGTCATCCGCCCCGCCGGGCTGGCCAGGTCGGCCCCGCCCAGCGCCAGGCAATGCACCCGCACCCCCATGCCCGCCAGCCGCTCGACGGTGGCGCGGACATCCATGGCGTTGCGCCCGAGCCGGTCCAGCTTCGACACCACCAGCACGTCGCCCGGCTCCAGCCGGTCCAGCAGCCGGGCGAAGCCGGGCCGCTCGGCGGCGGGCACCGAGCCGCTGACGGTCTCCTCGACCAGCCGGTAAGGCTCCACCGCGAAACCGGCGGCGCGGATCTCCTCGGCCTGGTTCCGCGGAACCTGCTCGGCGGTCGAGACACGGCAATAGGCGAAAACGCGGGACATGGGGGCTGGCTCCGTCCGAAAGGGGAGTACGCATCATAACGCTGGTACGGAATATTTTCAGCCGGCTTTCGTACAGAGGCCGCGAGGGGCCGCCGCAACCGGCCGGTTTCGGACATCTCTAGGCCGTCCGACGAACGCCTAGCCCCCGCCGTTGGCCTCCTCCAACAGCTTGGCGAGCGTCAGCCGGCCCGCGTCCAGCTCGCCGACCTTGGCGGCGACCTGGGCCTGGTAGGCGGCGGCCAGCTCCGGCCTGTGCGAATGGTAGCGCCCGACGGCCCGCCACAAGTCGCCCTTGGCCCGGCCCTGCTCGTAGCGGATGATCCACGCGCCGACCGCCAGGTTGGCGCAGCCGTCGTGTTTCAGGCGATGCTCGGTGATAGCATAAGGGGCGAAGAACTTCAGCCATGCGCTGTTGACCTGCATCGGCCCCAAGTCCCAACTGCCGTTCTTGTTCGGGCTGGACTGGCCGAGGCGTCCGCGCTCCTGGGCCAGCACCCCGCCGAGCAAGGCCAGCGGGATTTGGTAGCGCCGCGAGACTTCGGCTACGCATTCGATAGTCACTGGCTGCGCTACCGGCACTGCTTCTATGGCCAGCAAAGGCATGTTTTTGTCCCCCTCGCAAAATGGAGGATTTTCTTCCGGTAGCCTGCCGATTGGCCCGAAAAAAGCCAGGGCTGAATCGCAAGGATTTTGGGAAGCCGATGCCCCTCAACCCAGCCAAACTGGCAATTGCGTTATTTCCTCAAAAAATTCATAGGCAGATATTTTCCCCGCGTTGGCGGGTGCTTCGTATAGCTGATGTAGGTCAAGCACTTTAGTCGAACCCAACATCCTTTCGCCGGGGAAAATCCAATGAATAACAAAGAGTTGTCTTTTTTTAGCGTTTTGCTAATCTGGTGCAGCGGTGCCGACATTGAGCTGTTGCGGACGTGCGCCAAGCCGGCGGTGATGAAATACGCCCAGCTCGGCTTCCTGATCCTAATTCCAAGCCTGTTTGCCTTCATCTCGGCGAGCTACTTCCTGTCCACGGTGTTTGAGCGCCATCCGTCTTCCCAGCTTATTGCTGTTGGCGGGGGCGTTTTTTGGGCCATTGTGGTGTTCAGCCTTGACCGCTTCTTGGTCATGACCGTGAAAAAGTCCAAAAGCGTTTTAAGGGATTTGTTTTCCGTTTCGATACTGAGCCGGATGGCCTTGGCCGTGCTGATTGGCTATGTCGTCGCCCATCCTTTGGTATTGAAACTGTTCGAGCCAAATCTACAGGAAATCCTCATGGAACGAAATGCGGCCAAGGAAGAGATCTGATCTTGCCCAGCATTCACAGACACCCGGCTAAGAGAGTAATCTCACAGCAC
>CAZOTR010000010.1:38595-53896 GCA_964582755.1 uncultured Methylococcaceae bacterium | reverse complement strand
GATAGAAGCGGCTGTTGTTCTGCCGCCTCCCGCAGTTAAAAAACAAAAAGGGCGTCTTGCGACGCCCTTTTTATGTTTTGATGGCGGATGTCTTCTTCAATCCAAGGCCGTCTCCGCCTCTTCCCGCCCAGCTTCCTCGCCTTCGGGATTTTGCTCGATCAGCGCCACGACTTCGTTGGAGGCGAACAGCAGGCCGTTGCGGAAGTACTGGCAGGCGCCCGCCGGGTCTTTCTGCTTCAACAGCACGTCGCCCATGAGTTGGTAGGCTTCCACGCTGGGTTCCGCCGCCAGGCTGGCGGTGAGGTAGGACTTTGCCTTGTCCAATTGCTTGGCGCGCAGGGCGAGCTTGCCTAGCACACGCAGCAGGATGGCGTCGTTGGGATGGGCGTTGGCCCAGCCTTCCGCCGTGGCCAGTTGCTGCTCGGTGTCGGGCAAGTGGATGCAGCCGTACAGCACCAGCAGGGTTTCGCTCCATTCCTTGGCCAGGGCTTGGCGCACCAAGGGTTCGACCTCGGCTTCCGCGCCGGCCTCGATCATGGCGGCGTAGTACAACTGCTGGATGCCGCTGGATTTGCGGATATGTTCAGGCACGTCATCCAGCCACAGGTTGCGCAGGGCGGCGGCGTCGCGGGCCTCGGCTTTTTGCCTGATGAGGGCGCTGTAGGTTTCCGTCTCCAGCAGCTTGATTTCCGCCTCCAGCATGACTTTGTTGGCATGCAGGTTGGGAATGAGGCGGCTTAGGCCTTCCCAGTCCTCGGCCTTGGCGTAGGCTTGGTGCTTCATCCGCAGCACGGCGGCGTGACTGGGCGCGATCTTGTCCAACTGGGTCAGGCTTTCCAGCGCATCCTCGAACTGTTGGTTGGACAACTGGAGTTCGGCCTTGGTCAGCCCGATGGCCAGTTCGGCCTCGGGCATGGTTTCCTGGGCCATTTTCAGGTATTCGTCGCGCTGTTCGAGCGCGCCCCGCGACTGCGCGGCGCGGGCGGCGGTAAGATAGTTGATGAGCGGCACGCCGCTGTTGGCGGCGTGGCGGATCAAGTGCTTTTCCGCCGTCTCGAAATTGCCCTCGGCGGACTCGATCAGCCCGGTGAGCAAGGCCTCCTGCGAGAGCTTGCTGCGCTTTTCATGGCCTCGGGTCTTGAGGATCTTGGGCAGGCGCAGGGCGGTGACGACGAGGCGGACGGCGAAATAAAACAGCAGGAACGACAGCGCCAGCACGATGGAGGTCAGCAGCAGCGAACTCTCGGCCGACCAATGCCCGATGCCGACGATGACATAGCCTGAGCCACCATGGCTGGCGAGGTAGCGCACGCCCAGGAACGCCGCGCCCAGGGCAGCCAAAAAGCTGATTACGATGAAGGCGAACCGTTTCACGGCTTGGCTCCCTCTTCAGGTAGAGGTTCCGCCGCCGGCAGATTGCCCGCAGGCCCCGCTCCGGGAAGGGGGGCTTCGGGCGCACTGGGAGCCTTCTCGGTCGGGCTAGGGCTGTCCTGCCTGGGCTGCGCCTTGGGCGCGGTTTTCTGTGTGCGCCATTTGGCGGGGTGTTGCAGCAGTTCCAGGGAAGCGCCAATGCTGGGGGAGTCAACGCGCAGGGTCTTGGTTTGCAGCTCTTTCAGTTCTTCCGCCATGCTTTTGGTCAGCGCCGCGTCGGCATCGAAGTTTTCGGCCAGCCACTCCAAGGCCGCCGCGAGATTGGCCTGGTAGAGCTTGTCGTCTTCGCGCAGCAAGGCGGCACGGGTCATTTCCAGCCGCAGCACCAGCACCTGCTTGAGCATGGTGGCCTCTTCCGGCGTCAAAATCGCATGTATCTCGCGCTCCGTGCGCCGGATGGTCACCAAGCTCTTCACGTCTTGCTCGACCGAACCCAGCCACCCGCCGTCCTGCGCCTTTTTCTCTTCACCGCCTGCCGGCTGGCGGTTTTCCTTGGCGCGGTCGGCATGCGGCAGGAGCAGGGGCAGGTCTTTGATCCGGCTTTCCAGTGCCAGCAGCTTGGCGGAAAGTCCCACGATGTCGGGGGCTTTGTTCTCTTTGAAGTCCTTGAGCAGGTTGATTTCTTCGGCCAAGGCATTGCGCACGGTGACGATGTCGGGGATCTCGCTCTCGTCCAAGCGGTGGTCGGCGGCATTCAGCATGGCGATCACCGAGCCAATATCCCCTCCCGACCAGCGCAGGCGCTCGTTGGCTATGCTGATTAGATACTCGGCTTCGGCCATCGCCACGCTGCCGCGTGTCTGGTGCAACTGGCGTTGGATGTTTTCGAGCGAGCCTCCCAGATCGGTGCGCAAAGCCTCTAGCTGGCTGCCCAAGACGGCGTCTTCTTGGTGGATGGCGCGTTCGAAGTCGGATTTTTCCGTGGCCGTGTCCGTCTGCACATTGACCAACTGCTGGTGGATCGTCTGCAAATCGGCTTCCAAACGGCTAATCTGGCTTTGCATGTCCAGCACCCGCTTGTCGCCCTTGTCCAGCCCGCTGCCTAGGCTCTCTGTTTGCGAGCGCAGTTCGTGCAACAGGAAAACCCCCGCGCCAACGAGGAGCAGCACGAACACCAGCGCGCCATAGCCCAGCCAGGTGCCGGCGCTGCGTTTTTTGTTTTTGGGGGTCTTTTCCGCACCGGAATCCCCGATGTCCGCCATCACGAAATCTTGCTCCGCGTCTGGCGTGAATTGTTTATCCTCGTCGACCAATGCTCTATCCCCGTGGTTGGTGTGTTTTGATAAGTGCCCGCCCGATGCGGGCCACTGCATCGAAAATAGCCGCGTCGCCCGCCTCCGTCGCGATCACCTGGGCATAGCCCTGTTCACGGGCTTGTTTGCCCAGGCGTTCACCGATGACAACCATGGGCGTCCGCAGCAACAATTCCAAGTCGCTCCCCGCCATCAAATGCGCCAAGTTGGCGAGGGCTTCGCTGCTGGTGATTGTCACCGCGCCGATGCCGCCTGCCCGCCATAGCGCCAGCAAGCCGGGCAGGTCGTCTGGCTTGGGCGGCCGCCGCCGGTAAACTTCGGCATATTCCACCAGGCCGCCGCGTTCCCGCAAGGTTTCGGCCAACAATTCCCGACCGCCGACGCCGCGCACGATCAGGAACCTGCGCCCGGACACCGCCGCGAAGGCTGGCTCGGCCAGCAGCGCTTCGCTATTAAACTGCTGTTTTGGTTTCAGGTCCACCGCCACGCCTTTTTCTTCCAACGCCTGCGCGGTAGCCTGTCCGATGGCGGCGGTTTTCGCCCGGTTGCCCTCCAGCCATTGGGGTCCGCGCAATGCGAAGGCACTACGCACGGCGTTGGCGCTGGTGAAAACCAGCCAGTCCAAGTCGTCCAACCGTCCTAGGCGGTGCGCGCCGCCGCCCGCGACAGTTTCGATTTCCAGCAAAGGGAGGCGGATGGCGGTGCCGCCGCCGTCTTCGATCAACCGGCATAAGTTTTCGGCCTGTCCGGCGGGGCGGGTCACCAGTACGCCGAAACCCGCAGGCAGGACCGTGACGGCCTTAAGCATAAAGCTCGCGCAGGATGCGGTCCGCACCCTTGCCGAGCAATTCTTCGGCCAGCGCGATGCCTAGCTCACGCGCCTGTCCGCTGGGGCCTTCGATTTCTCCCCGGACCATCTGCCGCCCGTCGGGCGAGCCGACCAGCCCGCGCAGCCTGAGCCTGCCGCCGGCCAATTCGGCGAAGCCAGCGATGGGCACTTGGCAACCGCCTTGCAGGCGCTCGTTCATGGCCCGCTCCGCAGTCACCCGCAAGGCCGTCTCCGCGTCGTGCAGGCTGAGAACCCAGGCGTTCACGCGGGCGTCGCCGGCACGGCACTCAATGCCGATGGCGCCTTGCCCCATGGCTGGCAGGCTAGTTTCCACCGGCAGGGTTTCGGTGATGCGCCCGTCAAAACCTAGCCGTTTAAGTCCGGCCGCAGCCAGCACGATGGCGTCGAATTCCCCGGCGTCAAGCTTGGCCAGGCGGGTGTTGACGTTGCCGCGCAGGCTGAGAATCTCGCAGCCGGGCAGCCGCTCCCGGATTTGGCATTGCCTGCGCAGGCTGGAAGTGCCTATTTTCGCATGGGGAGGTAGCGCTTGAAATGAAGGGTAGCGCTTGGAAACTAGCGCGTCGCGTGGATCTTCGCGTTCCAGGATGGCGGCGAGGTGCAAGCCTTCCGGGAACTCCACCGGCACGTCTTTCATCGAGTGGACGGCGATGTCCGCCGCGCCGTCCAACAGTCCTTGTTCCAGTTCCTTTACGAACAAGCCTTTCCCGCCCACTTTCGAGAGCGGCGAGTCGAGCAGCTTGTCGCCGCGCGTGACCATCGTCACCAGCTCGGTGGACAGCCCCGGAAAGGCCGCCCGCAGCCGCTGCGCGACATGCTCCGCCTGCCACAGGGCCAAAGGACTCTTGCGGGTAGCGATGCGGATGACTGCCTGCGCCATGGGTCAAGTTTTCCTGATGCCGTTTAAATGGCGCCATTGTAACAGATCATCCGGGGGGTTACGCCGGCCTGCCCATCTGTTTCAGCCGGGTGCGCAGCAGCGGCAGGCAGCGGCGGCTGACTTCCAGGAATTCGCGCTGTCCGCGCAGCCTTAAGCGTCCGCCGCTGCCGTCGCCTTTTTCCAGCCGCTCGATGCGGTCCATGGCCACCAGCGCATTACGGTGGATGCGCACGAAACGTTCACCGAATTCTTGCTCCAGGGATTTCAAACTGTCTTCGATCAAGGCTTCGCCGCTCGCCGTCTTGACGGTGGTGTATTTTTGGTCGGCCTGGAAATAGAGTATCTCTGCGACCGGAATCAATTTGATTTCGCCGCCGCGCTGGGCGCAAACATACTCCCGCAGAATTTCTTGCGGCAACAGCGCGTCCAGCCGTTCCCAGTGGCCGGGGGTAAACCGCTGCGTCTTCGCCAGGGCGGCGGCCAGGCGTTCCTTGCGCACCGGCTTGAGGAGGTAATCGCAGGCCGCCACATCAAAGGCTTGCAGGGCGAAATCGTCATGCGCCGTGACGAACACCACCGCCGGCCCTTCGGCCAGGCGCGCCAGTTCGCGGGCGCAACGGAGACCGTCCAAGCCCGGCATGTTGATATCCAGCAGCACCACGTCGGGCTTGAGCCTAATCGCCAGATTCAGCGCCTCCAAGCCGTTGGCGGCTTCGCCAACGATGGCAATGCCGCCGCCCACATCTTGCAGCAGGTCGCGCAGCCGCTCGCGGGACAGCGCCTCGTCATCGGCCAGCAGAATTTTCACAGGGTCGGCCTCGTCGTATGGGGAATGATGATGCGCGCCTGATAATAGCCCTCGACGATGCTGACTGTCAGCTTGCCTTCGTCGCCAAAAAAACTTTGCAGGCGCAGCCTGATGTTGCCCAGCGCAGTCCGGTTGCCCGGACGGTCCAGGCGCTCGCCTTGGTCCGGCAGCGAATTGCGGACGGTCAGCATGATCTTGTCCTGTTTGTGCGTTTGGCAGGCGATTTCCAAGGTTCCGCCTTGCGCGGAAGGTTCGATGCCGTGATAGATGGCGTTTTCGAGCAGCGGTTGCAGGCTTAACGGCGGAATCAGCGCATCCAAGAGATTGTCGTCCACCGTCCAGGCCACGCGCAAACGCCCGCCTATGCGCTGTTGTTCGATGTTCAAATATTGGCGCGACAACAAGAACTCTTCTTGCAGCGTGGTCAATTGGATGTCTTTACGCAAAATCGCCCGGAAAAGTTCGGCGAGATCCAGGGTCAGTTCCTCGGCCAGCGCGGGGTTGCGCCGGGTCAGGCTGGCGATGGCGTTCAGGCTATTGAAGAGGAAATGTGGCCGCATCCGCGCCTGCAAAGCCTCCAGCCGGGCGGAACCCTCGGCCCTGGCCTGGAGCCGGCCCAGGTATTGAATATATTGGTAGCGCAAACCCACCGCCGTGACCAGCCCGGCCAAGACGGCATTGCCCAGCAGGTGGAACGGCAGGCTGTCGTGCTGCGTGGCCCAAGGCTCGCCGATTTCCTTGGACAGGGGGTAAACCAGGCAGGTCATGAGCAAGCTCGCCGCCACCACGACGATGAAAACGCACAGCCCCGCCTTCACCGCTGGCATGCGATCCAAGCGTCTGACGATGACGGCCAAGGCCGCCTGGCTGGGCAAGACGATCCACATGATGAACAGGGAATTCAGGCCCAATTCGGACCAGAACCTTTGCGCGGAATCGACCTCCGCCAAGGTATACATGAACGCCAGCAACTGGCCCAGCAGCAGCAAAAGCAAGGTCGCCGCCAAGCTGCGGAAATTGGGCAGGTAACGTTCCTGCCCGCTCATGGCCGGCAATCCAGAGGTAATGTCCATCGTTTGCCTTCACGCTATCGGGTTCCTGGAAAAACCGCTATCATGCGCTTTTTTTAACACATACCAAAGGCGCAATACATGCAGGTTTCGGCCCAAAAAGTGGTTTTCATCCATTACACCCTCACCAACGACGACGGCGAAGTCATCGACAGCTCTGAGGGCCACGCGCCTTTGGCCTACATCCATGGCGAGGGCAACATCATTCCGGGGCTGGAAAACGCCCTCGTCGGCAAATCCGCCGGCGACACGCTGAAGGTCAGCATTCCGCCGGAGGAGGGCTACGGCCTGCGCGACGACAGCCTGGTCCAGGCCGTGCCGAAGGAAGCCTTCCATGGCGTCGATGAAATCCTCCCAGGGATGCAATTCCACACCGAGACGGCGGACGGCGGACAACTGGTCACCGTGTTGCAAGTTCAGGACGACATGGTCATCCTCGACGGCAACCACCCGATGTCCGGCCAGACCCTGAATTTCGATGTCCAGGTGACCGAAGTCCGCGACGCGACGGCGGAAGAGTTGGCCCATGGGCATGTGCATGGCGAGGGCGGGCACCACCACTAAAGCCCCGGCACAAGCCGCCGCTTCAACTTTGGCGACCAGCGCGAACCCTTTTCGCGCTGGTATGGGCAAATGGGAATGTAGGAGCGGGCCATGCCCGCGACCTCGGACCCCATCCATTGCCCGAAGCCCTTCGCGGCCATGGGCCGCTCCTACGGAAAATATCAATAAATCAATTAAACCCGCCTCCGAAAAACAGAAGCCTTGCCAGCCCCCACATGGCTCGCAAAGCCACAACAGCCCAAACAACCACAACGCCCCAGAAAAACGCGGCCTGTAGCCAACCAGAAATACCCGCCCATAGGGTCAAAGCCGCAACGGCAAGCGCGAGAGTGGACTCAAGCTTATTCAAAGGTTGATGGTAATTCATGGTTGGCTTCTTTCCCGGTTCAAAGCCAGCAAGCGGCTAAGAATTTCTTCGTCGGGCATGGCGGGGGTGTAGTCGGCCCAGCCGTAGGCGTCGGCCACGGCTTTATCTAGCGTCTTGTGGGCATTGTCCAGCCAAGCGGGGCGCTGGTTGTAGAGGTTGGTCAGGGTGCGCTTTTTCAACTCGGCTTCATGGCCGGGCTTGGGCAGTATCCGGTCGGGATAGCCCGGCACGACTTCCGGCACGCGCTCCACCCATTCCGGCGGATTCAGCCAGTTTTCCCGCAACTCGTTCAAGCGCTTGGCCGCTTCGGCGATGGCCGAAAAACGAGCGTCTGGGTCGGGGTCGGCCAAGACGCCTTCGGGGAAGGGGAAGGTTTCAAAGCAGGTGGTTGGGGTATAGCGAGGATCATTGCCCTTACCCATCCATTTACATTGCGCCAATGTCCAAAGTTCATGGAACCGAGAATGAAGCACTCCGAAAGTTGCATCATCTTCTCTGGCGATTACGACGCATAAGTTTTCAGGTATTTGGCACACAGGAAGCCAAGCAAAAAACCGATGCTTGGATGTTAAAGGCGTAGCTATAAAACGAGCTAAATTGCTAACCGCCCTGCGCAGTTCAGGTCGTGACCTTTGGTGCAGCCACCATTTTTCATTTGTCCGCTCTTCCCGTTTTTCTATTCTCCCTGATTTTACATGCTTATGCACAAATTCAAACGGTGCATCGTAAAGCGCCGCCTTCTCTATGGGGGTGTTAATTCCAAAATCAATAATCCACTTATCTGAAGGTCGCCGAGTTAAATCCAAACCATTCGCCCATGGCCTTAGCACGTCACTATTTGGCCTTCCGTGTGGATTAGGCAGTTTCAACCATTCTCGCGCAACATCACCGGGAATATCAAAAGGGCCATTCTTTTGTGTGCCGATAAATGACAAGCTGCAATTCGCTTTAATGGTTTTAGCCTGAGTTAGGTTTCCAGCACCGTCCATTTCCCCGGTCAAGTCACTATAAATTTCCGTTGTTGGCTTCCCATTTAGCATCATATGGAGTGATTCACTCTTGCTGCCGAATGCGACTAAGCTTACCCGAACCGCCGCACCTTCATTCACCCATGGCTCATCTGACCAAGCGTTAAAAATGCGGTTGCTTTCTAAAATGCGCTCCAAAACCTTCCGGCTTCGCCCGTCACGAATAGAATTTGTGCCGACTAGCCCCGCCCGTTTTGCCTTGCCACAAGTGATTTGCGCCCGCGCCTTCTCAAGCCAGTAGCAAACCAAATCCGCCCCTGCCGGAACCCGTTCTTTAAATATTGCGCGAAGAGAACCAATATACGAATCACCTAATGTGCCTAGATGATATTTCGCACCGAGAAACGGCGGGTTGCCTGTGATTGCATCCGCTTCCGGCCATTGCGCTTCTGTGCCGTCCGGGTTTAACACGGCGTCGCGTTGTTCGATGGTGTCCAACGGGCGCAATACCGGGTTGCGGTTCAGGTCGTAGCCGTGTTGGAGCATCCATTGGATTTCGCCAATCCAGACAGTGACCCGCGCCAATTCCGCCGCGTAGGGGTTCAATTCGATGCCATGGACGGCTTCCGGCCCGACGCTGGGAAACTGGCGGGGCAAGCCCAGCGTCTCGGCTTCCAAAATAACTTGGTGTTCCAGGTCTTTGAGGGTTTGCAAGGCCAGATACAAGAAATTGCCGGAACCGCAAGCCGGGTCTAACACGCGGAATTGCCGCAGGCGTTCCAAGAAACCAATATAGGCATCCTGCGCCTTGCCCCTGGCGTCTTTCTTAGCCTTGTCGCTCTTTAGGGTTTGCGCCTTGTCAAGTTGCGCTTGGATAAGCGCCTTGGCGGTTTCCCATTCCATCAACAGCGGTTCCCGGATAACCGGGTTTATCAGCCGCATGATGGATTCCCGGTCGGTATAATGCGCCCCCAATTGGGAACGCTTGGCCGGGTCTAGGCCGCGCTCGAACAAGGTGCCGAATATCGCCGGTTCGATGTCGCTCCAATCCAGCTTGGACAGGGCAAACAATTGTTTGAATTCGTCGCCGTTCAAGGGCAGGGTGTCGCCGTCGTTGAACAGCCCGCCGTTGAACCAGTCGATCACCTCCACTCCGAACGCCCCGCCCTTCGCCATGGCTTTGAACAAGCCTTTCAGCAGGGTTTCCCCGTGCTTGGGATTCTTCGCCGCGTTTTCCAGCAAGCGGGAAAACAACTGCCGGGGCAACAAGTCGCAGTCTTCGGCGAACAGGCAGAACAGCAGGCGGTTAAGGAAATGCGCGACGCGGTGCGGCTCGAAGCCGCGCCCGTGCAAGCCTTGGGCAAGCGCGGTGAAGCGCCGCGCCGCGTCTTGGGTCAAGCCTTCGCGGGTTTGGCCGGGGTGCAGGCGGTCGGGGTCGGTGAACGCCCATTTCAGCTTTTGCCGGGCTTCCGGCTTGGCAATGTCCGCCAGGGTAATAACGTGGGTTTCCTGTACCGCATTCCTGAAAGCGGTATGGATCACGATGGTATCCAGGTCGCAGACGATCAACAGCGGCGGGGATTGCAAGGCCAGCGCGTAGCCTTGCAACTGCTTCAAGGCGGCTTGCAGATTCTTGCCCTTGCCCTTGTATTCCCAGCCGAAGCAATCCTTTTTCCACACGTCGGCCCAGCCATCCCCGCCTCCCGCCTTGGCCGCGCCTTTCTCGAAGCAATACCACGCGCCTTCCGGGTCGGCTTCGTTCGGCGTGGCTTCGCCCAGCAAGCGGCATAGGTCTATGAAATGCTCTTGGGCGGCGGATTTTTCCTTGGTTTTGGCGTCTTGCCATTTCTTGATGAAGGTTTCGGGGGTCATAGAATTTATGCGAGAGAAAAATGCCGGCAGAGTAACCCGGCGGGGCGAAATACCGCCGCCTCCAGCGCCCACATGTCGCAGACGCCCAAAGCCTCGCCATAGCGTTGGATCAAATAACCAAGCAGTTTATGGGGAGGTGGGTTTATTTGATTGGCGGCGGCATCTTAGGAGCGCGGGCCTCTGGCCCGCCTGCGGGCGAGACGCCCGCGCTCCTGGCGCGATAAATCAATTAAACCCACCTCCGTTTATGGCCCGAAGCTTGCCATCAGGCAGAGGGGCAGTTTAGACTTTGTTGAAATTTTCAACAAGTGTGACAGCCATGGCAACCGTCAATTTCAGCGTTCCCGACGAAGTGAAGGAAGCCTTCAACGAAACCTTTAAGGATCACAACAAAAGCGCCGTCATAGCCGAGCTTATGCGCGAGGCAGTGGAGCGTGCGCAACGCCAGCAACGCAGCCACGCGGCGATTGCCAGCATTTTGGAGCGGCGTAGCCGCTTGGCGCCGGTCAGCGCCGAAGCGGCGCAAGCGGCCCGCGACGAGTTGCGCGAATGGTAAGGCGGGTGGTGGTGGATGCCAGCGTGGCCATTAAATGGCTCCTCCCCCAACAGCCCGAAGAAGCCGACATCCCGCAAGCCTTGGCATTGCTGGGCGAAGTGGACAGAGAAAGAATCCGCCTGTATCAGCCGCCCCATTTCCTAGCCGAAGTCATGGGCGTGGTATCGCGCCTATGCCCGGACGAAGCGCAAAACATCTTGGCCGATTTGCTGCACACTTTGATGCAGGTCGAAGAAAGCCCGGCGATCTACGCCACCGCCACCCAGCTTTCCACCCAACTAAAACACCATCTGTTTGACACGCTGTACCATGCCACGGCTTTGCAGATACCGGGGGCCATCTATGTGACGGCTGACGGGCGGTATTTTGAAAAGGCCAAGGATTTAGGCCAAATTGACTTGCTGGCAGGATTCGACTTCGGAGAATTAAAGTGATGGCGTTATGGTTTGGCGGGCGCATATCATGGATGTGGGTTAAATTGATTGAAATGTAAGAGCGGGCCATGCCCGCGATCTTGGGCCTCGCCTATTGCCCGAAGCTTTTCGCGGCCACGGGCCGCTCCTACGGAAAATACCAATAAACCAATTAAATCCACCTCCCACATCATTACTTTGGATCGTTCCCAGGCTATAAGGGCTCGTTGTCATACACAAATCTGCCAACGCCGCCCTTCCCTTTCAGCGATCCGCCGGAGGGCGGATAGGGCTTCACGAGAAGCTTGGGAAGGCAAAGGATCATAGAGATGAAGCATGAACAAAAAAGCCCGCATTTAGCGGGCTTTACGATCTTGTTTAAGATGTTGCTGGATGGGTGTTTGGTGGAGGCGGCGGGGATTGAACCCGCGTCCGCAAATCCTCCGCCTTCGGCTCTACATGCTTATCCGTCTCTTTGGTTTTAGCCGGCCCCCGCCCGAGCGGCAGGGAGGGTGGACGGCGATTCCGGTGTTGTTTAGCGCATCCGCCCCGGAAGAGCTTCAGCGCGAGCTTACAATTGGGTTACCCCCGAACAAACAGCCTATAAGCGGGCGGCCTGCCGAAGGCTAGCTGACTTAAGCAGCTAGAGCGTAGTTGTCGTCGTTGGCAACTAATTGTTTGCAGATGGTTTTACGAGGTAACCTGCACCTCGGCATGCACCTAGGGTTTTGCGATCCACGTCGAAGCCATGTCGCCCCCGGTGTCGTTGGATAGGACAGTATACCGGCTAAAAAGTTTACGGCAAGTGTTGTTTTTCGCCATTTGAAGCGCCGGCTCCGGGTTGGCCGCCACATGTCGCCAAGCGTGGCCGCGCCCCTCACTGGGCGTTCCAATATTTCCTCTCCGTCTGGCGGTAAGACTGCGGCGGGAACGCGCCGGGCTCGGCACTGATTGCGCCCGCGTTGGCGGAGTCGAGAACCTGCGCGCCGATTGCCTGATAGCGCCGCAACACGTCGGGATGGGGGAAGTTGTAGCGGTTCAGGTAGCCGACCGGGATCAGCACATGGGCCGGGCGGACCTGGGCGAGGAAGTCGGCGCTGGAGGAGGTTTTGCTGCCGTGGTGGGGGGCGATAAGAATGTCGCTTTGCAGCCCCGCGCCGTGGCGTTCCACCAATTGCCACTCGGCGGACAGTTCGATGTCACCAGTCAACAGCGCCGAGCCGACGGGAGAACTGACGCGCAGCACGCAGGAGTTGTCATTCCCGCCGCCCAGGGTTGCGAACGGCGACAGCATGTCGAAACGCACCCCGTCCCATTCCCAGCCTTGCCCAGCCTGGCAGGGTTGCGCCGATGTCTCGGGAAGCCGGTCCGGCACGCTGGTGAGGGTCTGCCCCACGGCAAAGTGCCGCAGCAGCGAGGCTGCGCCGCCGATGTGGTCGTTGTCGCCGTGGCTGACCACCAGCGTGTCGATGGCCTCTACGCCTTGTTGGCGCAGGAACGGTTCGACCACCGCCGCGCCAGTGTCGAAGCTTTTGCTGAACCGCGCCCCGGTGTCAAACACCAAAGCATGGCCGTGGGTTTGCACCACGGCGGCCAGCCCCTGCCCCACATCCAGCAAGGTCAGGCGGAAATGTCCCGCAGCGGGGGCCAAAGGCCGGACGGTCAAGGCGGGGATGAGCAGGACCGCGCCCAGCCAACGAGCGGGGATGCCCTTGGGGGACAGCAAAAGCACCGCGCCGGCCAGGGCAAACGGCAGGGTCCAGGCGGGCGGTGCGGGATGGTTCCATTGCGCCCAGGACAGACCGGCCAAGTATTGCAACAAAACCCAAATCCATTGCAGCAGGGTTTCGGCCAGGCGCAACACGGATTCTCCCACAGGCGGGTGGACGCCGAGCAGCAACGCGCCGAGCAGGCACAGCGGGGTGAGCAGCAGGCCGATGGTCGGCACTGCCAACAGATTGGCCAAGGGCGAAACCAGCGAAACCTGTTGGAAGAAGATCAATGACAGCGGGGCCAGCCCGAGGAAGATGGCCCAGTTGATCTTCCATAACTCGCCAAACCAGCCGACCGGGCGCAAGCGCCCGGAAACGGCCAGCAGGATCAAGGCGACCGCGCCGTAAGACAGCCAAAAGCCGACCGACAACACCGCCAACGGATCGTAGAGCACCACCGCCAACAAGGCCAAAGACAGCGTGGACACTGGCCTAGTGTTGCGCCGGGCGATGATGCCGAGCATGACCACGCAAATCATGATCAGCGCCCGTTGCGTGGGGATGACGAAATCCGCCAAAGCCGAATAAAGCCACGCAGCGGCCATGCCCGCCGTGGCCGCCACGGCTTGTGGCGGGCGCCGCATCACCCCCAGCCAGGCGCAAGCCCGCAGCACCAACCAATACACCAGACCGGCAATCAGGCTAATGTGCGAACCGGAAATCGCCACCAGATGCGCCGTGCCGGTGCGGCGCAGCACCTCCCATTGCGCCGGGGAAATGGCATTTTCCGCGCCCATGGTCAGCGCCGCGACGATGCCCGCCATCTCCCGGCCTTCCAAGGCTTGCGCCAACCGGTCATAAACGGCCTGCCGCCAAGCGGGCGGCGAGAACGGCGAGGCGGCGGCAAGCCTGCGGTTTTCCGCGTCCTCCCGCACATAGCCCGTGGCGCGGATGCCACGGGCGAACAGCCAGAGTTCGTAATCCATGCCGCCGGGATTGAAAAAGCCATGCGGCCGCTTGAGGCGGACGCGCAAACGCCAACGCTCGCCGGCCTTGACCGGCAAGGCATCCTGATACCAGCTCAAGCGGATGTGGCGCGGTAGCGCGGCCCCTGTCGGCGTCAGCACGGACTCGGGACGGAAACTGAAGCGCAGGCCGGGGCCGGTGGCATCTGGCACATCCAGGACCACGCCTTCGACCAACACATCCCGCCGCTCCAATGCCGGCGATAAGCCGTCGTGCCAACGGAAAGAAGCCAGACTTAAGGCCCACACCAGGCCAAACAGGAAAGCGGCGGGAAGCCTAAGCCGGGACAACCCGAGCAGGACGGACGCCGCCGCGCCCAAGGCCAGCGCAGCCGGCGACGGCAGGGAGGGGAATTGCTGGGCGGCGACAGTCCCCGCCACCAGGGCCAGCACCAGCGGCAAGGAAAAAGGGGAGGCAGGGGCGAAAATTCCGTTCAACTTTCTAATTCCAGGCCGTAGAATGGCAAGGCACCCATAACAAGAACAATCCACAAAGACCTAAGGAGCAAGCGCCCATGTCCAAGAAACTCTTACTGCGCTTCATGCCCAACCGGGAAAAAATCAAAGCCATCAAAGCACTGGAATTTCTCGGCGACAAACTGCACCGGCCCAACCTGTGGCATTTGAACCGCCGTTCGGTGTCGCTGGCCTTTGCCATCGGGCTGTGGGCCATGTACACCCCTCCCCTGCCCTGGCAGATGGCGATTGCCGGCGTGCTGGCGATCTACTTCAATGCCAACCTGCCGATTGCCGTGGCCTTGGTGTGGATCACCAACCCGGTGACTTGGCTGCCGCTGTATTATGCCGCCTACGAAGTCGGCTCGCTGGTTTTGGGGCGGGGTTCCTTCCAATTCGAGCAATTCTCCCATCTTTTCTCCATCGAGAAAGTTTGGGAACTCGGCGCGCCTTTGTTGCTGGGCTGCTTCATCCTGATGAACGTCGGCGCGGCCTTGGGCTATTTCGGCGTCCAGTACTTTTGGCGGCGGTCGGTGTTGCGCCGGCTGACCCTGCGGAAATACCGCCACACCCCGCTGGACACGCCGCTGATGGTGCGGGAAACCCATGCCAACTTCATGCGTATGTTGAAGCACCGGGAGGCGGGCGGCAAATAGGCCGGGATAAGCGTGTCCTGGGCGAGGACTCCTGGACGCAAGGCGGGTGATGCCGGGACGCCCCCCTCGCGCGGGCTTATCCTGGCCTGCACGGCTTAAACCGTATGGCTTTGACGCTTGAGCGTGGGAACAATAGTTGTAGGTTGGGTTGCCGTCTTTTTGGCAACCCAATATTTTGCCCAGATGTGTTGGGTTGCGATAAAGCCGCAACCCAACCTACATGGCTTGAGCCAAACCCCACAGAGAGAAACCATGCCCCCCATTGACCTACCCGCTTTAAACCAAAAACACGCCATTCCCGGCCAATTGGAGTTTCGGGAAACCTCCGGCGGTTTGGTCGCAGCGGAGATAAACAACACCCACGGCCGCGCCACGCTGTTCCTGCAAGGGGCGCATTTGACGGATTGGACACCGCACGGGCAA
>CAZOTR010000010.1:0-38495 GCA_964582755.1 uncultured Methylococcaceae bacterium | reverse complement strand
CGCCACGCTGTTCCTGCAAGGGGCGCATTTGACGGATTGGACACCGCACGGGCAAAAGCCGGTGATCTGGCTGTCGCCCAAGGCCGTCTTCGCCAAGGGCAAGGCGATACGCGGCGGGGTGCCGGTGTGCTGGCCTTGGTTTGGCGCGCACGACAGCGAACCGGATTTTCCGGCCCACGGCTACGCCCGCTCTTCGCTTTGGGAAGTCGCGGAAACCGGCACACGGGAAGACGGCGCGACCTGTCTGGCTCTGCGCCTGCCGGGGAAGCAGCCGGTGTGGCCTTATGACGCGCCGGCGGAACTGCGGCTGGCCGTGGGCAAGACCTTGGAAATCGAACTGGCCACCCGCAACCTAGGCACGGAGGCCGTCGTCTTGGGCCAAGCTTTACATGCCTATTTCCTGGTGGACGACGTGCGCCAGATCGACATCGGCGGGCTGGACGGCTGCCCCTATATCGACAAGCTCGACGGACAGCGCAAGCGGCAAGCGGGGCCGGTGGGCATCAGCGGCGAGGTGGACCGCATTTATCTGGATTCCACAGGCGATTGCCTGATCGACGACCCCGGCCTGGGCCGGCGCATCCGCATCGCCAAACGGGGCAGCGCGTCCACCATCGTCTGGAACCCTTGGACCGAGAAGGCCCGGCAATTGGGCGATTTGGGGGAGGACGGCTATCTCGGCATGGTTTGCGTGGAAAGCGCCAACGCCGCCGAGGATGCGGTGGGGCTGGCCCCCGGCGCGGAGCATAGCCTGTGGGTGGAATATAGCGTGGAGGCTTTGCCGCGTTAAGGATGGCTAGAGGGATGACATCGCCGGGAGCGACGTTATCCCTTTCTTGTGAGGCATTAGGCGGCGGGGGGCTTTTTTTTCAGCGGGTCCGGGCGGGTTCTGGCTTCGCGGAACACGCCGAATCCCCAGATTCCCCAGGACGCCGTCTTCAGCAGGAGCAAGGGAATGGCGACGGTGCTAAGTCCCCACATCAGTATCGCCACGGCGCTGGCGCCGGAGATGCTCCATGCCAAGATTCCCAACGGCCCGCCGATGGCGACCCGGCCCCAGCGCGCGAGCTTTCCCGACAAATCCGGCATGACGATCCCCCTGTGGCAATATTGGACAACGGCTTAAGCATGGCCATTCGGGGCGATCAGCGTGTGGTCGCGGGCAAGAACCAAGAAGCCTGACGCTTGCGCGGTTTCATCCGCCACCCAGTGGGAAAGGGATAATCCGCAATCAGGAAACAATCGTAACAATTCTGTCACAGGGGCGCAAACAGGTTTGCGTCGCCTGCCCATCACTTATCCGATTCAAATTCTGTCGCGGAACGCCCGTAGGAGCGCCCCGTGGGCGCGACCCATTCCCCCGCCTCGCCGAATTTTTCGCGGGCGCGGCCCGCTCCTATGAAAAGGCATGCCCTGCGCAAGGGGAAGAAGAGCGTTCAGCCCGAAGCCGCAGGCGTGCCGAACAGCATGACCAGCAGATTCCAGGTGAATGCCACATAGACGATGGACAAGCCCAGGCCGACGGCCAGGGTCTGCGACAAGGCGTGGCGCAGGATGTGGGCGACCACCGCCATGTGCCAAAGCATCAACAGCAGCATCAACACATAGAGGATGCCGATTTGCGGCGCGGCCAGCAGGACGGCTTCCAGAGGGATGGCGAAACTGCTGATGAGCGCGTCCGTGCCCAGCATGGCGATGGCAGTCTGCAACCAGCGGCCCGTCTTCCCCGCCACTATCAGGCTTATCCAAACGAAGCCCAGCAACATCGACCCTTCCAAAATGACTTGGAGGGTGCCTTCCAGCCAGTGTCCCTCCAAAGCCGTCAGCGCCAGACCCACCCCGCAATACGCCGCCAGCGCCCATTTCAGCAACATCCATGAGGCCGGGGCGTCTTGCGGCCCCTTGCGGAACAGGCATATGTCCAGGAACAATCGAAGCAAGGGCATGGACAGTCTCCTTAAGATTCAGCCGCCAGCGTGTTTTCGGCAGTCTCCAGCGCTTCCCCGGCCTCCAGCCATGCCGTTTCGGCCTCTTCCAACTCGCGGCTAAGGCCCGCTTTTTCCAGCAGTAAGCTTTGCATGAGTTCCTTGTTACCCGGCTCGTAAATGGCCGGGTCGGCCAGCCGCGCCTCGACTGCGGCCTTGGCCTGGGCCAATTTTTCCAGTGCGGCCTCGGCCTTGCCCAAAGCCTGCTGGAAAGGCCGCAATTGCTGCCGCTTTTCCGCGTCCTGGCGGCGTTGGTCCTTGCGGGAAACCGCAGGCTTGGCCTCTTCCGCCGCCGCGCCGGCTTGGGCATTGCGGCGTTCGCCCAGGAGCTTGCGGTAGTCTTCCAAATCGCCGTCGAAGCGCCCCGCCCGCCCGTCGGCCACCAGCCAGAAGTCGTCGGCGACGGTGCGCAGCAAATAGCGGTCGTGCGAGACCACCACCAGCGCGCCCTCAAAATCCTGCAAGGCGCGGCTTAGGGCATAGCGCATTTCCAGGTCGAGATGGTTGGTCGGCTCGTCCAACAGCAGC
Organism: uncultured Methylococcaceae bacterium; assembly: GCA_964582755.1. Lineage (GTDB taxonomy): Bacteria > Pseudomonadota > Gammaproteobacteria > Methylococcales > Methylococcaceae > Methylumidiphilus. The sequence goes on along the minus strand of CAZOTR010000010.1, from coordinate 35,982 downwards.
AAATTAGGCCGTTGATAGATCAACAAGGCTAGCGCCAAGCGGGCCTTTTCGCCGCCGGAAAACGGCGCGATAGGACTTAAAGCCACATCGCCTTGGAAATCGAAGCCGCCTAAGAAACCGCGCAAATCCTTTTCCGTGGCCTTGGGGTCCAGCCGCTGCACATGCCAAAGCGGGCTTTCGTCCATGGTGAGCTGTTCGATCTGGTGCTGGGCGAAATAGCCCAAGCGCAGATCCTGGGCGTCGATCCGCTTCCCCGCCAGCAAGGGCAATAACCCGGCCAGGGTTTTTATCAAGGTCGATTTGCCCGCGCCGTTGGCCCCCAACAGGCCGATGCGGTCGCCGGGGGACAGGGTGAACTCGACGTTCTTCAAGATGGGCTTGTCGCCGTAGCCCACCGCGGCTTCGTCGAAACGCAGCAGCGGACGGGGCATCTTAGGCGGCGGCAAGAAATCAAAGTCGAAGGGCGAGTCGGCGTGGGCCTGGGAGATCAATTCCATCCGCGCCAGCGCCTTGAGCCGGCTCTGCGCCTGCCGGGCCTTGGTGGCCTGGGCGCGGAAGCGGTCCACATAGGAGCGGATATGGGCGATTTCCCGCTGCTGCTTCTCGAACGCCGCCTGCCGCTGCGCCAGCATCTCGGCGCGGCGCGTCTCGAAGGCGGTGTAATTGCCGGTGTATAGCGTCGCCGTCTGGTTTTCGATGTGGACGATCTGGTCGGCGATGTCGTCGAGGAAATCGCGGTCGTGGGAAATCAGCAGCAGGGTTCCCGGATAGCCCGCCAGCCAGTCCTGCAACCAGATGACTGCGTCCAAGTCCAGATGGTTGGTAGGCTCGTCGAGCAACAACAAATCGGAGCGGCACATCAGCGCCTGGGCCAAGTTCAAGCGCATGCGCCAGCCGCCAGAGAACTCCGCCACGGCGCGGTTCTCGTCGCCCGGATTGAAGCCCAGGCCGTTCATCAGCCGCCCCGCCCTGGCTTTGGCGTCGTAACCGCCAATCAACTCAAAACGGCCTAGAAGATGGGCGTGGCGCATCCCGTCAGCGCCCGCCTCCTCATGTTCCAGTTCGTTTTGGATGGCGCGGTATTCGCGGTCGCCGTCCAGCACAAACTCGATGGCGGGCCGGGCGTCCGCCGCCGTCTCCTGGGCCACATGGGCGATGACCAGGTTGGGCGGCATGGACAGTTCACCATGGTCGGCATGCAGCGTGCCTAGGAACAGCCCGAACAGGCTGGACTTGCCCGCCCCGTTGGCGCCGGTCACACCGACTTTCTGGCCGGCGTGGATGGTGAGGTTGACATCCTCGAACAACAGCCGTGGACCCCGGCGCAGGGCCAGCGATTTAAAACCTATCATGATGGTGGCGAATCAGTGGGAAGTGATGATGGAGCGTCGGCGTCCCGTCGGCTGGCTTCTTGGCTTTGTGCCGGCGAGACGCCGACGCTCCAATGGAGACAATCAATCCTTCTCGATGTTTTCGTCCACGGCCTTGACGAACTCATGCAGGTTGCTACCCTTGGCCAGGGTGTCACGCGGGACAATCAGCGCTTCCTTGAGCGAAACGAAGACGAAGACATATTTCTTTTCCACCTCGACACGCAACACATTCTTCCAGGCCAGCTTGTTGGTTTCGCCATTCGCGCCGGTCTCCACCAGCCCGGACGGGTCGGCTTTCAGGGTGTAGCGCCCCAAGATGTTGGCCTTCTCGGTGTCGCTGTACATCTGGCGGATCTGCTTGCGCATGTTCCACTTCAAAAAAAACGGCACACCCAGCCCCCAGGCCATGGCCAGCAAAAGAGCGTAAATGGAAGACGGGATGTCCTTAAAATAAAAGAACAAAATCAAAGCGATGACGGCGATGACCGCCGGGATGAGGGCTTGGTGGCGGTGGATGACTTTCTGGATACGCTCGTTGTTTTCCAGCAGGTGTTCATTGAACGCGATCAGGTCTTTCTCGCGCACTTCGTAGTCGATTTCGGTCATGGTGTATCCGTAGGAAAGAGTGTCGAATCCGCCCCTTGCGGCCTCGCCTGCCCGGGGCGGATAAAGAGCCGCCGGAACCTCTGCGGCCCGGCGCTTTTTCGGGTGACTAGTATACGCATTTCTGCTTCAATTTACCCTAAGCGGGAGGCGCTTCCGCCTCCCCTCCCACCCACACAAGGAGCCGGACATGAAAGGCCATCCACAAATCATCGAACACCTCAACGCCCTGCTCGCCGGCGAACTGACCGCCATCGACCAGTATTTCCTCCACTCCCGCATGTACCAGGATCTTGGGCTGAACAAGCTGTACGAGCGCATCAGCCACGAAATGGCGGAGGAGCAATCGCATGCCGACCTGCTCATCAAGCGCATCCTATTCCTGGAAGGCGCACCCGACCTGTCCAAGCGCGACCCGCTTGAAGTCGGCGCAACCGTACCCGACATGCTGCGCAGCGACCTCGCCTACGAATACAAAGTCATCCCCCATCTGCGCAAGGTCATGGCTTTCTGCGAATCGGTGCAGGATTTTGAAACCCGCGACATCCTGTTGAAACTGCTCAAGGACACCGAGGAAGACCACACCTGGTGGCTGGAGAAGCAACTGCGCCTGATCGACAGCGTCGGCTTGCCGAACTACCTGCAATCCCAAATGTAAGCCGCGCCGACTTGCCTTTCTCCTAAAAAAAGGGCCACACGCCGGCCCTTTTCTTATTGATAATTGTTCTCATCTGTACTATGCTTGTTGACAGTCCAACTTGACGTGCAAACAGCCATGTACATCTGCATCTGCAAAAATGTGACCGACCGCCAGATCCGCCAAGCCGTTTACGAGCGCGACGTGAGCAACCTGCGGCAATTGCGCCAATGCTTGGGTGCCTGCGACCAATGTGGCAAATGTGCGCGCGACGCGAAGGAAATCATCCGCGACGCAGCGGCGGAAAAAAACATGATGGAACGGCAGGCGATGGCCGCCTGAGCCTTTGCGGTTCCCCAAACACAAAAATGCGCCTTGCGGCGCATTTTTCTTTATACGCGGGGCATCCCTGCCCATTCACCCAACCTAAAAACTTAGAACGTAATCACCGCGTCGGCGGAGAACAGGAACTGGGAATCCTTGGCGTCACCGGCAGGACCGTTGCCGAAAGGCTTGTAGGGATTGGAGGTTCCGGCAAATGTGCCGTCAACCCAGTCGTAGCGGACATTGGGCCGCAAAGTCAGCCACTTCAAAGGCTTGTAGTTCATGCCAAGGGTGAAGGCATAGTAACTGGCCGGCTGGCAAGTCACCGATCCGATGTTACCCGCATTGCTGTAGGCGGCGCCGGCGCTATCGGCGTTGATCCCCGCCGCCACCCGGCCCGGCGAACACACGCGGAAGCCGTCATTGTCGCGGAACCACTCGCCCCTGATGCCCACACCCAAGTTGTCCATGATGTCATACATCAGGTAGGTATTGATGCCGTACCAAGTCGCGTCGGTGCCAGCGCCTTTGGGGGTAATCACGCCGTTGGCGAAGCCATGGTCATGCTGCATCACGAAGTGCAGGTTGTCCAAGAAGTTATGCTTGAACACCATGCTGTACATCGCCCAAGCCGTGCTGTGGCGTTCCGAAATGCCACCATAGGTGCCGGTGAGGTTAAACGAGGTGGCCTTGTCTTCGGTGTTCCAAGTGCCGCCGAGCAGCCCCGTCCAATTGCCAAGCTGCTGGTTAAAGCCGCCGTCCCAGCCGCCGCTCGCGCTGCCGGTCAACACCCCCGCGACGGCCGACCAATTCTTGTCGAAGGTATAGTTCGCCAGCAGGCCGGTGTGGGTGAAAGGCTCGCCGTACTGCATGGTATAGGCATGCGTGTAGAAGAAGTTGTCCGGCGCGGTGACCACCTCGTAGCCGATGGGCGTGTAAAAATGGCCGAGCTTCAAGTTCAAGCCGTTGCCGACCGGCACATAGGCTTCCAAATAAACCTGCGGAAACGCGATGTCGTAAAAGCGGTTGGTGTTCCTAAGGAAATTCAAGTCCCACTGGTTACGCGTCAAAGCCGTGCCGTCGTTCAAATCATAGGCCGGCACGCCGTAGGCTTGGGTGAAAATCGAATCCGTGCCGAACATGAAATCCGCCCGCCAGCCAAAACTAAAGGCATCGCCCTCGGTGGCCACCGCTTTTTGCAAATAGAGGTAAAGCTGGTTCAACTGGAATTCGCCGGAACGGTCGCCAAAGGTGACCGGGCCGTTGAAATTGTTGTCCGGGCTGGTGGAGTTATAGGTGACGCCGAACTGTGTCCAACCGCCCAAAGTCACGCCAAGGTCTTTCATGAACTTGGTTTCGTTGATGTTCAGCCCTGCCGCGGCAAGCGCGCCAGTGGGTTCTGGGGCAGGCTCGGCGGCCGGCTCGGTCGGCCCGACATGCTCCTCCTGCTCCGCCGCCGCCGCCCCGCCCACGGCCAACGCCAGGGACAAACCCACGACCCAAGGGCGCAGTCTGAAAAAAGCGGATTTAGTTTGTCTTGTCATGGATCATGTCCTCATCTTTGAAATGTTGCGATCAGGCAAAAAGCCGTTGCGTATCACACAGCAACGGACATGCCATCTTTAATTCATCTATTTTTCATAAGCTTATAGGCTGAAATCTAAAAATCGGACCGCTCCAACAATGTGCATAACAATTATATACGCCCCAAAATAAATCATATCTGGAAAAGGTTTCCACCCGCGCCGCCCGGCAAAATCCCGTTCCATCCTGGCCGCCCGGTGTTTAGCGCGACGGATTTTTGCGCAACCCGCCTGCGCCGGACGCGGACCGGACAAGCGGTCGCCGTCCAAGCCGAAGGACGCCGCCCCAAAACCGGTTGATCCCGCCCGCATGGCGTTTACAATGAACGAAGAAACTTGCGGCCGTACTGCGCCGCGCCATTTGTGGAAGACGACATGAAGACGAGCAACATGATTCTGTTGGCGGGCATGGCCATGGCGGTGGACACCCATGCGGAGATTTACAAATGTCCCGGCGATGGAGGGCACCCGCTTTTCACTTCAACCCGCAGAGAAGGATGCGAGGTGCAAACCGTCAACCCGGTGATACCCACCAATGCCGAGGTGGCCGCAGCCAAGGCGCGCATCAATCGCCTGGCGCAGAAGCAACAAGAGCGGGAGACGGAGCTTGAACGCCAAAGGGCTGCGCAGGCGGAGAAACGCAAAGCCGCCGCCACCGCCGCGCGCCGGGAGCAAGAGGCGAAGGAGAAAGCCTCTGCACAGGCGCAGGAAGACGAAAATGAGCTATTGCGGATGCTTCGTTAAAAAGGATTAGCGGGTCAAAGCTACGCGATGCGTACCCTACCCGGCTGGGGAGTGGATTTTGATCTTTTGACGTAGGGTAGGCAACGTCTTTTCGTTGCCCACCGTTCATCCGAAGATTCCCGGTGGATTCCGCGTGGGCAAACGATAAAGCCGTCTGCCCACCCAGGGCAATCGCACGAATGATCGATAAGGCTATGATTTTTATGGAATTGACTAAGAAATGGTCAAAATTTATTTCCTGCCAAATCATGACCTTGCAGCTTCATGCGATTGCCCTGTCTGCCCACCCTACCGGGCTGCTGGCGAATTTCCGCCCCGCTCTCCATAAACGTCCGCACAAAATCCAGCGCATCAAAAAAATTGCTCTTTCCCGAGGCATTGGCCCCCGCAAACACGGAAAAAGGCTTAACAGGTTCCTAATCTCCAAGGAATCTATGCTTTTGAAGTTGGTTATTTTCAAGTAATGGATGGTTTGCCCGCTCATAGACCCTCCAATGAAAAAGCCCGCATGAACCGAATCATGCGGGCTTGCGTCAAGCTAAAACCTCAGAGGCTGTAGTACATGTCGAACTCGACCGGATGGGTGGACATGCGGAAGCGGGTGACTTCCTGCATCTTCAGCTCGATGTAGGCGTCGATGACGTCATCGGTGAACACGCCGCCCCGGGTCAGGAACTCGCGGTCCTTGTCCAGGCTGTCCAGAGACAGGTCGAAGGAATAGGACACCTGCGGAATGGCTTTTTCCTCTTCCGGCGGCAGGTCGTACAAGTCCTTGTCCATCGCGTCGCCGGGGTGGATCTTGTTCTGGATGCCGTCCAGGCCGGCCATCAACATCGCGGCAAAGGCCAGGTACGGATTGGCGGTGGAGTCCGGGAAGCGCACTTCGATGCGGCGGGCCTTCGGGTTCTGCACATAGGGGATGCGGATCGAGGCGGAACGGTTGCGGGCCGAGTAGGCCAGCATGACCGGAGCCTCAAAGCCCGGCACCAGCCGCTTGTAGCTGTTGGTGGAGGCGTTGCAGAAGGCGTTCAGGGCGCGGGCATGCTTGATGATGCCGCCGATGTAGAACAGCGCGGTCTCGGACAGGCCGCCGTACAGGTCGCCGGTGAACAGGTTTTTGCCGTCCTTCGCCAGAGACTGGTGGACGTGCATGCCGGAGCCGTTGTCGCCGACCAGGGGCTTCGGCATGAAAGTGGCCGTCTTGCCGAAAGCATGGGCGACGTTCTGGATCACATACTTCAAGACTAGAACTTCGTCGGCCTTCTTGACCAGGGTGTTGAACCGGGTGCCGATTTCGCACTGGCCGGCGGTGGCCACCTCGTGGTGGTGGACTTCCACGGCCTGGCCAAAATCTTCCAGCGTGTTGCACATGGCGGAACGCAGATCCTGCATGGAATCGACCGGCGGAACCGGGAAGTAGCCGCCCTTGATGCCAGGACGGTGGCCGATGTTGCCGTCTTCGTAGACCTTCTCGGAGTTCCAGCCGGCTTCCTCGGAATCGATCTTGAAGAAGGCACCCTGCATGGTCGCGCCCCAGCGCACGTCGTCAAACACGAAGAATTCGTTTTCCGGCCCGAAAAACGCGGTGTCGGCGATGCCGGTGGACTTCAGGTAGGCTTCGGCGCGCTTGGCGATGGAACGCGGGTCGCGCTCGTAACCCTGCATCGTGGAGGGTTCGATGATGTCGCAACGCAAAATCAAGGTGACATCGTCAAAGAACGGGTCGATCACGGCGGTGTCAGGATCGGGCATCAGGATCATGTCGGATTCGTTGATGCCTTTCCAGCCGGCGATGGACGAACCGTCGAACATCTTGCCGTCCTCAAACAGATCCTCGTCCACGGTGCTGGCCGGCACGGTGACATGCTGCTCTTTGCCACGGGTGTCGGCAAAGCGAAAATCAACATAGCGGACTTCCTTGTCTTTGATCATCTGAAGTACGTCTTTGGGCGTCGTCATGCGTTTTTCCTCGTGTGTTGTATTGGGGTGAAAATAAACAGCTAATGGACCATACAGAAACCATACCAAGCGAACGCTGTCCGCAAGCGGCTAAAGCTTCTATGATTTTTCTGGTTGCGATTTGGCGCTTTTGTTTTTTTGCCCTTCTATGGTGCTTTTTCGCACCAACAAAAGGCGCATTCAGAAATCGTTGCGGCTCACAGAAATCCCCGGATTCCCGCGATGCCCTGGGCGCCTCGCGCCTGGGCTTGCGCCAAATGGGCGCGGGCCATGCCGCCCAAGGCGAAAACCGGCAGATGCGCCGCTTCCGTCCACGCACCAAAACGATCCCAGCCCATGGGCTGGGCATCCGGATGGCTAGGCGTGGGCAGCACTGGCGACAGCACAACAAAATCGACGCCGATCCTCTCGGCGTGGCGGATGTCTTCCGGGCTATGGCAGGACGCCGCCACCCACAAGCCCGCAGGCAGCGGCCTTTGCCGCAGGGCCAGCAAGCGCCTGCCGGTCAGATGCACCCCCGCCGCGCCGGTTTGCAGCGCCAGCTCCGGCTCGGCATTGACCAACAGATCCAAGCCACGCGGACGGCAAAAGTCCACGGCGCGCCGGGCCAGCGCCAGCCAGGCCGCCGTATCCGCCGTTTTCACCCGCCACTGCGCCAGTGAATGGCCCGCCGCGCACAGATGTTCGAGCGTGGGGAACAGAGCCTCACCGCCGTCCGGCCCGCCATCGACGATGGGATAATAGCCGGGCAACCTCGCCGCCGCGACAATGGGCCGGTTGGCGGCGGGGAAATCGAGCCGGGGCAATTCGTCTGCGGCAACCCAGCGGATGGGCTGGCCCTCCAAGCCTTGCGGCTGGCCGCTGAAAGCGTCCACCCGCCAAACATCCAGCAGCACCCGGCGGTCGCCGTAATCGTGGGCAATCCTAATCAACGGACCTGCCCGCTCGACGGTGATCGCCAATTCCTCGCGCAATTCGCGCCGCAGGGCGTCCCAAGCCGTTTCGCCCGGCTCGACTTTGCCGCCGGGGAATTCCCACAGCCCGCCTTGGTGGCTGTGTCCGTGGCGGCGGGCGATGAGGATCTCGCCCAGTCCATTGCGGACCACACCGACGGCGACATGCAAGACCGGAGTCTGCTGTTGGATTTCCATGTGACCTGCCAAATCTGACACCCTAGGGGCTGGGCCAGCCTTGGTGGATGCCTTGCCTAAAAATCCATCCATTTTACACAATAACGGCGCAAGGGCAGAGGGTCTTTTTTACGGTAGAATTCGGGACTTTTGGCATACGGTGGTGCAATGACTGCCGCCCCCGTGCTAAAGTTTACTAAAATGCTAGGTTAATCGCCCCATGCTCATCGACACGCTCATCAAGGCGCGCTGGATCATCCCCGTAGAACCCCACAGGAAGGTGCTGGAAAACCACGCTTTGGCCATCCAGGCCGGCCGGATCGTGGACATTCTTCCTGCCGAACGGGCGCTGGCCCAATACCAAGCGACACAAGTGGAGGATTTGCCCAGCCACGCGCTGATTCCGGGTTTGGTCAACGCCCACACCCACGCTGCCATGTCGCTGCTGCGTGGCAACGCCGACGACCTGCCCTTGATGGAATGGCTGCACGGGCATATCTGGCCGTTGGAGCAGCGTTTCGCCGGGGAGTCTTTCGTGCGCGACGGCACCGACTTGGCGATGGCGGAGATGCTGCGCGGCGGCGTGACCTGTTTCAACGACATGTATTTCTTCCCGGAAACCACCGCCCGCCAAGCCATCCAAGCCGGGATGCGGGCGACGGTGGGCATGATCCTGGTGGATTTCCCGACCGGCTGGGCGGCGGGGCCGGACGAATACCTGTCCAAAGGGCTGGCCTTGTTCGACAGCTTGCGTGGCGAGCCGCTGGTCAAAGCCGCCTTCGCGCCGCATGCGCCTTACACCGTCTCCGACGAGCCGCTGGCCCGGCTGCGCACCCTGGCCGAAGAGTTGGACATCCCCATCCACATGCATTTGCACGAAACCGCCGGCGAAGTGGAGCAAGGCCGCGCCTCCCACGGCATGAGGCCGCTGAAGCGCCTGGCGCAGTTGGACGTGTTGGGGCCGCGCTTCATCGCCGTCCACATGACCCAGTTGACCGGCGAGGAAATCGAGGCTTACGCCGCGACCGGCGGCAGCATCGTCCATTGCCCGGAGTCCAACTTGAAGCTGGCCTCGGGCTTCTGCCCCTTAGCGAAGCTGCTGGACGCCGGCATCAACGTGGCCCTGGGCACGGACGGGGCGGCCAGCAACAACGACCTGGACATCCTGGGCGAGATGCGCATGGCGGCGCTGCTCGCCAAGGGCGTGGCGAACGACGCCCGCGCCGTCCCCGCCGCCACCGCCTTGCGCATGGCGACGCTGAACGGGGCCAAGGCTTTGGGTCTGGAACAGGAAATCGGCTCGCTGGAAATCGGCAAGTCCGCCGACATCGCCGCGCTGAACATGGGCGACATCGAAACCCAGCCGCTGTTCGACCCCATCTCCGACATCGTCTACGCCGCCAGCCGCCACCAAGTCACCGATGTCTGGGTGGCCGGCCGGCGCTTGCTGAACAAGCGCGAACTTACCACCCTGGACTGCGGCGACATCGCCGCCAGGGCTGTGGCTTGGCGGGAACGCCTGGCTTCGACGAATCCTGATTAAAAGAAGATTTCCCATGACAAGCACCGAAAACGTCCACGAACATGAAATCCACAAGTTCGGCTCGCAAGCTGAGCGCTGGTGGGATCCGCAAGGTGAGTTCAAAACCCTGCACGCGGTCAATCCGTTGCGCCTGCAATTCATCCACGCTCACGCTGGCGATCTAAAAGGTCGGCGCGTCGTCGATGTCGGCTGCGGCGGCGGCATCTTGAGCGAAGGGCTGGCCCGGCTGGGCGGCGAGGTGCTGGGCGTGGACCTCAGCGCGGAATTGCTGGACGTGGCCGATTTGCACGGGCTGGATTCGGGGGTGAAGGTCAGCTACCGCAAGGTCAGCGTCGAGGCGCTGGCCGAGGAGCAAGCCGGTTCTTTCGACGTGGTGACCTGCATGGAAATGTTGGAACATGTCCCCAGCCCGGTGTCGGTGGTGCAGGCTTGCGCCAAGCTGGTCAAACCCGGCGGCAAGGTGTTCTTCTCCACCCTCAACCGCCATCCCAAAGCCTGGCTGCTGGCCATCGCCATGGCCGAGCATCTGCTGCGCATGATCCCCAAAGGCACCCACGACTACCACACCTTCATCAAGCCATCCGAACTGGGGCGATGGGCACGGGAGGCGGGGCTGGATCTGCTGGGCATGGAAGGCGTCAGCTACCATCCGCTGACCCGGCAATTCACCTTGGGCGCGGACATGGACGTCAATTACCTGGCCGCCTTCGTGCGGGCCGAGGATTGAAACGGATGGGCAAGCAACATCATCTGCGCGGGGTTTTGTTCGACCTGGACGGCACTTTGCTCGACACCGCGCCCGACCTCGTCTTCGCCTGCAACGCCACCGCGGCGGAATTCGGGCTGTCGCCGCAACCGCTGGATGCCCTGAAACCGATGGTTTCCAACGGCGCGACCGCGATGCTGGCGCATATCCTGGAGGCCAACCGGCAGGAAGCCGATTTAGCCGCGCTGCTGGCGCGCATGTTGGCGCTATATGAGGAAAACATCGCCGTCCACACCCGTTTTTTCGCGGGCATGGACGTGGTGTTGGAGGAGGTGGAAAAGCGCGGCTTGGGCTGGGGCATCGTCACCAACAAACAGCGCCGCTTCACCGAGCCTTTGCTGCGCCATTTGGGGCTGCACACCCGCGCAGGCTGCGCGATCAGCGGCGACAGCCTGCCAGAAAGCAAGCCCCATCCACTGCCCATGTGGGAAGCCTGCCGCCGCATCGACGTGGCCCCCGAAGCTTGCGTCTACATCGGCGACGCCCGCCGCGACATCGAAGCCGGCCAAAACGCCGGCATGGCAACCTTGGCGGCGCTGTATGGCTATGTGCCGGCCGACGACCCGGCGCACCGCTGGGGCGCCGACGCTTTATTGAAGGAACCGCTGGACATTTTGGCTTGGCTGGATGGAGAACTGGCATGAGTGAAGGACAATTGCAAGGGCGGATCATCCTCGTCACCGGCGCGGGCGGCGGGCTGGGCGGCGTGGCGGCGCGTGCCTGCGCGGCGGAAGGCGCTTGCGTGGTGTTGCTGGACAAGGCCGTCAGCCGCCTGGAAAAAGTCCACGACGAGATTGTCGCGGCGGGCCACCCGCAACCGGCGATTTATCCCTTGGACTTGGCCAAGGCCGGCGAAGCCGAGTACGCGGAACTGGCGGAGATCCTGGAAAGCCAGTTCGGCATGCTGCACGGGCTGCTGCATAGCGCGGTGGAGCTGGGCGTGCCGGGGCCGCTGGCCGATGTCAAGCCAGCGCAATGGGACAACCTGCTGCGCGTCAACCTCGGCGCGGCCCACGCGCTGACGCGGGCGCTGCTGCCCTTGCTGCAACGCGCCGGCGACGCTGCGCTGGTGTTCACCAGCGACTCCTCGGCGCGTTTAGGCAAAGCCTATTGGGGTGCCTACGGCGTGGCGAAAATCGCCCTGGAAGGCATGGCGCGGATGTGGGCGGAGGAGTTGGAAAGCGCCGGCCGGGTGCGGGTGAACGTGCTGGTGCCGGGGCCGGTGAACTCGCCCCTGCGCAGACGCTCCCACCCCGGCGAATTGCCGGAGGAATGCCCGCAGCCACAGACCCTGGCCGGGCGCTATGTCCACCTGCTGGGTCCGGCCAGCCGTGGCCTGCATGGGCAAACCCTCGAAGGTCCGGGGGCAGGCGTTCCCACGCCGGAGCGCCACCGCCCTTAAGTTAAGCGATAACATCCCTTGGAGGGATGTTACCGCTTCTTCATAAATCCTTAGATATCGCTAACAGCGAAAACTAACTTCCCAATGACAACGCACAGAGAATCCGCTTATGTACGGTCGTGAAAGCATCGCCCTGCAAAGGGACGTGGACGCAGTCCAAATCCCCGACGGAACCCCTACCCTGCTGCCGCAGGGACACATCGTCACCCTGTTCCAATCCCTGGGCGGCAATTTCACCGTCACCACGGAACGCGGCCACATGGTGCGCATCGCCGGGGACGACGCCGACGCCTTGGGCAAGGAACCGCCTTCCCTGAGCCATCTGGAAACCGGCGACGCGGTGGAGGCGGTGGAGAAGAACTGCTGGGAAGTGATGAAAACCGTGTTCGACCCGGAGATTCCGGTCAACATCGTCGATCTGGGGCTGGTCTACCTTTGCCAGGTCACCCCGTTGCCCGAAGGCGGCAACTCGGTGTATGTCGTCATGACCCTCACCGCCCCCGGCTGCGGCATGGGACCGATCCTGCAGAATGACGTGGAGTCAGGCATCAAGGGATTGCCAGGGGTGGCGAAGGTCAATGTGGAGGTGGTGTTCGACCCGCCTTGGTCGCGGGACATGATGTCGGAGGTGGCGAAGTTGCAACTGGGGATGCTTTGAGCCTCAGTCGTAAGCCTGTATCAGCGCGCCTTGATACCCGGCCAGTTCGATGCCCAGATACCCCGGAAGATGGACCGCCTTGATCTTGTAAGCCCTGCCTTTGCCATCGACCGGCTTTGCCGCCAAGTCTAGCGCCCGTTCGGTCGGATTTCCCTCGGCGTCGCGCACGACCAACACTTGCGGCCGCAGACGGTGTTGCAGATTGGACTTTAGCACCAAGCCCACTTCCCCGGACGACAATTCGACGATGGTGCCCGGCGGGTAAAACCCCAAATACGCGGTGAAAGTGGAACACAAGGCGCTGTCGATTTTGTTGCCTTCCGCCAGCAAATTCATGATGTTCACCGCGTCGAGGTGGTTGTGCGCACTTCTGTAGACGGTATTGCGGGTGAGCGCCGCATACTTATCCACTATCGACACAATCCGGGTGTTCTTGTTGATCTGATGCCCCTCCAAGCCGCGAGGATACCCCGAACCGTCCAGGCATTCATGATGGGCATGGGCCACATCGACGGCACCGGGGTAAATATTGCGCCCCGTCATCAGTATGTCCCGCCCATACGTCGTGTGCTGTTTGATGATGGCGAACTCTTCCTCGGTCAACGCTGCCTCCTTGCTGAGAATCTCATCGGGCAGCACGATGTTGCCAATGTCGTGCAACAGCCCGCAAGTCCCAAGCCCCTCCAGCCTCTCCGCCTCCAGCCCGGCGAGCCTGCCCAAAATGATGGAGTAAATGCAGACGTTGAAGGCGTGCGCGGAGGTGTGGGGGCTTTTTTCCTTCATCTGGGTCAAGAAGATCATCGCATCCGGGTTGCGCATGATGCTGGCGACGCATTGCGACACGGCGCTTTTGGCCAAGCCCACGTCCACGCTGTTGCCGAAGCGGATTTCATCCTGGAAGGTCTTGACCAGGCTTGAAGTCTCGCGCTTGGTCGCCTCGGCGGTTTCCATCTCCTTTTCCAGGGAACCATGGGGCTTGCCGGGAAAGAAAGTCTGCTCGGGAACTTTGTCGATTTTCACGCGCACGACCTGGGTCCGCCCCAGGTCGATATGGACATGCTCGCAATACTGCGCAACCACCTCCAGGTCGGCGTCGGTTTCAATCTCAAAGCCTTCAAACAAAAAAGGCGTCTCCGACCACGGACGGTCAAGCTCGCACACAAACATTCCCTTGCGCAGATCGCCAACCCTCAGCTTGATTATTTCAGAATGGGCGGGATTTACAGATACTGCTTTCAACAAGACACTCCGGGAATTTTGTTTGATTGCTCTCGGGGGAGGCAATAGTCGCGTTTATGCGCGTCTGGCCGGGGTTTCCCTGCCCATCCAGCGGGCCAGCAACGCATCGACAGCCGCCAACGCCTGGCCGGCCGGGGTTCGTGCCAACACCAGCCCCAGGCATACCCCCAGGGTGTTGGCGACCATGTCCAAAAGGTCAAACGTCCTGACACCGCCCAAGCCTTGCAAGATTTCCATACCCATCCCCAAGCCTATGAGGAATGCCGGCCAACGCCAATGGCGGGCGAAACTCATCGCATACCAGGCCATCAGACCGCCATAAGCGACAAAATGCTGCGCCTTGTCCCAAACCAGGAACGCCGGCGCGGGCGGGGGCTGGGGCGTGAGGGACAGCCACACCACCACCGCGACCATCACCCAGCCCAAACCCTGCCAAGTTTTCTCAAATTTTAGACGCTGGCTTGCGTCGACGGTGGCCATGTTCGTTAAGCTTTCCACTCAGGCTGCAATCATTTTGTCCAACGCACCGCCGCACAGACCCAGGCAAATATCCAGCAAAGCCTCCCAGGCGTCGCCGCTTTCCTGGCCCTTGATCATGCGGTCGGCCTTGGCGCAACGCAGCAAGGCTCGGTGCGCCTCGTCCCGCCCCAGGCGTTGCGCGGCGCTGGCCAGGCTGGTCTTGCGCTTGTCCCACACCCGCTCCTTCTGTTTGGCGAACGCGGACTCTAGATTGTCGCCCTTGTCCATCGCGGCCTTGATCCCGCACAACAGGCGCACGTCCCGCGCCAAAGCCCACAAGGCCACAGCCGAGGCGACACCTTCCCCGCGCAGCCCCGCCAACACCCGCTGGGCGCGCGCCGCCTGGCCGAGCAAAGCCGCCTCGGCCAAGTCGTAGACCTCGTAGCGGGCGCTGTCGGCCACGGCCTTGCGGATCATGTCGTCGCTAATCCTGGCCGGGCCATACAAAATGTGCAGTTTTTCGACCTCCTGGGCCGCCGCCAACAAATTGCCCTCCACCCTGGCGGCAAGTATGGACAGGCCGGAACGGTCGGCCAGCATTTTCTTCGCCGCCATGCGCTTGTCCAGCCAGGCAATCAGGTTTTGCCCCGCCAACGGCCAGACTTGGACGAAAACCCCCTTGGCTTCCAGAGACTGGAACCAAGCGGCTTTCTGGTCGGCGGCGCTCAGTTTAGGCAGGGTGGCAACCAGCACGGCGTCTTCGGGCAGGCGCTTGGCATATAGCTCCAACACCGCCCCTCCATCCTTGTCTGGCTTGGCGGGCAGGCGCAGATCTAGAATCCGCCGTTCCCCAAACAGGGAGAAAGAACCGCCGGCCTCCAGCAAACGCTGCCAATCAAAACCGGCGTCGGCGTAAAACAGTTCGCGGCTGGCAAATCCGCGCGCGCGGGCGGCCTCGCGGACCGCGTCCAGCGCCTCGCTCAATTGCAGGGGTTCGTCGCCGGAAATGAGATAAACCGGAGCCAGAGTCTTGCCCAAGGCAGCGGCCAATTGGTCGATGCGCAGTTTCACAATTTCTTTTCGGGAACCGCAGGGCTGTCCGCAGGCGCCTGCTTGAGCAGGTTGACCACCCGGCGCAGCAGCGATTGCGCCGCCTCTTTTTCGATTTCCTCGCGGATCAAGCCTTCTTCCGACAATTGCGCCAGCGGCAGGGTCTGGTCGTTGAAGTAATCGCGCTTGACCTCGAACTCCTTGCGCGGCTGCAACACTTCGCCTTTCGGCGTGCGCACCTCGTAGACGACGCGGTAGCTCAAGTCGTAACCCGTGGCAAGCCCGGTCCTGCTGAGGGTGATGGGCTGGCGTTGGTAATTCGCCCGGTACAGATGGATGACGCCACTGGCCGCCGCCGGATTTCCGACGATGCTGCCGCCCACATCGGTCAGGGCGGTGCCGAAGACCCCCAGGAACGTGCCGCCGCTACCCGGCCCCTCGATATAGAGTTTTTGCGCCAGCGCGTTCCCGCTGTCACTACCGCGCAAGTGGAATCCGCAAGCGGAAAGCGCCAAGCAAGCCGCCAAACCCCAGGCGGCAGTCCTCAACAAACGAAGCGGCAAAATCATTTCCCTCACACCACGATGTTGACCAACTTGCCCGGCACCACGATGACTTTTTTCACCGGCTTGCCTTCGATGAAGCGTTGCGCGGCCTCGTCCGCCAGCGCCGCCGCCTCGATGGCCTCCCGCGAGGCATCGACGGCCACAGTGAGCTTGCCGCGCAGCTTGCCGTTGACCTGCACCACATAGTCCACCGTATCCTGCGCCAAGGCGGTTTCGTCTTCCTTCGGCCAACCGGCTTCGAGGATGTTCCCGCCCGGTTCCAGTTCGTTCCACAGCGCGTGGCAAATATGTGGGGCTATTGGGTACAACAAGCGGGCGAGAATCGAATAGCCCTCGAAGGCCACGGCGGCGGCGCTGTGCTGGAACACGGCCAGCCGTTCGCCCTGGCAATCGCCGCTGTTCCAGAAGCCCTTGTCGTCGGCCAAAGTGTTCAAAATTTTCATCGCCGCCGAGACGACGGTGTTGAACTGGTGCTTGGCGAAGTCGTAATTGGCTTGCTTGAGGCTTAAATGGATCGCCCGGCGGGCGTCGCGGTGATTGGCCTCCAACGGAAAACCGGCCCAATCGGCAACGCGCAAGGCATCCCGCTCTGGATAGGCGGCAAACAGCCCGTTGACATTGCCGGCCACCCTGCCCCACAAACGCCGCAAGAAGCGGTAAGCCCCTTCCACGCCACTGTCCGACCATTCCAGGGACTGCTCCGGCGGGGCGGCGAACATCATGAACAGCCGCGCCGTGTCCGCGCCGTACTGGTCGATCAAGGCTTGCGGATCGACGCCGTTGTTCTTGGACTTCGCCATCTTCTCGATGGGGCCGATGGCGACCGGCTGGCCGTCCGCCTTCAGCACCGCGCTGACCGGCCTGCCGCGCTCGTCGGTGTTGAGGTCCACTTCCGCCGGGTTGAAATACTGTTTTTTGCCGTCGGCGCTTTCCCGGTAAAAAGTCGGTGCGACCACCATGCCTTGGGTCAGCAGATTGACGAAAGGCTCGTTGCCGGCCACCAAGCCCTCGTCGCGCATCAATTTATGGAAGAAGCGGGCATACAGCAGATGGAGGATGGCGTGTTCGATGCCGCCGATGTACTGGTCCACCGCCAGCCAATAATTCGCCCGCCCGTCCAGCATCGCCGTTTCGGCGTCCGGGCAGGCGTAGCGGGCGTAATACCAGGACGACTCGACGAAGGTGTCGAAGGTGTCGGTCTCCCGCTCCGCCGCGCCGCCGCATTCGGGGCAAGTGGTCTCGTAAAAAGACGGCATCTTCTTGATTGGCGAACCGACATCTATCGTCACATCCTCGGGCAGCACCACCGGCAATTGATTTTCCGGCACTGTCACATCGCCGCAAGACGGGCAATGGATGATGGGAATCGGGCAACCCCAATAGCGCTGGCGCGAGATGCCCCAGTCGCGCAGGCGGAACTGGGTGCGCTTTTGGCCTAGGTTCTTGGCTTGCAGGCCGGAAGCGATGGCATCGAAAGCCTGTTGAAAAGCCAAGCCGTCGTAAGGCCCGGAATTCACGCACACGCCATGCTCGGCATAGGCTTCAATCCACTCGCCTTGTGGATCGACAGACTCGTAAGCCCCGTTCGCGGAGGCAATCACCGTACGAATCGGCAGGCCGTATTTTTGGGCAAACGCGAAATCCCGCTCGTCATGCGCAGGCACCGCCATCACCGCGCCCTCGCCGTAGCCCCACAGCACGTAATTCGCCACCCACACCGGCAGCTTCTCGCCGTTCAACGGATGGATGACGAAGCGGCCCGTCGGCATCCCTTTCTTTTCCATGGTCGCCATGTCGGCCTCCGCCGTGCCGCCTTGCCGGCATTCCTCCATGAAATCCGCCAGTTCCAGATTGCCTTCCGCCGCCGCCATCGCCAAAGGATGCTCCGCCGCCACGGCGACATAGGTCGCGCCCATCAAAGTGTCGGGGCGGGTGGTGTAGACCTTTAGAACATCCGTGCCGTCTTCGTAGGGGAAATGCACCTCGCAACCAAAGCTCTTGCCTATCCAATTGCGCTGCATGGTTTTCACCTGCTCGGGCCAGCCGGGCAGCGTGTCCAGGCTGGACAGCAATTCGTCGGCATAGGCGGTGATGCGCATGAAATACATCGGAATGTCGCGCTTTTCCACCAATGCGCCGGAACGCCAGCCGCGCCCGTCGATGACCTGCTCGTTCGCCAGCACGGTGTTGTCCACCGGATCCCAGTTCACCGGCGCGGTCTTCTTGTAAACCAGCCCTTTCTTGAACAAGCGGGTGAACAGCCACTGCTCCCAACGGTAATAATCCGGCCGGCAGGTCGCCAGCTCGCGGCTCCAGTCAATCGCAAAGCCCAAGGACTTAAGCTGCGAACGCATGTAATCGGCGTTGGCGTAGGTCCAAGCCGCCGGGGCGACCTTGTTCTGCATCGCCGCGTTTTCCGCCGGCAAGCCGAAGGCATCCCAACCCATGGGCTGCAACACGTTCTTGCCCTGCATGCGCTGGAAGCGGCTGATGACATCGCCGATGGTGTAATTGCGCACATGCCCCATGTGCAAGCGCCCGCTGGGATAGGGGAACATCGACAGGCAGTAGAACTTTTCCCGGCCCGGATCTTCCACGGCCTTGAACACTTGGCCTTGCTCCCAGGCTTGTTGGGCGTCTTCTTCGATTTGCTGCGGCTGGTAACTGTCTTCCATCGCTTAAGGTGTCGGTCGTTCGGTGAAAAAAAGGGTTAGAATACAGTAGCCCAAGGCAAATCTAAAGCCGCAGGGCGCGCCGCGCCCGTAGGGCGGGCCGAACGTCTCATAATTTCCATCATTTCCAACAAGGGGAAAACATGCGCAGGGTGATCTTCAACCAGAAAGGCGGCGTGGGGAAATCGACCATCGCCTGTAACTTGGCCGCGATCAGCGCCATAGATGACAAGAAGACCCTGCTCATCGACCTGGACGTGCAGGGCAACTCCACCCATTATCTGCTGGGCGGGAAAGTGGCCGAGCCCGAACGCACCATCGCCCACTTCTTCAAGGAAACCCTCAGCGTCAACCCGTTCGGCAAGCCGCCAGGGCTGGACGAGGTGATCCAGCCCACGCGCTGGCCGAACTTGTACATCATCCCCTCGCACCCCGAACTGGAGCCGCTGCAAAGCCGGCTAGAGGCGCGCTACAAGATCTGCAAGCTGCGCGAAGCGCTGGATGCCCTGCAAGGCTTCGACCATGTTTATTTGGACACGCCGGCCGCTCTGAACTTTTACAGCCGCACCGCGCTGATTGCCGCCCAGCACTGCCTGATCCCCTTCGACTGCGACGCCTTCTCCCGCGACGCGCTGTACAACCTGCTTGCCACCATCGGCGAGATCAAGGCCGACCACAACGCCGACCTGGTCATCGAAGGCATTGTCGTCAACCAGTTCCAATCCCGCGCCAACCTGCCGCAGGCGCTGGTCAGCGCCCTGCTGGCCGAAGGCCACCCGGTGCTGGAGGCCAAGATTTCCCCCTCGGTGAAAGTGCGCGAATCGCACAGCGAATCCCAGCCGCTGATCCACTACGCCCCCGACCACCGGCTGACCGAAGAATTTCTGGCTTTGCATTTGGAATTGCATAGCAAATTCTAAGCAACGGCGAAGGCGACCCGCCTATTCCGCCCAATCGGCACTTCCTCAACCTGGGAAGTGCCTTCCCGCGCATAGAAACTTTTACCATAGACAAAGAAGGACGAGACTTGTGAATCTGCTTGACAGCCTCAAGGATAAATGTCACAGCATCTTGCGCATAGTGCGCACCCGGTATTATTTTTTCCGCGAGGAAAAAAAGATAACCAAGCTGGAGCTGCCTTATCTTCTGCTGGAAAAATATTACCTGCGTCGCCTCGTGCATGGGCCATTGTTGAACTATGATTCCTCCGCCTATTACGAACCTCTGGCGACATATCTCAAAACAGCCATCGCCGATTATCAAGACCCCTCCCCATTCAGCGGGCTGGTCAACGCCCTCAAAGCCATCAGCGACCGGCAAGCGGGGGCTGCCATAGCCGCCGCGCTGGCGTCAGCCTTCCTAGCCCAGCAGAAATACGCCGAAGCCAAAACCTTGTGCGAAATAGCCATGGGCTTCAATCAAGTGGATCTTTTTCCGCAGCGGCTGTCCGCAACAGTGGAAGAGGAAACGGACGGCAAGGCCGACGAACTTTCCGCCTATCTAAAAACGTCTTTTTGCCCGGTTCCTTTTGAGCATTTTGAAACCAGCCCGTCGGGGGAAGTCTATGCCTGCTGTCCCGCATGGTTGCCCAAGCCCATCGGCACCTTGGAAGATTCCAACTGGGAGGCTATCTGGCGCAGCAATGAGGCCAAGGAGATTCGGGAATCTATACTCGATGGCAGCTTTAAATATTGCAGCGCCAAATTCTGCAATCTCATTGCCGCCAGGACTTTGCGAAGCAGGGCGGAGTTCACCGACGAGCAGTTGGCGCGGTATCAGGAACAAGGCCCGACTTCCGCCGTTTTTTCCCATGACCTGAGTTGCAATTTAAGTTGCCCGTCGTGTCGGAAAGAGCAGATTGCCGTAGGCAAATCCGAACAATCGAAGTTTGGCGAACTGACCCAGAAAACGCTTATCCCCGTCATGGAATCCTGTGAAGAGGTGAAGATCACCGGCAGCGGCGACCCTTTCGGCAGCATCCATTTCCGCAACCTGCTGGCCGATTATTGCACTACCCATGCGGGTCCGCGCAAAATCCACTTGCACACCAACGCCGTGCTGTTTGATGAAAAAACCTGGAACTCGCTGAAATTGGAAGGCAATGTCAAAGATGTGATCGTATCAGTTGACGCGACCAAGGAGGAGACTTACAACATTGTCCGGCGCGGTGGCGATTTTACCCGGCTGATGAAGAACCTAGAATTCCTCGGCAAACTGAGAACCGAAGGCAGATTTAACAGGCTGGTCCTAGTGTGCGTCGTGCAGAAGCTCAATTACCGGGAAATCCCCGACTTTGTCAGGATGGCCAAGCGCTTCCACGCCGACAAGGCAGAATTCTGGCAACTCAGGAACTGGGGAACATACCCGATAGCAGAATTTCTGGATCACGCCGTGAGTTACTCAAGCCACCCGGAATATCCGGCTTTGCTGGAAATCTTGCGGGATCCGGTGTTGGACGATCCCATCGTCTCCCTGAATGATCTGACGGCTTCCAGCCAAGCTTAGGGCATTCCATTTCGCGTCTGCGCTAGGGGCGAATGAACCCGCCCCTAGCCTTCAATCCGGGGGTTGAACCCCCCGGCTACCCTCGATGCCGCTACGCGGCTTCGCCCTCGCTGCCCCGCTTAACTTAATGGCAGTGACCCTTCAATATGAAACTGCTCTAGGCGTTAGCCACGCTACAAGGTTTCCGCCGCAAAATCCGCCAGCCTGGATCGTTCGCCCCGTCGCAAAGTCAAATGCGCCCCATACGAATACGCCTTGAAATGATCGACCACATAAGTCAAACCCGAGGTCGTGCCGGTCAGATAAGGCGTGTCGATCTGGCCTAGATTCCCTAAGCAGATGACCTTGGTTTGCGGGCCGGCGCGGGTGATGAGGGTTTTCATCTGCTTGGGCGTGAGGTTTTGCGCCTCGTCGAGGATTATGTAGCGGTTGAGGAATGTGCGGCCGCGCATGAAGTTCAGGGCGCGGACCTTGACCCGGTTGGAAATCAGCGTGCTGGTGGCGGCGCGCTCCCAATCGCCGGTGTCCGTGTGGCTACTGAGCAGCTCCAAATTATCCAGCAAAGCCCCCATCCACGGGGCCATCTTCTCTTCCTCGGTGCCCGGCAGAAAACCGATGTCCTCGCCCAGCGGGATGGTTTCGCGGGTCATGATGATTTCCTTGTAGAGCTTGTCGTCCATCGTCTGCGCTAGGCCCGCCGCCAGCGCCAGCAGGGTCTTGCCGGTGCCGGCCTGGCCGAGCAGGGTGACGAAGTCGATGTTCGGGTCGAGCAGCACGTTGAAGGCGAAATTCTGTTCGCGGTTGCGCGCTTGGATGCCCCAAACGGCATGTTGCGGGCTGCGAAAATCGCGGGCCAGTTCCAAGGTGGCGGTGTCGCCTTCCAGTGTGCGCACCAGGCATTCAAACTGGGAGTCGTCGGGCAGGTACAAAAACTGGTTGCTGTGCCAGTTTCTCACCAAAGGCCCGCTGACTTTGTAGAAAGTGTGGCCATGGTGGTCCTGCCAGGATTCCATCTTGTTGCCGTGGGTGGACCAGAAATCCAGCGGCAACTCCTCCATGCCGCTGTACAGCAGGTTGACATCGTCCAGCACTTGGTCGCTGTGGTAGTCCTCCACGCGGATACCCAGCACCGACGCCTTGATGCGCATGTTGATGTCCTTGGACACCAAGGTGACCTGCACATCGGGCATGTCTTCGATCAAGGCCAGCGCGGTGGCGAGGATGGCGTTGTCGGCCACGCCGCCGGGCAGGGAGTCGGGCAGGACACTGGACAGGCGCTTGACCTGGAAGAATAGCCTTCCCGTGCAGCGCTCGTCGATGCGGGCGGCGAACTGGATTTGCGGCAGCGGGATGCCTTCGTTGATCGTTTGCAGGTCGGCGTGGCGGATCAGCTCGTCGAGGAAACGGCTGGCCTGGCGGGCGCTGCGGGCGACTTCCGAGAAGCCCTTCTTGGAATTGTCCAACTCCTCCAGCACGATCATCGGAATATAGATGCCATGCTCCTGGAAACGGAACAGCGCGGAAGGGTCGTGGATCAACACATTGGTGTCGAGGATGAAGAGTTTGTTTTCCTTGCGGGTGTCGTTGCTCATGGGATCTCGGCTTGGAATGGAGTAAGGCCGGCGTGCGCTGGCCTACGGCAGGAGGGGATTTACAAAACTCAAGCGCCTGCAATCTCGCGCAGCGCATCCAACACTTTTCCGGCGTGGCCCTTGACACTGAGCTTGCGCCACTCCCGCGCCAGCCGCCCTTCCCGGTCGATGAGGAAGGTGCTGCGCTCGATGCCCAACACCTGCTTGCCGTACAGGTTCTTCTGTTTGATGACATCAAACAGCCTGCACAGCGCTTCGTCGGCGTCTGAGATCAATTCAAACGGAAAGCCCTGCTTGCATTTGAAATTCTCGTGGGATTTCAGGCTGTCGCGGGAAACCCCGAAGATCTCGGCGTCCAGCTTGGCAAACTCGGGATAAAGATCGCGGAAGTCCAAGCCTTCCTGGGTGCAGCCGGGGGTGCTGTCTTTGGGATAAAAATACACCACCAGATTCTTGCCCCTGAGCGCGGCGAGGGAAACCGTCCGGGCCGAGGTGGCTAGTGCGGTGAAATCGGGAACGGGCTGGCCGATGGCTACGCCGGTCATGGGAAATTCTCCTTCGAGAGGCAAGCCTAGCGTTTGACAGGCTCCAGGATGGCATCGAGATTCTGCTGATCGCAGAACTCCAGGAATTCGTCGCGCAGCGACACGATCCTGAGCGCGACCGGAATTTTGACGACCATGCGGGCGACGAACAGCGGGGTGCCACTGTAGGGCGCGGGATAGCGGCTGGTGCTCAAGTCCAGGATCTTGATGCCGCGCGTGGTGAAAAAGGCGGTCAGTTCGTGGATATTGTCGATATGGTCGCTGGCGAAAATATCGACGCCATAGGGAATCACATTTTCCTCCTCGGCACGGATCTCCTTGGTGCGCAAGGTGGCGATCTTGAGGCAGTGGCGCGCCCCCATGGCCTCCAGGGCGTTTTCCAGCTTGACGATATGGTTCCAGTTGCCATCGACCAGCAGGTGGGCGGCGAATTCGGCCCCCAGTTCGGTCATCCGGCTTTCCAGGATATGGCACTTGCAGTCCTTGACGACGCGGGTCAGTTCCTCGATCAGATCGGAGCGGTCTTCTCCGGCGACGGTGATGACGAGTTGCATGACTTTCATTGTTCTCGCTTGAAAAATGGGAAAAGTTTAACACTTTCCACACCTTCTTTCCCGTGGCGCAGCCGGCCCACAGCGATTCATGCAAATGTTTGATTCCGAACAAACGGTAGCCAGCCGCTTGCCATCCCTGGACACTGGATTCCGGCATCCCTGCCGGAATGGCGGAACACGTCGCCTGACTGTTGCTCAAAATGGGAATTGCCGACCGGCCTTGGCCGGGACGCAACCCAAGCCATGCAAGCGGGGAATGCCACCCCGGACATTCCCTGCGTGTGGCGGCGGGGACTGGTTGAGGCCAGATGGCGGAACCGCATTGCCGCTGTTCCGCCACATGGAAATTGGACGGGGGAGCCGCCCCCATCCGGCGGCGGACTTGCTAATTGCCAGGATTTACCAAACAAAAGCCCGCGCTGTCGTAATTGTAATTCCCCAAATCCCCTCCCGCTTGGCTGTTCACGATGGCGCGATCCCAAGCTTGTGCCATGATCACATAGCCGCAGGATTGCATATGTTCAGTCTGGAGCGTCCACACGTTTCCCGCTACCAGCGTCTGGTCCAGGCCCGAGGAAGGATTCACCGCGGCAGGATTCACATCTGTTGGCTCCACATGGAGCCGATAACGCCTAAGATTGGCATCGCGCGCCACGAAGGTTCCGGAAATGGAACTTCCAGGTTGGATGACGAACTTCCCGCAGTTGCCCGTGCCTGTCTCGATTGTGATCGACACTTCCGGCCTGGTATTGTCAAGTTGGATGAGGTGCTTATCGATCCCATAAGCTGTTGCGCTGGCGTCATTGGCGGGACCGTCATAAGTGGTAAGCTTTATCTCCCACAATGCGTCGTCCGGGCTGTGCCACTGCGCAAGCACGCTGATTATGTTGTCCTCGAAGGGAACATAGTCAAATCGCTGGGTCGTGGAATTCGCCTTATGCACATGCGCCGTGCCATCCTGGCGGGTCAACCTGAGATCGGCCACTACCGCCGTCGATGCCCCGCCTCCTGCCGGGGTCGCCTCCACTTTGTAACTCTTGCCCAGCAACGGCGCTCCTTGCGCCGTCACCCATCCGGCGAAGGGACAGGGCCTGCCATGGTCGTCAGGATGCAGGTTGTCATTGATGGCAAAGTATGCGTCGCTTGTGGTGAGGCCTGACACATTGTCGATGAAAGAAACCGGTATCCCGCCCAGGATCGCAATCTTTCCCCCAGGCATTTTGAGCCCTGGCGCGATGTTGATCAGCGTCTCTTCGCGGTTGCCCCAGACGGGCACCTTGTTGGGATCGGCGCAAGGCACCGGAACCCTCCAGGACAAAATGGCGCGGATGCGCACCACCTTCGGCCCCCTCTTGCAGGGCTGGCGATATTGGCTGAAATCCACCGGTAGCCGGACGGCGTAATACACCCCGCCGTCCGGAATCTTGGTGTCGTAAACCCGGACGTCGGCCGTGCCTAGACACGTCTCAAAGCTGCCGTTGCCGTCGAAGTCCGCCCAGAAAGTGACATACTCATGGCTACCATAGGTGCACGGACCGCCAGAATAGCCTACCTGCTTCTTAACCTGGATCACGCCGACCAGCGTGTCCGGGAAATTCGGGTCTAGCCCTATGCACTTAAGCTCCTCGTAGCTAATGTCGCCGTCCGTTGGGGGAAACAGGATGCCGATGATGTCGGGATTGATCTCGATACCCGGCAAAATTGCCGCGAACGATTCGACGCTCAAGCTGGACTTTGACGAGACGAAGGACGCAATCTCCTTGAAGGCGAAGCGATGCGCCGGCACGTCCTTACCCGCGTAAAGCGTCGCCAGCTCCTGCGCGGTGAGGGCTTTCGCTTTAGTCTGGATCGGCACTTCGGGATCGATGATTTCCTTGAGAATCGGCGGTAGCTGGACCTCGGGCAGATCGAAAAGGATTGGCGGCAAAATGAGGCGAAACGGCTCCACCAGGATGTTGGCATTGAGCACATTGCCCCATATGGGCGGCCAATTGGGCTGGTCCGGCGGCGGCGGATTGTTCCACGACAGGATCGCACGCACCTGGATCAGCGGATCGACCCAACAAAACTTCGGCGGAGGATCGATGGGCAGCGAAACTGCGTACTCCAAACGCTTGTCGCCGTCCGTCCCTTCCGGGATGTCATAAGCCTGGAAGCTGGTCATCCCCTGGTCTCGCCAGGTCGCCCCATGGTCGAATGAAAGATAAAAGCGCACAAACTCCGGGGTGCCGGGGCTGCAAATGCCCCCGCCATACCCGCCCGGCTGGTATACATGGACCACCGCTTCGAGCCGTTTCTGTTGCGGCTGGTAGCCCACGCATGTCAACTTCTCATAATAGGTGTCGCCACTCAGGGGGAACACCGGTTGGAACTTGCTTCCCGCAAGGTTGCCGAAATAGTTCGGATTGGACAGGAGCAATGTCTTGAAGCCCACACGCTGCTTAGGATGCGCGGCGTGGACGGGGCCGGGGCCAAAGAGATGCTCTTGGTGCTTGGCGACAAACAATTCCCAGGTTGAAGGACGGCCTTGCTCAGTCATGGCGTTATTCCTCTAGTCAATGGACAATCACTGATAAATCCAGCCCATAGGATTTTCCTGGAGGGTTAAATTTATCGACTTAATCCGCTTGCCGCTGCCCAGCAACGGCAGGCGCATTATAGGAATGCGGGGCTTGCGGAAAAATACACAGGACTCAGTATTTTATATACCCAATAACCGGTAACACGCGCTTACCCAATAAATGCATTTGCGGCCAAACGCATGGAGGTGGGTTCAATTGATTGAATTGTAGGAGCGGGCCATGCCCGCGATCTCTGGCCCCACCCATTGCCCCAAGCCTTTCGCGGCCACGGGCCGCTCCTACGAAAAATATCAATAAATCAATTAAACCCACATCCAAACGCATGGCGAGAAACCCCGGGCCGGGACAAGCGGCCAGGTTACGGCCAAGGCGTTGGCAGGGACCAAGCTGGGGCTGGCCGACGGCGGGGCAATGGGCGGCGATGCCTGCCATGGAACTGGGGGAGGGAATTGGCGGCGGAGCGACGGCGGGCGCGCCCGGTCTGGCAGAGATTCTTCAGCTTGCCGATGGCGGTTTCGGCGAAGAAGCGGCGGCAAAGGAGGGAGGCTGCGAATATCGCCATACAGGGGGCAAGCTTGGTTTGAGTCGCAAGGCTTGCAAAGGGCTTGAAAAAGTCTAATTTAACCATTACAATGCAAAGCTCTTTTGGGTCGTTAGCTCAGTCGGTAGAGCACCGCACTTTTAATGCGATGGTCCCGCGTTCGAGTCGCGGACGACCCACCAAACACAAGAAACAAAAATCAAGCGGTTAGGCTATGCCCTACCCGCTTTTTTTATGCCCCTGGTGTGCCGGCGCCGGAAAATGTGGCCACCGAGGTTTTGCGGGGACACTTGCCGGGGGCATCTTCCCCGCCTCCGCCAAGCGCCGCCCACTGGCCCCCAAACCGGTTAGAATGTCGCCATTCCCCAGAACCCTCCAGCGGAGCGCTCCATGTCAGCAGGCCAATTTTGCAACCGCGACATCGTCGTCGCCAGAAAAGAGGATTCTGTCGTCCAGGCCGCCAAGCTCATACGCCAGCACCATGTCGGCTGTTTGGTGGTGGTGGAGGATGACGCCCATGGCGCGGTCGCCCCGGTGGGCATCGTCACCGACCGCGATTTGGTGGTCGAAGTCCTCGCCAAGGAAGCCGACGCCGCCACAACCCGCCTGGGCGACCTCCTCAGCTACGATCTGGTCACCGCCCATGAGGACGACCGGCTGTGGGACACGCTGCAACGCATGAGGGTCAAGGGCGTCCGCCGCGTCGCCGTGGTGGACCGCCACGGTGTGTTGAAGGGCTTGCTCGCCAGCGACGATTTGCTGGCCGCCCTTTCCGGCGAGATGCACGAGCTGGCCAAGCTCCTAGGCCGCGACCAGCACCGCGAACTGCAAGCCCGCGCCGCTGATTGAGCCAGCCTGCCGCCCGGCCTTGTCCGATGACGACAACCCCTGAGAAAAAACTGCTGGGCTGGCGCGAATGGGTGCTGCTGCGGACCTTGGACCTGCCGCCGATCAAGGCCAAGATCGACACCGGGGCGCGCACGTCCGCGCTGCATGCCTTCAAGCTGGAGCCGTTCCTGCGCGACGGGCGGCAGTGGGTTCGCTTCAGCATCCATCCCGGACAGCACAACCCCAGGCTGGTCTGCGTACGCGAAGCGCCGGTCATCGACCGCCGCCGCGTCACCGACTCCGGCGGCCACCGGCAGATGCGCTATGTGATCGAGTCCGAGATCACTTTGGGCGATGAGACCTGGACCATCGAACTGACCCTGACCAGCCGCGAAACCATGCGCTTCCGGCTGCTGCTGGGGCGCACCGCGTTGACCGACCGTTTTTTGATCGACCCGGCCCTGGCCTATTGCATAGGCAGACGCCGGCCAAAACCCAAACCTTTCGACCGGGATGCAGCCATGCGCGTCAAAATTTTCCACAACCCCCGTTGCGGCAAAAGCCGCGCCACCCTGCAATTGTTGGCCGACCGGGGCATCACGCCTGTTGTCGTCGAGTATCTGAAAGACACCCCCGACGCCGAAGAACTAGAGCAAATTCTTGCTTGCCTGGGGCTGGAGCCGCGCACGTTGATGCGCAAGGGGGAGGCCGTCTACCGCGAAGCCGGCCTGGACAATCCCGCGCTGGACCGCGCGGCGCTGGTCCGGGCCATGGTGGAGCATCCCATTCTGATCGAAAGGCCCATCGTGGTCGCCAACGGCAAGGCGGCCATCGGCAGGCCGCCGGAGAAGGTGCTGGAAATCCTCTGATCCCTTTTATCCCTGTGGTTCGATGCCCGGCGGAAAAAGACACCGGCTAGGCACTACAATTATTCTTTAACACGGCCCCGCGCCATTGCCATGGCATCCGGCAGGTGACGCTTGCCGTGTCCAAGCGTCCACAGAAATTCCGCGCAACACTATTAAGGAACTCCAGTTATGAACAAACGTATGAACAAAATTTTCTGCCTCACCGCCGCCGTTTCCGCGTTGACGCTCATGGCCGGCTGCGCCGGCGGGGGCTATGGCGGCTACAATCCTTACGGAAGCGCGGCCCCGGCGCTGGGCTCCTCCGTCGGCAACGCCATGGGCGGCGGCATCCAGGGGGCGCTGGTCAATGCCATGATCCAAAGCATGGCGGCCAGCGTTTTGAACGGCCAGATCGGCTCGCAATTGACACCCGCCGACCAGAATTTCCGTTTGCAGCAATTGGGCGGGGCGGCGCAATCCGGCTCGATCAACCAAGCGCAGCAATGGCTCAATCCGCAGACCGGCAACACGGTGGAACTCAAGCCTTTAGGCCAACTGGCCAAAGACCCCGTCAGCGGCCAGAACTGCCGCACCCTGGAGGAAGTGGTCACGCTCCAGGACGGGCGGACACTCCAAGAAAAGCGCCGCGTCTGCCAGGATTCGAGCAATCGGTGGATTCTGGTTGAATAAGCGGCCCGCCGCTGGCGGGGCCGCCTGCCCGCCCCGGCTCCGGCGGCTTGGGAGCCACAGAACCATGAAATCCTCCCTAGGTTCATGGCATAATGCCTGCTTTAAGCAAAACCCTGCCCACCCTAACGCATGACCCCGATCATTGATGACAGCAAGCTGCGCCGAGACGGCCAGAACGTCGTTCGGATCGAGGCGGAGGCGGTCGCCTCCCTGGCCGAGCGCATCGACGGCCAATTCGTCGCGGCCTGTAGGCTGATGCTAACCTGCCCGGGCCGCATCGTCGTCACCGGCATGGGCAAATCGGGCCATATCGGCGGCAAGATCGCCGCCACCCTGGCCAGCACCGGCAGCCCGGCTTTTTTCGTCCATCCCGGCGAGGCCGGCCATGGCGACCTGGGCATGATTACCGCCAAAGACGTAGTGCTGGCCCTGTCCAATTCGGGCGAGACGGCGGAATTGTTGACCATCTTGCCGGTCATCAAGCGCATCGGCGCGGCCTTGGTGGCGATGACCGGCAACCCCGCGTCAACCCTGGCGCGCCAGGCCGACGCGCATATCCACATCGGCGTCCGCGAGGAAGCCTGCACCCTGGGGCTGGCCCCCACCTCCAGCACCACGGCGGCGCTGGTCATGGGCGACGCCCTCGCCGTGGCCTTGCTGGAGGCGCGCGGCTTCACCCGCGAGGCGTTCGCGCTGTCCCACCCTGGCGGCAGCCTCGGGCGGCGGCTGCTGTTGCGCGTCGCCGACATCATGCACAGCGGCGATGGTGTCCCCGCCGTGGCCGAATCCGCCCTGATCCGCGAGGCGGTCCTGGAAATGACTGCGAAAAAACTGGGCATGACCGCCGTGGTTGACGGGGAAAACCAAGTCAGGGGCATTTTCACCGACGGCGATTTGCGCCGCCTGTGGGAGCGCGACGGCGACATCCACGCCACCCGCATCGCCGAGGTGATGACCTTGGGCTGCGCCCGCATCGAGGCCGACCGGCTGGCTGCCGAGGCCTTGCGTGTGATGGAGGGCAAGCGCATCAACGCGCTGCTGGTCGTGGACGCAGGCAACCATCTCATCGGGGCGCTGAACATGCACGACTTGTTGCGCGCCGGCGTGGTTTGAGGGAGCGGCCATCGCCATGCCAAATCTGCGGACCCTCGCCACCCGGCTGATCCTGATCCTGCTCGCCGGCGGTTCTTGGTGGCTGGCGGAAATCCTGGCGCCGAAAGACGAGGCGGTAAGCAAAGTGGACAACAGCCAGATCGATTATTACTCCAAGAACATCCACCGCACCGAACTGACCCCGGAGGGTGCCATCAAACAAGTGCTGTTTGCCGAACGCATGATCCATTACAAGGACGACAACCGGACGGAAATGGACAAGCCAGTGATGACGCTATACAAGAAAGGCGGGGAACCCTGGATCATCCATTCCGAGAGGGGAACCTCCCAGGCCGCAGGCAAGCCGGTGTTGCTCCACGGCAAGGTGCTGATCACCCGCAAAGACAGCAAGGGCGAAGAACTGAAAATCTTCACCTCGAACGTCAAGTACACGCCCGACCAAGATTACGCGGAAACCGCCGAACATGTGCTGATGCTAGGGAAAGACGACGCGACCAGCGGCAACGGGGCGCAGGTCTACTTCGAGCCGGTGCTTAAGATCAAACTACTCGCCGACGTGCGGAGGAAGCATGAAACGCATTAACCACGCCTTGCTGTCCGGCCTGCTGGCGATGGCCGGATCTTTCCCTGCCGGGGCGCTGGACTCCGACTCCAAGCAGCCGATGTACATCGAGGCCGACTCGGCGACCTACGACGAAGGCAAGGGGCTGACCGTGTACAACGGCAATGTGCGTTTCACCCAGGGCAGCATCGAGTCCATGTCCGACAAGATGGTCGTGTACCAGAAGGACGGCAAGACCGACCGGATAGAAACCTTCGGCAAGCCGGCCCGCGTCAAGCAGACGCCGGAAGCCGGCAAGCCGCCGTGGAACGGCATCGGCCTGCGGACCGAGTATTTCCCGGACACCGGCGTGTTGGTCCTGCATGAGAAGGCCATGGCCTGGCAGGGCGACAAACCCGAAGCCAGCGACCGCGTCACCAGCGAGCGCATCGAATACGACGCCCATAATTCGGTGATGAAGGCGGGCTTGCCGTCCAGCAAGGGCGACCGGGTCCATGTGACCTTGCAACCGGAAAAAGACGACGAGGCACCGAAGTAAAGCACCATGACCCTGTTGACCACCACCGGCCTGCAAAAGACCTACAACAAGCGCCGCGTCGTCGATGACGTGTCCATCCGCATGGAGAGCGGGGAAATCGTCGGCCTGCTCGGTCCGAACGGCGCGGGCAAGACCACCAGCTTCTACATGATCGTCGGGCTCATCAGGCCGGACGCCGGGGCCATCTTCCTCGACGAGCGCCCCATCACCCACCTGCCCATGCATGCGCGGGCGCGGCTGGGCGTGGGCTACCTGCCCCAGGAGCCGTCGATTTTCAGGAAGCTGACCGTCGCCGACAATCTGCGCG
Source organism: uncultured Methylococcaceae bacterium (assembly GCA_964582755.1). Lineage (GTDB taxonomy): Bacteria > Pseudomonadota > Gammaproteobacteria > Methylococcales > Methylococcaceae > Methylumidiphilus. Next base: position 4,069 of record CAZOTR010000010.1, on the reverse strand, counting down.
CCGTGCTGGAATTGCGCGGGGATCTCAGCAGCGGCCAAATCGAGTTGCGCATCGAAGAGTTGCTGGACGAGTTCAGCATCTCCCACCTGCGCCGGCAAGCCGCCATCGGCCTGTCCGGCGGCGAGCGGCGGCGGGTGGAGATCGCCCGCGCCCTGGCCTGCGAGCCGCGCTTCATGTTGCTCGACGAACCCTTCGCCGGCGTCGATCCGCTGTCCATCATCGACATCCAGAAAATCATCGAGCATCTGCGCGAGCGCGGCATCGGCATCCTCATCACCGAGCACAATGTGCGGGAAACCCTGGGGATTTGCGACCGCGTCTACATCCTCAACGATGGCAAAGTCATCGCCGAGGGCGATTCCGCGGAAATCGTCGCCAACCCCGAGGTCCGCAAGGTCTATCTGGGAGAAAATTTTTCCCATTGACCCTGGAAACCCTCCACAACCTTAATGAAGCAAGTAGAATAATGTTCAGCAAAAGCCGGACCATCCGTTTTGTTACATCTTTGGCTTAAGTGCCCATGAAACAAACCCTTCAATTGCGGCTCGGTCAACAACTGACCATGACCCCCCAGTTGCAGCAGGCCATCAAACTGCTGCAAATGTCCACGCTCGACCTCCAACAGGAAATCCAGCAGGCGCTAGACTCCAACATTATGTTGGAGGTGGCCGACGAGGAAGCCCCCCAGCAGGAAGGTTCCGAAGTGGCCGAACCCGCCGCCGCGCGGGAAACCGAATTCGCGGAAATTCCGAATTTGGACGAAAAGTCGGACATCCCGCAAGAGTTGCCCGGCGACAGTTCCTGGGAAGACGTGTACGACACCATCCAGTCGTACACCAGCCCGTCCCACGACGACGAAGGCGACGACTACCTGTTCCAACGCGCGCCCTCGCAAACCTTGCAGGACCATTTGCAATGGCAGTTGGATATGTCGACGTTCAGCGAACAGGACTACGCCATCGCCACCTCCATCATTGACTCGGTGAACGACGACGGCTACCTAACCGGGAGCATCGAGGAAATCCACCAAGGCTTGCTGGAGCAAATCGAAGACCTGGAACTCGACGAAGTCCAGGCCGTCCTGCACCGCGTGCAGAATTTCGACCCCGTCGGCGTGGCCGCGCTGGACTTGGCCGATTGCCTGGCACTGCAACTCGCCCAAATGCCCGACGACACGCCCTGGAAGGCCAAAGCCTTGGAACTGGTGCGACATCACCTGGAAGCCTTGGCCAAGCGCGACATGGCCAAGCTCAAGCGGGCCTTGGAACTGGAGGACGAGGATGTCAACCACGTCATCGCCCTGGTCCGCAGCCTGGAACCGAAACCGGGGCGGCGCATCGCCAGCACGGAACACCAGTACATCATCCCGGACGTGCTGGTGACCCGTTCCGGTAGCCAGTGGGTGGTCTTGCTGAATCCCGACATCGCCCCGAAATTGCGCGTCAACCCGTTTTATTCCAACATGATCAAACGCGCCGACCACAGCGCGGACAACACCGCGATGAAAAACCACCTGCAGGAGGCGCGCTGGTTTATCAAGAGCCTGCAAAGCCGCAACGAAACCCTGCTCAAGGTGGCAAAATCCATCGTCGAACAGCAGAAGGATTTCCTCGAATTCGGCGAAAAAGCCATGAAACCCTTGGTGCTGAGGGACATCGCCGAAGAGGTCGGGATGCATGAGTCCACCATTTCCCGCGTCACCACGCAGAAATACATGCACACCCCCAACGGCATATTCGAATTCAAATATTTCTTCTCCAGCCATGTGTCCACCGACTCCGGCGGCGAATGTTCGGCCACGGCGATCAAAGCCCTGCTGAAAGAGATCATCGAACAGGAAGACGCCGCCAAACCCTTGAGCGACGACGCCATCTCCAAGATGCTCAAGGCCAAGGGCATCAACGTGGCGCGCAGGACCGTGGCAAAATACCGCGAAGCCCTGTCCATCGCGTCATCCAACGAACGGAAGCGGACCTTTTAAACCCGCACGACCCACCACCGGCACACCTTCAACCCACCAGGAACCCGCCATGCAAATCACCATCACCGGACACCACATCGAAGTGACCGACTCGCTGAGAAACTATGTCAACGAGAAATTCCAGAGGCTGGAACGGCATTTCGACCAAGTCATCGACACCCATGCCATCCTCTCCGTCGAAAAACTGGTGCAGAAGGCCGAAGCGACGATCCATGTCAACGGCGCCACGCTGTTCGCCGAAGACTCCCAGCCCGACCTCTACGCCGCCATCGACGGACTGGCCGACAAGCTGGACCGGCAGATCATCAAACACAAGGAAAAGCAGAACGAGCATAACCGCTAATGTCCGCGCATCGCTCCCTCTCCCGGCGGGAGAGGGTTAGGGTGGGGGCGGCATGAAGCTGGCCATCGTCAGCGGGCTGTCCGGCTCGGGAAAAAGCATCGCCCTGGAAACCTTGGAAGATTGCGGGTTTTACTGCATCGACAATCTTCCCGTGACCCTACTCGATGCCTTTGTCCATCAGGCGATGGTCGCCAACCCGAAAATCTACCAAAAAACCGCCTTAGGCATAGACGCCCGCAACCAAGGCGAAGCCCTTAGCCAGTTTCCCGCCACCTTGGATCTGATCCGCACACTGGGGATAGCCATCGAAGTGCTATACCTCCAGGCGGAACCGGCCACCTTGCTGAAGCGTTTCAGCGAAACCCGGCGCAAGCATCCCCTCACCGACCCGGCCCACTCGCTGTCCGAGGCCATCGAGCTGGAGAGGAAACTGTTGGAGCCGGTGGCGCGCGAGGCCGACCTTGTCATCGACACCACCTACACCAACGTCCACCAACTGCGCGAGTTGATCCACAACCGGGTGGATGCCAATGTCAGCCGGATGATGTCGTTGTTTTTCCAATCCTTCGGCTACAAAAACGGCATCCCCCTGGACACGGATTTCGTCTTCGACGCGCGCTGCCTGCCCAATCCCCACTGGGAACCGGCCTTGCGCAACAAGACCGGGAAGGATGCGGAAGTTTGCGAATTTCTGGGGCAAAGCCCGCAAGTGCGCCGTTACCTCAAGGACGTCACTGCCTTTCTGGATGCCTGGATACCCTGCTTCGACGCCGAAAACCGCAGCTATCTGAGCCTCTCGGTAGGCTGCACCGGCGGCCACCACCGTTCGGTCTTTTTGGTCGAGGAACTGGCCCGCCATTTCCGCGACAGCCCCTACAACATCCTCGTCCGCCACCGCGAACTGCCCTGACACCATTGTCCTCGGCAGCGCAAGCAAAACCCGCTGAACATCCCGGCGGACACTGGCGCCCCTGTCGGTTTTAAGCTGGTTTTAAGTTAGGCCCCGCACACTATCCCCGACGCCCCCGAAGAACCCCTAGTTTGTCGTGCGGCAGGAAAGGCCGCCCCGATTGGCAAGCTGACCGATTCGATCCCCGGCGCAAAAAAGAACAGGAAGACCAGGGGAAGGCCCAGCAAAACGACTCTTCCAACCCATCCGCCGAGCTGTTCCAGCAAGTATGGCGGATGCATCGTTGAGCCCTCTCCAAAACCCAAAAATACCCATAACCCGGGAGTGACAGCCATGAACAAGCCAATCTTTCTAATCACCGCCATCGGACTACTGTCAGCCGTCGCCAGCGGCTGCGCCCCGTACCAACCTTATGACTCTTATAGCGGCTACAGTGGCAGCGGCTATGGCAGCAGCTATAGTGGCTATCATGACCACGGCCATTCGGAACACCACCATCACAAAGATGGCCCCACCAAGCAAGAAGCATCGGTGAAAGCCCTGAAAGACGCCGCGGATAACGGTGCCGACCCGGCCTCCACGCTCTATCAACAACTCTTAATACGCCAGCGTTGACCCCCACACCCGCCGCCCCCATCCCGACGGCGGGACCGGCCACTCAAGCCGACAGCCAAGCACCCCAGCGCAGCCGCATCTTATCCAGGTGCGAGCCTTCCCAATAGATTTTCCCGCAACCCGCGCAGCTAAAAAAAACGTCTCGTAATACAGCTTGGTTTTGGTCTCCAGCCGGTCCAGGATGTCCGCCTTGGCCACCGGCTTCAGCAAGCCATTGCAC
>CAZOTR010000009.1:48647-56535 GCA_964582755.1 uncultured Methylococcaceae bacterium | reverse complement strand
TGCCGCGCCCGGCGACCGGCAACAAAAGCACCGGGCTGGGCTTGGCGTTTGTGCGCGAGGTTATGCAATTGCACCAAGGCAGAGTTGGCGTTGGCAATGCCGAGGGCGGCGGAGCGGAGGCGGTTTTGGTTTTGCCGGGATTGTGATTGGGTTGTTATTAGGATGGGTAGATCCGTGTAGGTCGGGCGCGTCTTTTTGCGCCCGACATTTAGCACCCGACGGGGAAATGTCGGGCACGATGGAGCCGTGCCCGACCTACGGGGCTAACCGCATTGACAAAAGGCGCGTTTTCCGCAAAATGCCAATTTTACGCATTTAGTAGGCGCATCATGATAACAGTCTCCGCGACCGATTTCGTCAAGAACTTTGGGCAATACAGGGAACAGGTTCAACGGGAAGTGATCGCCATCACCAGCCACGGGCGGACGAGCGGGTACTTTCTTTCCGAGCATGAGTACCGCGAACTGCTGGCCAGGGCCGACACACGGCGGGCCTACCATGTCAGCGAGTTGCCAGAGGAAACCCTCGCCGCCATCGCCCAGGCCGAAATGAGCCACGCGCACGACCACCTGAACGCATTGATGGACTAGCATGGCGCTACCAGAACCGGAGAACGGACTTGTCATCTCCTATTCGTACTTGTGGAGGAACGAACACAGGGCGGGGAAAACAGAGGGCTTGAAAAACAGGCCGTGCGCCATTGTCCTTGTCGTCAAAAAGGACGGCGACGGCCAGAGGGTCACGGTGGCCCCGATCACCCACTCGCCGCCCGACGCCCCCGAAACCGCCATCGAGATTCCGGCGAAGGTGAAGCAACACCTTGGGCTGGACAGCGAACGCTCGTGGATCGTCCTTGACGACTTCAACGAATTCGCATGGCCGGGCTACGACTTGCGGCCCGTACCCGGCAAGACAGGAAAGTACGACTACGGGTTTCTGCCGCCCGCCTTGTTCAAGCAGATTGTCGGCAGGATCATCGAACTGCGCCAAAGGGGGCTTGCGGTGACTCCACGCGACTAGCGACGCCGGGCGCGTCTTTTTGCGCCCGGCGGGGGGAATGTCGGGCACGATGGAGCCGTGTCCGACCTACAGGGCTAGGCCGGACGGGATTTGCAATCCCGCCCGCAACGTTTTGTATTTTGGCAATTTTGGCCGGTGACACAAAACGTAAGCGACGGGGTTACAAACCCCGTCGCACTTCGGGTAGATGTTGACAAATAAGAGGATAGGGGCGTAGAGTCCGAGTTATACACCTGCAAGGTGAAAGAAGACAACTCTCCGGGCATCCACCACAAAGTTAGGTTTTTCTTTCAGGAGCTCCGACCATGAAATCGTTCAAATACAATCTATATGCACTCTTACTATCTACATGTGCTAATTGCACATATGCAGTAGATGCAGACTTTTCTATTTCCACATTAAATACCAGCCCAACTTATCCAAATTACATTAAGCTGTCCAATGTAAATGTGTCTGGCAATATTTATTCTGGCATTTTTAAGTGGAATAGACTCACCAATAGCTTTGATTTTGTAAGCGCACAAACTAACCCTTGCTTCCAAAAAGCTCCGACTGGAACTCCAGAAAACCCAGAGCAACAACTTGAAAATAGCTATGGAAATGCAAAGACTGTGTCACCGCCACTTGGTTACAAAGGAATATCTGGATGGATTGCCGCAGTAAACAGCGGCAGCCAATTTGGACAGGTAAGTGTACGGAGTTTAAAGGTTTATGCCATTGATCCCCAGACTAATAATCGAGAATTAGTGGATTCCAGATGGGCATGCTGGGATAACAACGATACAGGCATGTGCTGGAGAGCAATCGGGGGTGCTGGTTATATCCTAGACCGTACAGATTGGCAATGTGACAACGGTAAATGCTGGGATTTAAGACAGCAATACTTTAACTTATATGGCTATGGATCGGCTGACGGAAAAGCAGACCCGATTGATTATGCCAACAGTAACGATACAGATGCAACCCATAAAATTGTCACAATCTCAAACTATGGGACTTTAGCTTCGCCCACATCTGATGCAACTGTGGTTTTTCCCACTTCAAGGTATCATAAAAAAGTTTTTCATGCTTGGAATACACGTTGGCCAACTGCAAAAGCATTCAGCGACAAGCAATATCAAGTTGAAGCTGAAGTATTGATTGAAGGGGCAGGAATGGTTCAAATTGGGTACGATTTTTTACCCGAGACAGATTCAGGAGGCAACACTCACAAACAAGGAGCTATTTCGTTTTGGGAATGCTCTTCAACCGCTGGAAACTGGGTAAAAATTAGAGCTGGAATACCCTCTTCCATTGATTATTCAGATCCGTAAGACTTGTAGGGTGCGCATCACCCACCTTAACGAAGCTAGAGCCTTGGAAATGGTGCGCGATGCTCACCTTGCAAGGTTGCCGAAAAGCCCGCATGGGATGCGCTTCATTCCTTGGCACATCCCACGCAGAATCCGGTATAATTCGGCGGTCAAGCAAAGCGGCGCTTGCCTATCCAACGGGAGCAACATTATGAGCATGAATTTGTTTTTTCGGGCGTTTACCCAGCAAGAAATTGACGATATGGAGAAAAACCACGCCTTGATCGATGAATGGGTGGAGGATGGGAAATATTCGCTTGGAACGGATGTTGAAACCGCATGGGATGTGTTGGCGGCAATACTCGGTGGCATTGGTATATTTGTTGGGAAAGAAATTGACAATGCCCTGTACAATGGCTGTTCATTGATTTCCGCAGATGAGGTGAAAGAGCAGGCACAGAAACTGTCCCTGTGGACGCACGAACAAGTGCTGGAGGGTTTGCGGGGCTTGGATGAAAACGCGGATTTGTACCACCTTCAGATATTCCAAGAGGAAGAGGAGGATCTGTTGGCGCAATTCGATTGTTTGGTGGCTTTCTACAAGGACGCCGCCGAAAAGGGTTTGGGGGCATTGTCCTATGTCGCCTAATTGGGTAGCCTAGCCAGAGGTGGGTTCAATCGATTGAAATGTAGGAGCGGGCCATGCCCGCGATCTTGGGCCTCACCCATTGCCCGAAGCTTTTCGCGGCCACGGGCCGCTCCTACGGAAACTATCAATAAATCAATTAAACCCACCTCCGCTAAAACCTAAATATGAAACACCGCATAGATCCGAAAATTGATTGCGTATTCAAAGCCCTGCTCGGTTCGGAGGAAAACCGCAACCTGCTGGTGCATTTCCTCAATGCGATATTGGCCGCTGATTTGGCTGCGCCAATAGCTGAGGTGGAGATACTCAATCCCTACAACGACAAAGAGTTTTTGGACGACAAACTCAGCGTGGTGGATGTCAAAGCCAAAGACAGCGCCGGGCAGCTTTACCAGATTGAAATCCAACTGCTGGCCTACCGGCATTTGCCTGCGCGGATGGTTTACACTTGGTGCGACATCATCAGCCAGCAGTTGCAAAGCGGGCAAGATTATAGCCTGTTGAAACCGGTCTACAGCATCTGGCTGCTGGCAGAAAATCTGTTGGCTGGCGAAGACGGCTACGCCCATGAGTACACCCTGTGTGACCGGCTAGGGCGGAACTTGGGCAATCTTGGCGGCATCCATTTGCTGGAGCTAAAAAAGTTCACGGCGGAGCGGATCGAAACCGAATCACAACGCTGGCTGAAGTTTTTCAAAGAGGGTGACAAGCTAGACGATGCGTCAATGCCGGACTGGATGAACACGAATGAAATGAGGCAAGCCATGAACACCTTGAAATTGTTTTCCGAGAAGGAACGCGATTACCACGCCTATCAAGCGCGACAAAACTTTCTGCGTGAACAGCGCACCATCCAATTGGAGATGGAGCAGGCGCAACAGGAGATAGAGCAGGCGCAACAGGAGATAGAGCGGGCGCATAAGGAGGCCGAGCAGGCGCATATGGAAAAACAAGCCGCTTTGCGACGTGAACAAGCCGCTTTGCAGGAAAAGGAAACCGCCCTGATGGAAAAGCAATCCGCGCAAGCAGAAATTGAACGGCTCAAGGCTCTGCTGGCCCAGACAGGCAGAAACCCGTAACACCGGGTAGTTTTCCAGAACCGCATGGCGCGGCCAGGAAGCCCGCCGCGCCACGCTTCACACAACTTCACATTCGCCACCTATTCTCCTCACCCAAGCGGCCCATCCTCTCACCCTGCCAACCGGCATGAGCTAAATCAAGAGGAGAATCCGCCATGCAAAAATCACTTTGGATCAAAGCCATTGTCGTCTTCGGGCTAATGCTGGCACTGCTGGTGCCGCTGGGGATGGTCGAGGGTTTGGTGTATGAGCGTTCGCAGCGGCAGCGGGCCGTTGCGGATGACATCGCCGCCAGTTCGGCAGGTCCGCAGCATTTGTTCGGGCCGGTGCTGGCCGTGCCTTATGCCGAGCATTGGCAGGAAACCGTGGAAACCTTGCAATATGCCGGTTCCAACAAACCGCGTCCGAAAAAACATATTGAGGAACATAGCGAAGAGCATGTCCTGTATTTTCAGCCGGAGGAATTGCATGTCGATGGCAGTTTGGCGGCGGAAACCAAACAGCGCGGCTTGTTCAAAGTCCGCTCGTATGTGTTGGACGCGCAGGTCAAGGGCAGTTTTGCCATACCGGCGGGTTTCGGCAAGCCGCCAACGCCGCACAAGGGCAAGATAGTATTTGGCAAAGCCTATATCGGCGTGGCGGTGGCGGATATGCGCGGCGTGTTGGAAGCGCCGGGGCTGGATTGGGGCGGCAGGCGTTTTCGGTTTGAGCAAGGCACCGGCCTGCCGATCGAGCAAACACCGGGGATGCATGCGATATTGGAGGATTTGGCCGAGAGCGACACGGCCATTGCCGCGCCGTTTAGTTTCAAGCTGAAACTGCGCGGGCTGGAGGATTTGGAATTGGTGCCTGCCGGGCGGCAAACCCAGGTGACATTATCCTCGACTTGGCCGCATCCCGGTTTCCACGGGCGTTTTCTGCCTGACCCTGGCAGCCAGCATATCGGCCCGGAGGGTTTCCGGGCAAGTTGGGCGGTCAATGCGCTGGCCTCGAATGTCGCGGAGAATCTCAGCCGCTGCAAAACGCTGTCCTGCTTCGACAGTTTCGGCGTCCGGCTGGTCGATCCCATCAATATTTATTCGCTGTCCGACCGGGCGACGAAATATGGGTTTTTATTCGTCTGCCTGGGCTTCGCGTCGATTTTCCTGTTCGAGGTGTTGAAACGGCTGGCGATACACCCGGCGCAATATACCCTCGTCGGTTTGGCCTTGGCGATGTTCTTCTTGTTGCTGCTGAGTTTGTCCGAGCATATCGGCTTTGAGTGGGCTTATGCCATCGCCGCTTGCGCCTGTGTGGTCTTGATTGTGTTTTACCTCAGCGCGGTGATGGGCGGCTTCCGCCGCGCCGCCGGGGCGGGCGCGATGCTGGCGGGTTTGTTTGGCGCGTTGTACGGGCTGCTGCAATCGGAGGACAATTCCCTGATGCTCGGTTCGATCCTGCTGTTCGCGCTGCTGGCGCTGGCGATGGCGGCGACGCGGCGGGTGGATTGGTATCGGTTGGGGCAGGTGGCGGTGGAGTAGGATATTCCCGTTCCCGCAAGCCATCCTTTCTAAGCCGGGTAGGGTGGGCAGATTCTGGTGGGCAAACGATAAAGCCGTTTGCCCACCCTACCCGGCTTTAGCGGCATTTAGCAATTGCTGCCCTATGTGCCTGATTTCATCCAGCAACAGGCGGAAATGCCCGGTTGTGGTCTGATGGTTCATGAACACAACGCGCAGCGCTGCCGAGCCATCAATATCGACCTTTGAGATGAAGAATTTCCCCTCTTCCCTAATCCGGTTTCTAATCGCCGCTTGGAAATCGGGAAATGCTGGCCCGCGCAGATTCGGCGGTAGATAACGGAAGCAGAGGATGTTGGCTTCCGGTGGGTGTAGCGGCTCGAAATCCGCTTCGTCTTGCAGTATCTGAAAAGCCTGTCCGGCCAATTCGCAGAGATATTCAATTTTGCTGGCAAACAATCCCTTTCCGTACAGCGCCCACAATACCCACACAGCCATAATCAGCGGCCTTTTGGTGCATTCCAAAGTCTGTTCGGCGCTGTCGAATTCGGTATATATGTCAGGTTCCCGCTCAAAGACATAACTGGCATCTTGGCGGAAGGCTGCGTGGCTTTTCGCCTTGTCCTTGTAGAATAGCAGGGTGCAGGGCGCGGGGACAAACAGCATTTTGTGTGCGTCCCAGGCGAAGGAATCCGCTTTATCGATGCCTTGCACTTTGTGGCGCAATTTATCCGAAACCAGCAAACTCGCGCCATGCGCTCCATCGACATGCAGCCAGATATGGTTTTCTCCGGCAATCTCCGCCAGTTCGGCCAGCGGATCGAAAGCCCCAACCGCCGTGCTGCCTGCCGAGGCCACCAGGCAAAAAACCTTTAGCCCGCGTTTGGCGGCATTCTCCAGCGCAGGCCGCGCTTGTCTTATGCAAATTTGCCGTTGCCGGTTGACTGGCAGGCGGACAATCTGCTCCTCGCCTATGCCCAATATCCCCGCCGCCCGGACCACGCTGTAATGCGCGTCCTCGCCCATGGCAATCGCCGGACGGGGTTGCCCCCCCACGGCGGCAAACCCCGCAGACCAAACGTCTGGATACTTGTCATTCCGCGCCGCCAAGAGGGCGGTCAAATTCGCCAATGAACCCCCGGACGTGGTGACCATGGCAAAGCTCCCCCGCTCCCAGCCAATGAACTGGTTAAGCTCGTCGGCCATGATGCGCTCGGCCACGTTCGGCAACTGTCCCGCCTCATAAAACGCTGACGGCTGGCCCAGCATCGAACCGACCCAATCAACCACGCCGGCCAAGGGAATCACACCGGAAAACTGCCGCCCCATATACCCCGGCGAGTGGACTTGTATTCCGGTTTTAATGTATAGGTCGATAATCGCGGCAAACTTTTCCTTGTCCCAAGGGGCAATACCCTCGCCCTCCCCCGCCATTAACTCCCTTGCCGTCCGCAGCAAAACGGCAGGGTCGGCCAGCGCCAACCCCCGCACCGAGTTGTCGGCCAGATAGTGTTCCAACTTGTCGGTGACAATTTCCGCCTGTTCCCTGAACAATCGCGGGTCGAAAACAGCGGTCAAGGGCATGCTTTCAATCTTGGCCTGGCGTCCACTTCAGCACTGGCTTCCTGGCCGCTTGCGTCTCGTCCAGCCGCAGCAACGGCGCATGCCGGGGCGCGCCGTGGAAGAATTCCGCATCGCCCGCCTTGGCCTGTTCCGCCAGCCTGCGCAGCGCGGCGATGAATTGGTCCAGGGTTTCGCGGCTTTCGGTTTCCGTGGGTTCGATCAACAACGCGCCATGCACGACGAGCGGGAAATACATGGTCGGCGGATGGAAGCCTTCGTCCAGCAGCGCCTTGACCAGATCCAGCATGGCCACGCCCGAGCCTTTCAAGAAACGGTCGTCGAACAGCGCCTCGTGCATGCACGGGCCGTCAAAAGACGCCGTCATCACATCTTTCAGGCTGGCCAGGATGTAATTGGCATTCAGCACGGCGTCGCCGGAAACCTGCCACAGCCCGTCCGCGCCATGGCTGAGCATATAAGCCAGGGCGCGGACGAACATGCCCATCTGCCCGTGGAAGCCCTTCAAGCGGCCGATGCTCTGGCCGGCCTCGCCGTTCCTATGCTCGACCAGCCGGAAGCCTTCGCCCTCGCGCACCACCCAAGGCAAGGGCGCGAAGCGGGCCAGCTCCTCGCTCAACACCACCGGCCCCGCGCCCGGCCCGCCGCCGCCGTGCGGCGTGGAGAAAGTCTTGTGCAGGTTGATGTGCATCGCGTCTATGCCCAAATCGGCAGGGCGCACCCGGCCCACGATGGCGTTGAAATTCGCCCCGTCGCAGTAAAAATACG
>CAZOTR010000009.1:45190-48547 GCA_964582755.1 uncultured Methylococcaceae bacterium | reverse complement strand
GGGCGCACCCGGCCCACGATGGCGTTGAAATTCGCCCCGTCGCAGTAAAAATACGCCCCGGCGGCATGGACGGCGTTGGCGATTTCGATCATGTCGCGCTCGAACAGGCCGCAGGTGTTGGGGTTGGTGAGCATGATCGCGGCCACGTCCGGCCCCAGTTTGGCCTTGAAAACCTCCAGGTCCACCCGGCCTTGCGCGTTGGCCGGCAAAGTCTCGACGGTGAAGCCCAGCGCGGCGGCGGTGGCCGGGTTGGTGCCGTGGGCCGATTCCGGGGCCAAGACTTTCGTGCGCTGCTCGCCCCGCGCCTCCAACGCCGCCTTGATCGCCGCCATGCCGCAAAACTCGCCCTGCGCCCCCGCCGCCTGCGACATCGCCACGGCGGGCATGCCGGTCAAGGTCTTCAGCCAGAAAGCCAGCAGGTCGATCAACTCCAACGCGCCCTGCACCGTGGACAGCGGTTGCAGCGGATGCAAATCGGCCAGCGCTGGGAGCCGCGCCAGCTTCTCGTTGAGGCGCGGGTTGTGTTTCATCGTGCAAGAGCCCAGCGGGTAAAACTGCCCGTCGATGCTGAAATTCTTCTGGCTGAGGCGGGTGTAATGGCGCACCACCTGCGGCTCGGACAATCCGGGCAGGCCGATCTTACCCTCGCGCCGCAAGCCGCCCAGCCGGTCCTCACATTCGGGGACGGCGGGCAAGTCCACGCCACAACGGCCCTGCTGGCCTTGCTCGAAAATCAAGGGCTCGTCCAGGCCCGACGGCCCTGATGCGCCAAGCCCGCCCGCCGGTCGGGTCGGTCTGCCTTGCGGGTTCATAACCACCTCCTCAGTAATTCGACCATGGTTTCCATCTCCTCGTCGCGGTTAAGCTCGGTCACCGCCACCAGCAGCAGGTTTTCCAATTCCGGCCTTTCGGGATAGAGCCGGCTCGCCGGCACGCCGGCCAGGATCGGCACCTCGGCCATCCGCTCGACCAGCTCCGCCGCCGGCATCGGCAGTTCGACGGTGAATTCGTTGAAGAAACTTTCATTGATGATGCGGCAACCGGGAACTTCGCCAATCATTTCGGCGAAGCGCACGGCTTTGGCATGGTTCAACCCGGCCAGCCGGGCCAGCCCTTCCTCGCCCAGCAGGCTGAGGTGCATGGAGAAGGCCAAGGCGCACAGCCCGGAATTCGTGCAGATGTTGCTAGTCGCCTTCTCGCGGCGGATGTGCTGTTCGCGGGTGGACAGGGTCAGCACGAAGCCGCGCCGGCCCTCGGCGTCCAGCGTCTGCCCGCACAGCCGCCCCGGCATCTGCCGCAGGTATTTCTCCTGGCAGGCGAACAGGCCGACATGCGGCCCGCCGAAGCCCAAGGCATTGCCTATGCCCTGCCCTTCCGCCACCACGATGTCGGCCCCCATCGCCCCCGGCGGGCGCACCAGCCCCAAGGAAACCACCTCGGCCACCGCCACCACCAGCAACACGCCTTGCGCCCGGCAAGCCTCCGCCAGCGGCGTGAAATCGCGCAGCCGCCCGAAGAAATTGGGGTTTTGCACCACCACGCAGGACGTTTCCGCGTCGATCCGCTCGATCAGTTCCTCGATTTGCAGCCGGCCCGGCTGGAAAGGGTCGGGCGGCAGGGCTTCGACGGCAAAGCCAGTGGCACGCGCCATAGTCTGCACAACCTCGCGGTAATGCGGATGCAAGCCGCCGGAAACCAGCGCCTTGCGCCGGCGGGTGACGCGGTTCGCCATCATCACCGCCTCGGCGCAGGCCGTGGCCCCGTCATACATCGAGGCATTGGCGACCTCCATGCCGGTCAACAGCGCGACTTGGGTCTGGAATTCAAACAGGGCTTGCAAAGTGCCTTGGCTGACCTCCGGCTGGTAAGGCGTGTAGGAGGTCAGGAACTCGCCGCGCAGCAGCAACTGGTCCACGCTGGCCGGCACATGGTGGCGGTAAGCCCCCGCGCCGAGGAAAGACGGACAACTGCCGGCGGACACATTTTTCGCCGCCAGCGCGGCTATGATCCTCTCGACCTCGAATTCGCTCTGGTGTGTAGGCAATTCCGGCAACGGCCCGGACAAACGGGCGGCGGCCGGCACGTCGGTGAACAAGCCGTCCACCGTATCCACGCCGATGCGTTCTAGCATCAGGCGGCGGTCGGTGTCAGTCAGGGGCAGGTAGCGCATGGTTCCTCCAACACATTGAATAAAAGCGGGGAGACAGGGAAATCCCCCCAAGCCCCCTTTTGCAAAAGGGAACGCGACGGGCTAACGGACATAGCGGTGCGGGACAAACGGCAGCGCGACAATCCGCCCCGGCAAGGCTTTGCCGCGCACGATCAACTCGACCTCGGCGCCGACCGCCGCATGGGCAGCCTCCACATAGCCCATGCAGACCGGGCCGGACAGGCTAGGCGCGAAACCGCCGCTGCTGACCACGCCGATTTTCCGGCCGTCGGCGTGGATTTCCGTGCCTTCGCGGGCCAGCGCCTTGCCTTCGGGGAGGATGCCCACGCGCATCCGGGCGGGGCCGGCGGACAACTCATGGCGGATGGTGGAAAAGCCGGGGAAGCCGCCCGCCTCGCGCCGCCGCTTGCCGATGACCCAGGAGAGGCCCGCCTCGACCGGCGTCGTCGCCTCGTCCAAGTCGTGGCCGTACAGCGGCAGGCCGGCCTCCAGGCGCAAGGAATCCCGCGCCCCCAGCCCTATCATCATCACCTCCGGCTGGCCTAACAAGGCGCGGGCGAAACCCTCGGCCTGCCCCGCCGCCAGCGAAATCTCGAAACCGTCCTCGCCGGTGTAGCCGCTGCGGCTGATAACCGCCTCGCCAAAGCCGGCCAGGTCGAACTCGCCGCACTGCATAAACTTCAACCCGCCGGGCGCAGCGCAGAAGCGGGCCAGCACCGCCGCCGCCTGCGGCCCTTGCAAGGCCAGCAGGGCGCGGTCTTCCAGCAATTCCACCGTGGCCTTGCCGCCTAAGCCGTCGCGGATATGCTCGAAATCGCGCTGTTTGCCGGCGGCGTTGACGACCAGCCATAATTGGCGGCGGTCGCGGTCGGAAGCCGGGCGGGCCACCATCAAATCGTCGATGATGCCGCCGCGCCCGTTGAGCAGCACCGAATAGCGCATCCCGCCGGGCGGCAAGCCCTGGATGTCGCCGGGAACCAGGACCTCAAAGCTTTCATACAAATCCGCGCCGCCGTCGATGCGGATCGTCCCCATGTGCGAGACATCGAACAGCCCCGCCTGGGCGCGGGTGTGCAGATGCTCGGCGAGGATGCCGGGGGCGTAGCGCACCGGCATGTCGTAGCCGGCGAAGGCGGTCATCGTCGCGCCTAGCGCCTGGTGGAGGGTGCGCAGCGGGGTGTGTTTTA
>CAZOTR010000009.1:32002-45090 GCA_964582755.1 uncultured Methylococcaceae bacterium | reverse complement strand
CTTATCTTGGCACTTGGTACGAAATCGCCCGATTGGAAAACTCCTTTGAAACCGGGCTGGAGCAAATCAGCGCCTACTACAGCCTGCGCGAAGACGGCGGGCTGCGCGTCCTCAACCGAGGCTACGACCCGGCCAAGGCCGCGTGGAAGCAAGCCGAAGGCAAGGCTTATTTTCTCGGCAGCCCCCAGGAAGGCCGCTTGAAAGTATCGTTTTTTGGCCCGTTTTATGGCGCGTACAATATCATCGACTGGGATCAAAACGCGGGTTATGCGCTGGTCTGCGGCGCGGATTATAGCTACTTGTGGATACTCTCCCGCACCCGGCAACTGCCTGCGGCGGTGTTGCAAGCTCTGATAACCAAAGCCAAGGGATTTGGGTTTGCGACGGAGCAGTTGATTTTTGTGAAACAATAGGCGGACACAAACCCCAGCGTCCTCATCGCCTATCAGATTCAAATTCTGGCACGAAACGCCCGTAGGAGCGCCCCATGGGCGCGACTCATTCCGCGCCTGCCGTCGGTTTGTCGCGGGCGCGGCCCGCTCCTGCGGTAAAACCGGGCCGGTCTTCGTCCCTTTTCCATCTCTAATGTGCTTGAAGACCATGCTAAAACATTTCAACGACCGTTTTCGCGCCGATGCCGGCCGCGCCATTGCGCGGCTTGAAAGCCAGTCCCATGTCGAATTGGTGCTGATCGTCAAGGAGCAGGCGGGCAGTTATGCGCAATACCCGCTAGGCGCGGGCATCGCGCTGGCTTTTGCGGCCCTGACGTATTTCCGCTTCGCGCCGGATTTGTTCGACGAGTGGATCATTTACGCAGGCACTGTCGCGGCCTTCGTCCTGGGCGCGGTGGCGGTCGGCGGCTTGCACGGCTGGCTGCGGCTGCTGGCGGGCCAGAAACGCTTGGCGAAAGCCACGGAAATCATGGCGCGGGCGTATTTCCAAAAGGGAGGCATCCATCACACCCGCGACAAAACCGGCGTGTTGGTATTCGTCGCCTTGCTGGAGCGGCAAGTCGCGCTGATTCCCGACCGGGGCGTGGAATTGGCGCTACCCCCCGGACTATGGGACACGCTGCGGGAGGATTTCAATGCCATCTTCCAGGCGAAAAACCCGGCTGCCGAATTGCTGGCCAAACTGGACAACCTGGCAACAGTGTTTAGCCAGTATATTCCCCAAGTCGGCGACGACACCAACGAATTGCCGGACAATTTGGAAATCGACTTATGAAAGCATCCCTGTCATTGCGCCGGCTGTGCTGGGCATTATTGAGCCTGGCGCTAATATTCGTGTCCATCCCGCCCGCGCAGGCCCGCATGGGCGGCGGGCATTCTTATAGCGGCGGGTCTTCCAGCCACTCCAGCAGTTCCAGCAGATCCAGCAGATCCAGCGGCGGCGGAGGCGGCAGTTTCCATTGGAGCGTCCCGTCCTCCGGGTCTTCCAGCCATGGCGGCGGGATCTACGTCCCCTCGGGGTCCGGTGCCGGCACAGGCGGCGAGGGCAGCTTCACGGTGTTGGTGGAGATCATCATCCTGATCCTGGTGATTTACGTCCTGTATCGCCTGCTGGCCGGTTCGCCGACTTACGGCAGGGCCAGGACTTTCCAGTCGGACGGCTTGCAGGATTGGAAGCGCCTGGATGCCGCCAAACCCTCCCCGCCTGGCGGCGCGGCACCCCAACTGGCAAGCTTGCAGGCCCGCGACGAAAATTTCTCCAAAGTGTTGTTCCTGGATTTCGCCAGCCTGCTTTACCACAAGTTTTACACCTTCAGAGGCACCGGGCAATTCAAGCTGCTCGCGCCTTATCTGTCCAAGGCCATCATCGAACAGACGGCGGGCAATGCCCTATATGCCCAACAGCGCATACACGGCATCGTCATCGGCCAAGCCCGCATCGTCAGCGCCTCGGTGGCCGGGCAGACCGACAGCATTGCCGTCGAGTTCGAGTCGAATATGACCCTGCGCTACCCGACCGGCGAGGAGGCCCGCTTCGCCTGCCAAGAGCAATGGACCTTCTCGCGGCAGACGGGGCTCTTGTCCTCGCCGCCCGAGCAAATGCGCAACCTCTCCTGCCCTGCCTGCGGCGCCCCCGCCGATTTCACCGACGCCGGGGAATGCCCATATTGCCACTCCTTCATCCAGGCCGGGGAAAAGCAGTGGCAAGTGCTGAGAATGCGGCTTCTCAGCCGCGAACCGTTCCAAACCGAAAGCCCTGGCGGTTATGTCGAGGAGGCCGGCACGGAGCTGCCCACGCTCAAGCAAGCCAACCTGCCAACCCAACAGCGGCAGTTCTTGCAAAACCACGCGCTGGAGGATTGGGGGAAGTTTTTTGGGGATTTCGGCGAACGGGTGGTCAAGCCGTATTTCCTGGCGACTTACGCGGCGTGGAGCCAGGGCGATTGGCGCAAGGCCCGCCCCCTGGTCTCCGACCGGCTGTACGAGTCGAACAATTTCTGGATGGAGGAATATGCGCGGCAAGGCTGGCAAAACCGCCTGGAGAACATACAGATCCAGAACATCATCCCGGCGCGGATTGATTTGGACAAATTCTACGAATCCCTCACCGTCAGAATCTTCGCCTCCTGCCTGGACTACACGACGGACAAACAGGGCAACAAAGTCATCGGCGGCTCGGCGAAGAAACCCCGGCGGTTCAGCGAATACTGGACCTTCATCCGCACGGCCGGCGCGGACAATGTCAGCGCCGGCTACGACTTGAAAACCTGCCCCTCCTGCGGCGCGCCCGCCGACAAGATCGGACAGGCGGGAACCTGCGGCTACTGCGGGTCGAAGCTTTCCGAAGGCCGGTTTTCATGGGTGTTGGCGATCATCACCCAAGACGATGCCTACCAAGGCTGACCCCCTGTGACGCAAGCTTTGGAGAAAACGCCCATGCCGCATGACGACACGCTCATCACCGCCCTTTGCCAGGATTTGGACCTGGAGCTGGATTGCTACACGTTCCAGTTTCTCTGGCTGATGCCCATCATCGAGGTGATGTGGGCGGACGGGCGCTGCCAGAAGGAGGAGATCGAGGTTTTGTTCCAATATGTCGACCGCTTCGTGAAGCTGGTCAACCGGGACGTGCCGCAAATCACCACCGAACGCGCCCGCCGCTTCTTCCTGCCCTTGCTGGAAGCTTCGGCGGTCAACGACCCCGACAAGCGCGCCGGGCTGGCCCGGCTGGTGGACCAGATCATCCACGACGTGGTGGCGCCCGCCCACCAGGACAAGCGTTTGCACCTGTTCCATGTCTGCGCGGAAGTGGCCGCCGCCGCCCTGGCCGACATGGCGGACGAGCCGCAACGGCGGATTTCGCAAGAGGAAGGGCGCTTGTTGAGGGATTTGTTCAAGGCTTTGCGCCTGGCCGGCAGCGCCGACTCGCGCTAGCCGGGGTTCGGGACAGGAAAATTAGCTGTGGCCCGCATCGCCGGTGTTTTGCGCGGGTTTGATCGCCCACAGCGCGTCGGCGACCCTGGCGACCACGCCGTCCCAGTCGCCGGGCCGGGTTTGGCGGAACAGCCGGACGGTCGGATACCAGGGGCTGTCCTCGCGGTCCAACAGCCAACGCCAATCGGGGTTGAACGCCAGCAACAGCCAGACCGGCTTGCCCAGTCCGGCGGCCAGGTGCGCCACGGCGGTGTCCACCGTGATGACCAGATCCAGGTTGGCGACCAGCCCCGCCGTCTCGGCAAAATCGGCCAATTCCGCGCCATAATGGGCAAGCTCCGCGCATTGCCGCAAAACCGTTTCGTCATCCGCCCGCACCTGCTGGTACAGGCTGACGAAGCGCGCCGGGCAGACTGTCAGCTTGAGCAGCGTGGCGAGGGGCATGGAGCGGTTGCGGTCATTGTCATGGGCCGGGTTGCCGGACCAAGCCAGGCCGATCTTCGGCCCGGCGGCAGGGCCAAGCTTGGCCTGCCATTGGGCGACGCGGGCAGGGTCCGCCCGCAAGTAACTTAGTTCGGCGGGGATGTTGTCCAGCCGGGTGCCGCAGGCCAGCGGCAAACTCAGCAAGGGGCAGTGGCAGTCAAACGCCGGCAGCGCTTCGCCCCGCACGAACAGCCGGCTCACGCCTGGCAAATTGGCCAGCAGCGGTTTCAGCGCGGCCTGCGCTTCCAGCCACACCTCCGCGCCTTGCGTCGCCACGCGCTTGGCATAGCGGCAGAATTGCAAGGTGTCGCCCAAGCCTTGCTCGGCATGCAGCAGAATGGTCTTGCCCGCCAAGGGCTCTTGGCCCAGCCACAGCGGCTGGCTGAAATCGCGCCTAGGTGCGCCGAAAGTTTCCGCCTCCCAGCGCCATTCATATTTGGCGAAGCCCTGCGCATAATCGCCCAACAGCAGCCGGGCCATGCTCTCGTTCCAATGCGCCTGGGCAAAATCAGGCTGTAGGCGCGACGCCTGGGCATAGCTGGCCACCGCCTCCGGTTGACGGCCAAGGTTTTGCAGGGTGACGCCGCGATTGTTGAAGGCGGCGGCATAATCCGGCCTCAGCCGCAAGGCGCGGTCATAAAAGTCCAAGGCTTCCGCATGGCCTTGCAAATGGTGCAGGGCGATGCCGCAGCGGTAACAGGTTTCGGCGTTGTCCGGCTGCTGTTGGAGCGCCTGGACATAGCTAGCCAGGGCTTCCGCGTGGCGGTTTAGCGTTTGCAGGGCGATGCCGCGCCGGTTGAACGCGGCGGCGTCGCCGGGCTTGAGGCCGACGGCTTGGTCATAACAGGCCAAAGCCTCCTCCGGGCGCTTAAGGTCGAGCAAGACATTGCCCCGGTTGTTGAGCGCCTCGACCAAACCGGGTTGTAGCCGCAGGGCGTGACCATAGCTGGCCAAGGCTTCTTGCGGGCGCTTGAGGTCGCGCAAGGCATTGCCCCGGTTGTTGTGCGCGCCGGCATCGCCCGGCACCAGCGCCACGGCGCGTTCATAACAAGCCAAGGCTTCCTCATGGCGCTTGAGGGATTGCAAGGCATTGCCTTGGTTGATGAAGGTGTTGGCGGCGTCCGGCCTGATGCGCAGCGCTTGGGCATAGCAGGCCAGGGCTTCTTCCGGGCGGCAGAGGTCGAGCAAGGCATTGCCCCGGTTGTTGAGCGCGTCCAGCAAACCGGGCTGTAGCCGCAAGGCTTGGTCATAGCTGGCCAAGGCTTCTTGCGGGCGCTTGAGGTCGCGCAAGACATTGCCTCGGTTGTTGAACGCGCCGGCGTCGCCGGCATCCAGCGCCACGGCACGGTCATAGCAGGCCAAGGCTTCGTCCAGCCGGCCCAGGCCACGCAAGGCGATGCCGAGGTTGGAATAGGCGGAGGCTTGGCCTGGGTCCAGGTCTATCGCCTGGCGGATCAATTCGGCGCCGCTGTGCGCCTGCCCGGATTGCACGGTGAGGACGCCCAGCATATGCAAGGCATCGAAATGCCTAGGCTGCATCCGCAAGACTTCCCGGTACAGCGCCGCCGCTGCCGCCCACTGCCCTTGCTGATGCAAGGCCAAGGCTTGGCGGAAGCGCTCGGCGGGCAGGGAAGGAGGGGGCGGGGCTAAGGGTTTCATCGGCGCGGGCTATGGGTTTGCGGTCAGATAGAACTTATCCAGTGCTTCGGCGACTTCGGCGATGACGCTGTCCCAGTCGCCGGCGGCGGGCTGGCGGAACAGCCGGACCGTCGGATACCAGGGGCTGTCGCCGCGCCCCAGCAGCCAACGCCAGTCGGGGTTGAACGGCAACAACAGCCACACCGGCTTGCCCAGCGCCGCCGCCAGATGCGCCACGGCGGTGTCCACCGCGATGACCAGATCCAGGTTGGCAACCAAGCCCGCCGTCTCGGCAAAATCGGCCAGTCCATCGGCATAATCGGCGATGCCTTGCTCCCGCAACCGCAAGGCTTCCTCCGCCGCCAACTCCTTCTTGAGGCTGACGAACTGCGCCTGCGCGGACACTAGCTTGGACAGCAAGGCCAAGGGCAGCGAGCGGTTGTGGTCGTTCGGGTGGGTCGCGCTGCCGGACCAGAGCAAGCCAATCCGGGGCCGCGCCGTCGCGCCCAACTTGGCTTGCCAAGCGCGGACGCGGCCAGGGTCGGCGCATAAGTAAGCGGTGCTCGCGGGCAGGTTGTCCAACGTGGTGGCGCAAGCCAGCGGCAAACTCAGCAAGGGGCAGTGGCAGTCAAACGTCGGCAATGGCTCGCCCTGGGCGAATAGCTGGCTCACGCCCTCCAGGCCGGCCAACAGCGGTTTCAACGTGGCTTGCACTTCCAACAACACCGTCGCGCCTTGCGCCGCCAGGAGTTTGGCATAGCGGCAGAACTGGATGGTGTCGCCAAAGCCTTGCTCGGCATGGAGCAAAAGGGTCTTGCCCCGCAAGGACTCCTGGCCCAGCCACAGCGGTTGCGGGTAGTCGCGCCGTTGGGGCGCGAACGCCGCCGCTTGCCAGCGCCATTCGTATTTTTCCCAACCGCGCTGATAATCGCCCATCAAGAGCAGAGCCAAGCCTTCGTTCCAATGCGCCTCGGCCAAGCCCGGCTTGGCCTGCCAGGCGCGTTCAAAGTAAACGCGGGACTCCTCCAGCCGGTTCAGCGCATACAGCGCCAGCCCCCGGTTATTCAACACTTCCGCATAACCGGGCTTGATCCGCAACACGCGGTCGAAACAGTCCAGCGCCTCTTCCACGCGGTTCATGTATTGCAGGCTGAGGCCACGGCTGTTGAGCGCCTGGACATGGATGGGATGCAGCGCCAAGACTGGGTCGTAGCAAGCCAAGGCTTCCTCTGGCCGTTGCAAGTCTTGCAGGACCATGCCACGGTTGACCTGCGCATCG
Source organism: uncultured Methylococcaceae bacterium (assembly GCA_964582755.1). Lineage (GTDB taxonomy): Bacteria > Pseudomonadota > Gammaproteobacteria > Methylococcales > Methylococcaceae > Methylumidiphilus. The sequence continues at coordinate 38,304 of CAZOTR010000009.1, read as the reverse complement.
ACGTAATCGGGCTTGGCCCGCAACGCCAAGTCATAACTTGCCAAGGCTTCTTCCCAGCGCTTCAGGCTGCGCAAGGCATTGCCCCGGTTGGCGAGCGCCTCGGCGAAATCAGGCTTGCAGCGCAGGGCGCGGTCAAAATAGCCCAAGGCGGCTTCCGGGCGCTTGAGATCCAGCAGGACGCTGCCGCTGTTGTTGAGCGCGTCGGCGTCTCCGGGGTTGTAGCGCAAGGCTTCGGCATAATCGGCCAGGGCTTCCTCCAGCCGGCCCACATCGTGCAAAGCCTTGCCCCGGTTATAGTGGGCTTCGGCGTAATCGGGCCGCAGCCGCAAGGCTTGGCCGTAGCTGGCCAGGGCTTCTTGCGGGCGCTGCAATTCCAGCAAGGCATTGCCCTGGTTGTAATGCGCCTCGGCATAATCAGGCTGTAGCCGCAGGGCTTGCGCATAGCTGGCCAGGGCTTTGCGCGGCCGGCCCAGCGCCTGCTGGGCCAGGCCAAGATTGGAATGCGCGGCGGCCTGCCGTGGATCGACCGCCAACGCCTGGCCGATCAACTCGCAGGCTTGCCGCGCCCGCCCTTGCTGTAGCGCCAAGACGCCCAGCAAATGCAGCGCGTCAAAATGCCGGGGAGCGGCCCGCAGGACTTCCCGGTACAGCGCCTCCGCCCCGTCCAGCCGCCCCTGCTGGTGCAAGCCTACGGCTTGGCGCAGCAGGGCGGCTTGTTGGGACATGTCCGGCGCTTGCCCGGTATCCATCAAACCGCCGCTTGACAGAACCGGGCCAGTTCGCCGCCAACCCGGTTGATGACGCTGTCCCAATCGCCGAGGCGGGGCTGGCGGAACAGCCGGATGGTCGGATACCAGGGGCTGTCGTCGCGGTCCAGCAGCCAGCGCCAGTCGGGGCAAGACGGCAACAGCAGCCAGACCGGCTTGCCCAGCGCCGCCGCCAGATGCGCCACGGCGGCGTCCACCGCCACCACCAGATCGAGGTTGGCGATTAGCGCCGCCGTCTCGGTGAAGTCGGAGAGATCCTCGCCATAATGCGCAATCTCCGGGCGGCGCGCCACCTCCACTTGGTCGTCTGGCCGCAGTTCTTTGTGCAGGCTGATGAACTGCGCCGGGCCGGTTGCCAGCTTGGCGAACTGGGCCAGCGGTATCGAACGCTTGAGGTCTTCGGGGTTCTTCGGGTTGCCCGCCCAGACCAGGCCAATGCGCGGCAAGGTCTTGCCGCCCAAGCGGGCTTGCCAGCGCTTGGCGAGACCGGCGTCGGCCCGCAAATAAGACGCGGCGGCGGGGATGTTGCCTAGCTCTGTTTTGCAGGCCAAGGGCAAACTCAGCAGCGGGCAATGATAGTCAAACTCCCGCAGCGGCTCGCCGGTGGCAATAATCCCGCTGACTCCTTCCAGATTGGCGAGCAGGGCTTTCAGGGCGGGCGGCACGCCCAGCACCACCGTCGCGCCTTGCGTCGCCACGAGTTTGGCATAGCGGCAGAACTGGATCACATCGCCCAAGCCCTGTTCGGCATGCAAAAAAATAGTCTTGCCCCGCAAAGGCGCTTGCCCCAGCCAGAGCGGCCGCGGGAAAGAGGGCTTGTCCGCGGCAAGCGCCTTTGTCTCCCAGCGCCATTCATATTTTTCCCAGCCCCGCGCCAAGTCCCCCATCAGCAAGCGGCAGATGCCCTCGTTCAAATGCGCGTCGGCCAAGTCAGGCTTGATCTGCGCGGCGAGTGTGAAGCACGCCAAGGCTTCCTCTAGCTGGACGCGGGTATGGAGGGCAATGCCTTGGTCAACCAGCGCACTGCTGTAGCTGTCCCTTGCCGCCGCGTAGTCAGGCTTGATGGCCAGCGCCTGGGCATAGCTGGCCACCGCCTCCTCCAAGCGCCGCACAGCTTGCAGGGCGATGCCTTGGTTATAGAATGCCTCGGCATAATCGGGCTGGGCCGCCACCGCCTGGGCGTAACTGTCCAAGGCTTCCTCCATCCGTCCCAAGGCTTGCAGCGTCTGGCCTTGGCGGTTAAACGCGGCGGCATAATCCGGCTTGGCCGCCAAGGCTTGGGCATAGCTGTCCAAGGCTTCCCCCGGGCGCCCCAAGGCTTGCAGGGCAATGCCGCAGTTAAGCCACGCCTCGGGGTAATCGGGCTTGAGCGCCAAAGCGCGTTCATAGCCGGCCAAGGCTTCCTGCGGGCGTTTCAGCGCATGCAGGACGGTGGCGCGGTTGTAGTGCGCCTCGGCGCAACCGGGCTGTAGCCGCAACACATGGTCGAAGCTGTCCAGCGCTTCCGGTAGGCGTTGGCTCTCTTGCAAGGCGACGCCGAAATTCAGCCGCGCCTCGGCATGGTGTGGGTTGACCGCCAGCGCCTGGCTGATGGCCGTGGCCGCGTCCGCCGCCCGCCCGGCCTGTAGCGCCAAAACGCCCAGCAAATGCAGCGCGTCAAAATGCCGGGGGTCGGCTTGCAGAATCGCTTGGTACAGCGCCTCAGCCTCCGCGAACCGGCCCTGCCTATGCAAAGCGATACCCCGCTGCAATTGCGCGAAGGCTGAGGGGGCGGCTTGCCGCCCCGCCGACTTGGGCCGATAGAATCGGGTGATAGTCCGCTTCATAAGCTGTTGCCCAGCGCGTCGGCGACCCTGGCAATCACGCCGTCCCAGTCGCCGGGCGTGTCTTGGCGGAACAGCCGGACGGTCGGATACCAAGGGCTGTCGTCGCGGTCCAGCAGCCAGCGCCAGTCGGGACAGAATGGCAACAGCAGCCAGACCGGCTTGCCTAGCGCGGCTGCAAGGTGGGCCACGGCGGTGTCCACCGCCACCACCAGATCCAGGTTGGCGATTAGCGCCGCCGTCTCGGCAAAATCAAAAAGTTCGTCGCCATAATGGGCAATCTCCGGGTGCCGCTCCAACTCTGCCCGGTCAGCTTCCCGCAGTTCTTTTTGCAGGCTGGCGAACTGGGCTTGCGGCGTGGGCAGCTTGCTAAATTGGCTGAGAGGAATCGAACGGTTGCGGTCGTTCTTGAACGCCGTGCCGCCGGACCAAACCAAGCCAATGCGCGGCAGGGCCGCACCGCCCAAGCGGGCCTGCCAGCGCTTGGCGAGGCCGGGGTCGGCGCGTAGGTAAGACGCGGCGGCGGGGATGCTGGCAAGCGTGGTCCGGCAGGCCAAGGGCAGGCTCATCAGCGGGCAATGATAGTCAAAGGCCGGCAGCGGCTCGCCTGCGGCCACGACCCCGCCGACCCCTTCCAGCGTGGCAAGCAGGGCTTTAAGCGGGGCCGGCACTTCCAGCCACACCGTCGCGCCCCGCTCCGCCACGCGTTTGGCATAGCGGCAGAACTGGATCGTGTCGCCCAAGCCTTGCTCGGCATGGAGCAAAATGGTTTTCCCTTGCAAGGGCTCCTGGCCCAGCCACAGCGGCTGCGGAATGTCGCGCCGGGGCGACGGGAACGCCGCCGCCCGCCAGCGCCATTCGTATTCTTCCCAGCCCCGCGCAAAATCGCCCGTCAACAGCCGGGCCAGGCTTTCGTTGAAATGCGCGTCGGCGTAGCCGGGCTTGAGCCGCAAGGCTTGCGCGTAGCTCGCCAGGGCCGCTTGCGCCTGCCCGAGTTCTTGCAAGGCCGCGCCCCGGTTGCAGTGCGCCTCGGCGTAGCCGGGCTTGAGCCGCAGAGCTTGGTCGTAACAGGCGACGGCTTCTTGCGGGCGGTCCAGGTGTTGCAGCGCGGCGCCTCGGTTGTGCAGCGCCTCGGCGTAGCCGGGTTTGAGGCGCAAGGCTTGGTCGTAGCAGGCCAGCGCCTCTTCCCAGCGCCGCAAATCTTGCAGGGCATTGCCTTGGTTGTTAAACGCCTCGGCATAGCCAGGGTCGATCCGCACGGCTTGACCGTAACTCGCCAAGGCTTCTTCCGGGCGCTTCAACGTTTGCAATACTTGGCCTTGGGCGTTGAACGCGGCGGCATAATCCGGCTTGAGCCGCACCGCCTGGGCATAACCGGCCAAGGCGTCCTCCAGGCGTCCTAGCGCTTGCAGGACGATGGCGCGGTTGTAGTGCGCCACGGCATAGCCCGGCTTGACCGCCAAGACATGGTCAAAGCTGGCCAAGGCTTCCTCCAAACGCCCCAAGGCGTGCAGGGCAATGCCGCAATTCAGCCGCGCTTCGGCATAGTCGGGCTTGATCGCCAAGGCGCGTTCATAACCGGCCAAGGCTTCTTGCGGGCGGTCCAGCGCTTGCAGGACGGCGGCGCGGTTGTAGTGCGCCTCGGCGCAATCGGGCTTTAGCCGCAAAGCGCGGTCGAAGCTGTCCAGCGCTTCCGGCAGGCGCCGGGTCTCCTTCATGGCGACGCCAAAATTCAACAACGCCTCGGCATGGTGCGGGTTGGCCGCCAACGCCTGGCCGACCAGCGTGGCCGCCTCAGCCGCCCGCCCGGTCTGCAAGGCCAACAGGCCCAACCCATGCAGCGCGTCAAAATGCCGGGGGCTGGCTTGCAGAACCGCCCGGTACAGCGCCTCGGCCTCCACGAGCCGGCCCTGCCTATGCCGGGCGATGGCCTGCTGCAATTTCGCAAAAACCGGCGGGGAGGTCCGCCGTCCGGCTGGCCGGGGCGGGTAGAATCGTGTGATGGTTCGCTTCATGGCATACTCAGTTTGTGGGCGAGCCGGGCGATCACGCCGTCCCAGTCGCCGGGTGTGTCTTGGCGGAACAGCCGGGCCGTCGGATACCACGGGCTGTCGTCGCGGCCCAGCAGCCAGCGCCAATCGGGGCTGAACGGCAACAGCAGCCAGACCGGCTTGCCCAGCGCCGCCGCCAGATGGGCCACGGCGGTGTCCACCGACACGACCCCATCCAGGTTGGCGGCCAGCGCCGCCGTCTCGGCAAAATCAAAAAGTTCGTCGCCATAATGGGCAATCTCCGGGTGCCGCTCCAGTTCCGCCCGGTCGGCTTCCCGCAGTTCTTTTTGCAGGCTGACAAACTGCGCCTGTGGCGTGAGCAGTTTGCCAAATTGGCCGAGGGGGATCGAGCGCTTGTGGTCAGTCATGTTTTCCGCACTGCCCGACCAAGCCAGACCTATCCGTGGCAGGGTCTTGCCGCCCAACCGGTGTCCCCAGGCGGCGATGCGCCCAGGCTCGCCGCGCAGGTAACAGGATTCCTGGGGAATGCTGTCCAGCCGGGTGCCGAAGGCCAAAGGCAGGCTCAACAGCGGGCAGTGGCAGTCAAACGCCGGCAGAGGCTCGCCATAGGCGAATATCTGGCTGACGCCCGCCAAGCCGGCCAGCAGCGTCTTCAGCGGCGGCTGCACTTCCAGCAGCACCGTCGCGCCCAGCGCCGCCACGCGCTGGGCATAACGGCAGAATTGGATCGTGTCGCCCAAGCCTTGCTCGGCATGGAGCAAAATGGTTCTTCCCCGCAAAGGCTCTAGTCCCAGCCACAGCGGCTGCTGGAAAGGGCGCCGGGGCGAGGGGAAGCCTTCCGCCTGCCAGCGCCATTCATATTTCTTCCAACCTTCCGCGAAGTCGCCCGCCACCAACCGGCTTAGGCTCTCGTTCCAATGCGCCTCGGCTAGATCTGGCTTAAGCCGCAAAACCTGGGCGTAGCAGGCCAAAGCCTCCTCGGTGCGGTTGAATTCTTGCAGCACCAAGCCACGGTTGATGTGCGCGTCGATGAATTCAGGCTTGAGCCGCAAAGCCTGGTCATAGCTGGCCAGCGCCTCGTCCAGGCGATGCAAGTGTTGCAGGGCGACACCGCGATTGTAGAGCGCGTCGGCATGGTCGGGCGCAAGGCGCAAGACTTGCCCATAGTCGGCCAAGGCCTCTTCCGGCCGGCGCAGATCCAGCAAGGCGGTGCCACGGTTGTTGAGGGCGTCGAGATAGCCCGGCATGAGCTGCAAGGCCCGGTCAAAAACCGCCTTGGCCTCTTCCGGCCGGCGCAGGCTGCGCAGGACGATGCCTAGGTTGTTGCAGGTTTCGATGTCGTTGGGCGCGAACCGCAGGGCTTGGGTATAGCTGGCCAAGGCGTCTTCCAGCCGGTTGAGGTCTTGCAGGGCGTTGCCACGGTTGCCTAGGGCTTCGGCATAGTCGGGGCGCAAGCGCAAGGCGCGGTCATAACAGGCCACGGCCTCCTCCACGCGCCCCAGGCTGCGCAGGGCAATGCCCCGGTTGTTCAGTGCCTCGGCATAGTCGGGCTGTAGCCGCAAGGCGCGGTCGTAACTAGCCAAGGCGTCTTGCGAGCGGCCCAGGCGTTGCAGGGCGGTACCCAGATTGGAATGCGCGATGGCTTGCCGCGCATCCACGCTGATTGCCTGGCTAATGAGATCAACGGCGGCTTCGGCCTG
>CAZOTR010000009.1:0-31902 GCA_964582755.1 uncultured Methylococcaceae bacterium | reverse complement strand
GCCGCGCATCCACGCTGATTGCCTGGCTAATGAGATCAACGGCGGCTTCGGCCTGCCCCTCCTGCAAGGCGATGACCCCCAGCAGGTGCAGCGCGTCAAAATGCCTAGGGTCGGCTTGCAATATCTCCCGATACAGCGCCTCCGCCTCCGCCAGCCGCCCTTGCTGATGCAAGCCGATGGCGTGCTGGACTTTCGCCAAGTCAACCGCCGGGGCGGGCGGGCTGGGCGGCTGGGGCCGGGATGGCGGGCGCGGCCTGCCGGCCTTGCCCGGCTTGAATGCGCGCAATTCTTCGGCGACCCTGGCAATCACGCCGCCCCAGTCACCGAGCGTGGCTTGGCGGAACAAGCGGGCGGTCGGATACCAAGGGCTGTCTTCGCGGTCCAGCAACCAGCGCCAATCGGCATTGAACGGCAGCAGCAGCCACACCGGCTTGCCCAGCATCGCCGCCAAATGGGCGACCGCCGTGTCCACCGCGACGACCAGATCCAAGTTGGCGATCAGTGCGGCGGTGTCGGCAAAATCGCGCAATTCGCCGCTGTAGTCGGCGATGTCCCTGCGCCCCTGCAAAACCAGCCGGTCGGCTTCCCGCAGCTCTTTTTGCAGGCTGACGAATTGCAGCGGGCCGACCGCCAGCCTGCCGAATTCGGCCAGCGCTATCGAGCGGTTGTGGTCGTTTCTGTGCGAGGCGTTGCCAGACCACGCCAGGCCGACACGCGGCAGCTTCTTGTTGCCCAATCTGGCCTGCCATGTGCCGACGCGGCGCGGGTCGGCGCGCAAATAAACCCGCTTGGCCGGAATCGTCTCCAGCCGGGTCTTGAAGGCCAGCGGCAGGCTCAACAACGGGCATTGGCAGTCAAAGGGCGGCAGCGCTTCGCCCCGCGCAAACACCCGGCTCACGCCTTCCAGGCCGGCCAGCAACGGCTTAAGCTCGGCCTGCGCCTCCAACCACACCGTCGCGCCCAGCTCCGCCACCCGTTTGGCATAGCGGCAGAACTGTAGCGTGTCGCCCAAGCCCTGCTCGGCATGCAGCAGGATGGTTTTGCCCTGCAAGGACTCCTCGCCCAGCCACAGCGGTTGCCTGGAATGGGCGCGTTGCAAGGCGAACTCCTTGGTCTCCCACCGCCATTCGTATTTTTGCCAGCCCCGCGCAAAGTCGCCCATGAGTAGCCGCGCCAGACCTTCATTCCAATGGGCGATGGCAAGCCCAGGGTCGATCCGCAAGGCTTGGGCAAACCCAGCCAAGGCCTCGTCCAGCCGATGCAGTTCAAGCAGGGCGCGGCCATAGTTGTTATGGGTGCCGGCGCAGTCCGGCCGCAGCCGCAACGCCTGCTGGTAACTCTCCAAGGCGTCTTCCAAACGGTTTAGCTCTTGCAGGACGGTGCCGCGCTCGTCATGCGCTTCGGCGCGGTCGGGCTGGATTTGCAAGACGCGGTCATAATTGGCCAGAGCCTCTTCCAGACGCCCTAAGTTTTGCAGGGTGATGCCCTGGTTGTAGAGCGCGTCGACATAATCAGGCCAGTGCCGCAAGGCTTGCGCGTAACTCTCCACGGCGTCTTCATAACGCTTGAGGTCTTGCAGCGCATTGCCACGGTTGTTGAACGCTTCGGCATAGTCGGGTTTGAGCTGCAAAGCGTGGTCAAAGCTGGCCAGGGCCTCTTGCGGGCGCTTTAGCTCCCGCAAGACCAAGCCCAGATTGGAATGCGCCTCGGCGACACCGGGGTTTATGCTGATCGCCGCGCCAATCAAATCGGCGGCGCTTTGGCAGTGTCCGGCCTGCAAGGCGATGACCCCCAACAGGTGCAGCGCGTCAAAATGCCGGGAATCGGCTTGCAAAATCTCCCGATACAGCGCCTCGGCCTCCGCCAACTGCCCTTGCTGATGCAGGGCGACGGCTTGCTGGGTTTTAAGCGCCAGCGGCGGATCTTGCGGGTTTGTCGACATGGGCGGGACGGCCGGGGATGCTTTAAGAAGGGATGAACGCGGCCAACGCGGCGGCGACCCTGGCGATGACGCCGTCCCAGTCGCCAGGCCGGGCTTGGCGGAACAGCCGGGCGGTCGGATACCAAGGACTGTCGTCGCGGTCCAGCAGCCAGCGCCAGTCGGCATTGAACGGCAGCAACAGCCACACCGGCTTGCCCAACGCGCCCGCCAGATGGGCGACGGCGGTGTCTACGGCGATAACCAGATCCAAGTTGGCAACCAAGGCCGCCGTCTCGGCAAAGTCGGACAATTCGCCGCCATAATGGGCGATGTCCACACGCCGGTCCAAGACCGGCTGGTCGGACACCCGCACCTCTTTTTGCAGGCTAATAAATTGCGCCCGGCAGGACGCCAACCTGTCGAAACTGGCAAGCGGCATCGAGCGCTTGCGGTCGTTCTGGTACGCCGTGCCGCCGGACCAAGCCAAGCCAATGCGCGGCAAGGCACCATCGCCCAGCCTGGCTTGCCAAGCCCGCACGCGCGCCGGGTCGGCGCGTAGATAAGGGATGTCTGCCGGGAGGGTATCCAGCCGGGTGCGCAAGGCCAGCGGCAGGCTCAACAGCGGACAGTGGCAGTCAAACGCTGGCAAGGGTCCGTCGGCATCCAACACCTGATCGACGCCTGCCAGCGTGGCGAGCAAGGCCTTGAGACCGGCCGGCACCCCCAGCAGCACCCTCGCGCCAGCGTCCGCGACGGGCTTGGCATAGCGGCAGAATTGCATCGTGTCGCCGTAGCCTTGTTCGGCATGCAGCAGGATGGTCTTGCCGCGCAAAGATTCCCCGCCCAGCCACAGCGGCTGCGGGAACCTAGCCTGCGGCAAGGCGTCCTTCTTTTTCCACCGCCATTCGTATTTTTCAAAGCCCCGCTCGAAATCGCCCAGCGCCAGCCGGGCCACGCTTTCGTTGAAATGCGCGTCGGCATGGCCGGGCTGGAGGCGCAAGGTCTGGGCATAGCCGGCCAAGGCTTCTTGCGGACGCCCGAGTTCTTGCAGGACGACCGCCCGGTTGTAATGGGCCTCGGCATGGCCGGGCTGGATCTGCAAGGCGCGGTCGAAGCTGGCCAAGGCGGCTTCCGGGCGTCCGAGTTCTTGCAGGATGTTGCCACGGTTGTAAAACGCTTCGACATAGCCGGGATTGCACTGCAAGGCGCGGCCAAAGCTGGCCAGGGCTTCCTCCAAGCGCCCCAAGCTTTGCAGCGAGATGCCCCGGTTGTTGTGGGCCTCGGCATAGCCGGGCTGTAGCCGCAACGCCTGGGCATAGCTGTCCAAGGCTTCTTGCGGGCGGCCGAGTTCTTGCAGGACGGCGCCCCGGTTATAGAACGCCCCGGCGGCATTGGGATCGAGCCGCAAGGCGCGGTCAAAGCTGGCCAACGCCTCCTGCGGGCGTTTGAGGTCTTTCCAGGCGCTGCCGAGGTTCGAGTGCGCGGCGGCTTGGCGCGGATCCAAGGCTATCGCCTTGCCGATCAACTCGACGGCATTCTGCGGATGGCCCGCTTGCAGCGCCACGACGCCGAGCAGGTGCAAGGCGTCAAAATTCCGGGGACAGGCTTGCAAGACTTCCCGGTACAACGCCGCCGCCTCCGCCAGCCGGCCTTGCTGGTGCAGCGCGACAGCCTGCTGCAATTTGGCCATGGCCACCGGCGACGGCGGCTGCTTGGCCGACTTGGGCCAATAGGTGCGGGTGACGGTTTTGCTTTTTTTCATGGCAGGCACCGGGAATGGCCGGGGCGGGCGTGGCCGGCCCGCCGGACGGGTCAGGCAGGCGGCGGACCGAACGTGTCCAAGGCTGCGGCGACTTGGGCAATGACGCTCTCCCAATCGCCCAATTTGGCTTGGCGGAACAGCCGCATGGACGGATACCACGGGCTGTCGCCGCGCCCCAGCAGCCAGCGCCAATCGGGGTTGGCCGGCAGCAACAGCCACACCGGCTTGCCCAGTGCGCCCGCCAGATGGGCGACGGCGGTGTCCACCGCGATCACCAAATCCAGGTTGGCGACCAGCGCGGCGGTTTCGGCAAAGTCGGCCAGTTCGCCGCCATAATGGGCGATGTCGGCGCGCCGCTCCAAAACCAGCCGGTCGGCTTCCCGCAGTTCTTTTTGCAGGCTGATGAATTGCGCCCGGCAGGACGCCAGCCTGTCGAACCCGGCGAGGGGTATCGAGCGGCGGCGGTCGTTCTTGTACGCCGCGCCACCGGACCAGGCCAAGCCCACCCGGGGCAGCGCCGCACCGCCCAGCCTGGCTTGCCAGGCGCGGACTCGGGCGGGGTCGGCCCGCAGGTAAGGGATTTCCGCCGGTATCGTGTCTAGCCCGGTGGCAAAAGCCAGCGGCAGGCTCATCAGCGGGCAGTGGCAATCGAACGCCGGCAAGGGTTCGCCCTGCGCAAGTATCCGCTCCACACCTTCCAAGCCGGCCAGCAACGGCTTGAGGGCGGCTTGCGCCTCCAGCAACACTGTCGCACCCGCCGCCGCCACGCGCTGGGCATAACGGCAGAACTGGATCGTATCGCCCAAGCCTTGCTCGGCATGTAGGAGGATGGTCTTGCCCGCCAAGGACCCCTGGCCCAACCACAGCGGCTGCGCGAAATTGCGTTGCGGCGAGGTGAACGCCTCGGTTTTCCAGCGCCATTCGTATTGTTGCCAGCCTGCCGCAAAATCGCCCAGCAGCAGCCGGCTCAGGCTCCCATTCCAATGCGCGTCAGCCAGCTCGGGCTGGAGCCGCAAAGCCTGTCCATAGCAGGCCAGCGCTTCTTGCGGACGCCCCAGCGCGTGCAGGGCTGAACCCTGGTTAGCGAGTGCCTCGACATAATCAGGCGCGAGGCGCAAAGCGCTCTCGAAGCTGGCCAAGGATTCTTCCTCGCGCTGGAGATCTTGCAAAGCGACACCACGGCTGTTGTGCGCTTCGGCATAATCGGGCCGGAGCCGCAAGGCTTGCTCGAAGCTGGCCAGGGCTTCCTCCGGGCGGCGCAATTCCAACAAGGCGTTGCCGCGATTGTAGAAGGCTTCGGCATGGCCCGGCTTGAGCCGCAAGGCACGCTCGAAGCTGGCCAGGGATTCTTCCGGGCGCTTGAGTTCTTGCAGGATGTTGCCTCGGTTGTAGAGCGCCTCGGCATAATCGGGGTTAAGCCGCACGGCGCGGTCAAAGCTGGCCAGGGCTTCCTCCAGACGCCGCAACGCCCGCAAAGCCATGCCACGGTTGTTGTGCGCCTCGACATAGCCGGGGCGCAGCCGCAGGGCGCGGTCATAACAGGCCAAGGCTTCCTCCGGGCGCTGAAGTCCGTAGAGGACCGCGCCACGGTTGTACAGCGCCTCGGGATAATCAGGCTTGAGCCGCAAGGCGCGGTCGTAGCTGGCCAAGGCTTCTGGCAGGCGCCCCAGCTCTTTCAAGGCATTGCCCATGTTCGAGTGCGCGTCCGGGTGCTGCCGGTTGACCGCTATTGCTTGGCCGATCAGATCATGCGCGATTTGGGCATGCCCCGTCTGCAAGGCGATGACGCCCAGCAAATGCAGCGCATCAAAATGCCTGGGGTCGGTTTGCAGGATTTCCCGATACAGCGCCTCGGCCGGCCCGAGTTGTCCTTGCTGGTGGAAGGCGACGGCTTGCCGCAATTTTGCCGAGGCTATGGCGGCGGCCGCCGGATTGGCCGGCTGGGATGCGGGGCCGGGTTGGTTTTTTTTCATGCGTCCAACTCTTTGGCAACCATTTCGATCACGCTCTCCCAGTCGCCCAGTTTGGGCTGGCGGAACAGCCGCATGGACGGATACCACGGGCTGTCGCCGCGCCCCAGCAGCCAGCGCCAATCGGGGTTGGCCGGCAGCAACAGCCACACCGGCTTGCCTAGGGCGGCAGCGAGATGGGCGACGGCGGTGTCCACCGCGACCACCAAATCCAGGTTGGCGACCAGCGCGGCGGTTTCCACAAAATCAACCAGTTCGTCGCCGTAATGGGCGATGTCGGCGCGCCGTTCCAACACTGGCCGGTCGGCTTCACGCACTTCCTTTTGCAGGCTGATGAAACGCGCCTGCCCGCGGGCCAGCTTGCCAAACTCGGCCAGCGGGATGGAACGGCCGCGGTCTTTCTTGTGCGTGGTGCTGCCGGACCAGACCAAGCCGACCCGTGACAACGCGCCGCCGCCCAGCTTGGCCTGCCAGGCTTGGACGCGGGCCGGATCGCTGTGGAGATAGGGGATGTCAGCGGGGATCGTGTCGAACCCGGTGCCGAACGCCAGCGGCAAACTCAGCAGCGGGCAGTGATAGTCGAAGGCCGGCAACGGCTCGCCCCTGGCGATGGTCTGGCTGACCCCCTCGACACCGGCCAGCAGCGATTTCAGCGGGGCTTGCACCTCCAACAACACGCTGGCCCCCTGCGCCGCCACAAGCTTGGCATAGCGGCAGAACTGGAGGGTGTCGCCCAGCCCTTGCTCGGCATGCAACAGGATGGTCTTGCCCGCCAAGGACTCCTGGCCCAACCACAGCGGCTGCGGGCAGTTGCGCTTGTGCGCGGCGAAGGCCGCGGTTTCCCAGCGCCATTGGAATTTTTTCCAGCCCTCGGCAAAATCGCCGAGCAGCAAACGGCACAGACCCTCGTTCCAATGCGCGTCGGCAAAATGGGGCCGAAGCCGCAAGACTTGGGCATAGCTGGCCTTGGCTTCCTCCAGCCGCCCCAGGGCTTGCAGGGCATTGCCCCGGTTGTTGAGCGCTTCGGCATAATCGGGTTGCAGCCGCAGCGCCCGGTCATAGTAGGCCAAGGCTTCCTCCATCCGCCCCAGGTCTTCCATGGCCGCGCCGATGTTGTTGACCACCACGGCGGAACCGGGCTTTAACCTTAAAGCCTTGTTGTAGCTGGCCAAGGCTTCCTCCGGCCGCCCGAGCGCTCTCAGGCCATTGCCGAGGTTGGCGTGCGAGTCGGCATGATGCCGGTTGATCGCTATCGCCTGGTTGATTAAATCAATGCCTTGCTGCGCCTGCCCCACTTGTATCGCGATGACCCCCAGCAAATTGAGCGCGTCAAAATGCCTGGGGTCGGTTTGCAGGATTTCCCGATACAGCGCCTCGGCCGGGCCGAGCTGCCCTTGCTGGTGGCAGGCGATGGCCTGGCGCAATTTTGCCAGGACCGCCGCCGCAGACGGCTTGAGCGGGTTGAGGTTGAATGTTGGGCCGGCTTGGTTTTTTTTCATGCGCCCAACTCTTTGGCAATCATTTGAATCACGCTCTCCCAGTCGCCCAGTTTGGGTTGGCGGAACAGCCGCATGGACGGATACCACGGGCTGTCGCCGCGCTCCAGCAGCCAGCGCCAGTCGGGGTTGGCCGGCAGCAACAGCCACACTGGCTTGCCCAACGCGGCGGCCAGATGGGCGACGGCAGTGTCCACGGATATTACTAGGTCCAGGTTGGCGACCAGCGCGGCGGTTTCGGCAAAGTCGGCCAGCTCGCCGCCATAATGGGCGATGTCCGGGCGCTGTTCCAACACTGGCCGGTCAAGCTCCCGCACTTCCTTTTGCAGGCTGATGAAACGCGCCTGCCCACAGGCCAGTTTGCCAAACTCGGCCAGCGGGATGGAGCGGTTGCGGTCGTTCTTGTGTCCTGTGTTGCCGGACCAGACCAAGCCAACCCGTGGCAACGCGCCATCGCCCAGCCTGGCCCGCCAGGCTTGGACGTGGGCGGGGTCGTTGTGGAGATAGGGGATGTCAGCGGGGATCGTGGCCAGCTCGGTGCCAAACGCCAAAGGCAAACTCAACAGCGGACAGTGATAGTCGAATGCCGGCAGCGGCTCGCCGGGAACCAGCAGCCGGCTGACGCCTGCCAAGCTGGCGAGCAAGGGCCGGAGGCTGGCCGCCGCCTCCAGCAACACCGTCGCGCCAGCGTCCGCCACGCGCCGGGCATAACGGCAGAACTGTATCGTATCGCCCAAGCCTTGCTCGGCATGTAGCAGGATGGTCTTGCCCACCAAAGGCTCCTTGCCCAGCCACAGCGGCTGCGGGAAGTCGCGGCGGGGTGAGGGGAAGGCCGTTGACTGCCAGCGCCATTCGCATTCTTCCCAACCCCGCCCGAAATCGCCGGTCAGCAACAGGGCCAGCCCGGCGTTGAAATGCGCGTCGGCATAATCAGGCTTGATGCTCAACGCCTGGGCATATTCGGCCAAGGCTTGCTCCGGGCGGTTTAACGCCAGCCAGGCCACGCCACTATTATTATGGGCCTCGGCATAATCGGGCTTGATCCGCAAGGCTTGGGCATAGCAAGCCAAGGCTTCTTCCGAACGCTGTAGCTCATGCAGCGCGACGCCGCTGTTGTTGAGCGCCTCGGCATAATCCGGTTTGAACTGCACAGCGCGGGCAAAACAGGCCAAGGCTTCCTCCGGGCGCTGGAGCCGTTGCAGCGCGGTGCCGCAGTTATAGTGGGCGTCGGCATAGTCCGGCTTGGCCCGCAAGGCGCGTTCATGGCTGGCCAGCGCCTCCTCCGGGCGTCCGAGCCGTTGCAGGACGATGCCACGGTTGTTGTGCGCTTCGGCATAATCCGCCTGGAGCCGCACGGCCTTGCCATAGCTGGTCAAGGCTTCTTCCAGACGGTTTAGGCTTTGCAGGGCGATGCCACGGTTGTTGTGCGCCTCGGCATAGTCCGGCTTGAGGCGCAAAGCCCGGTCATAGCAGGCCAAGGCGTCTTCCGGGCGGTTTAGGTTTAACCAGACATTGCCGAGATTGGAATACGCGGCGGCTTGCTTGGGATTTATGGCTATCGCTTGGCTGATTAAATCGCAGGCGATTTGATGATGGCCGGTTTGCAGCGCTATGACGCCCAGCCCGTGCAGCGCGTCAAAATGCCGGGGATTGGTTTGCAGGATTTCCCGATAAAGCACTTCCGCCGGCCCAAGCTGGCCTTGCTGGTGCAGGGCAACGGCTTGCCGCAATTTCGCCAAAACCGCCGCGGACGCCGGCGGCTTGGCGTGGCTTGGCGGTTGGGACAGCGGCTTGGCTTGGTTTTTTCTCATCGTGAAACTGCGGAGGTTTTTTTATGCATTTTGTATGGTAAAACGGCCAAATGGTGTTTTTCAACACGAAGCCAAGCGGGCAGATGCCCGCCTAGCCCCGAACCGGCTTTATTCCAGGTTATCCAGATATTTCTCCGCGTCCAGCGCGGCCATGCAACCGGAGCCAGCGGAGGTGACGGCTTGGCGGTAGACCGAATCCGCCACGTCGCCGGCGGCGAACACGCCGGGGACACTGGTGGCGGTGGCGTTGCCTTCCGCGCCGCCCTTCACGCTGATGTAGCCGTTCTTCATCGCCAACTGGCCGGTGAAGATCTCGGTGTTCGGCGAATGGCCGATGGCGATGAACACGCCATCCAGGCCGATGTCCTGGGTCGAGCCGTCCTGCGCATGTATGATGCGGATGCCGGTGACGCCGGAATCGTCGCCCAGCACCTCGTCCAGCACATGGTTCCACTCGATGGCCACGTTGCCGGTCTTGGAGCGCTCGATGAGCTTGTCGGACAGGATTTTCTCGGAGCGGAACTTGTCGCGCCTATGCACGACGGTGACTTTCGAGGCGATATTGGAAAGATATAAAGCCTCCTCCACCGCCGTGTTGCCGCCGCCGATCACCGCCACCGGCTTGTTGCGGTAGAAAAAGCCGTCGCAGGTGGCGCAGGCGGACACGCCCCGGCCCTTGAACGCCTCCTCGGAATCCAGCCCCAGGTAGCGCGCCGACGCGCCGGTGGCGATGATGAGCGCGTCGCAGGTGTAGACGCCGTCGTCGCCCGTCAGCTTGAACGGGCGGGCGGACAGGTCGGCGGTGTGGATGTGGTCGAAGACCACTTCGGTGTTGAAGCGCTGCGCGTGTTTCAACATGCGCTCCATCAACTCCGGCCCCTGCACGCCGTCGGCGTCGCCGGGCCAGTTGTCCACGTCGGTGGTGGTGGTCAGTTGCCCGCCTTGCTGTAGCCCGGTGACCAGCAAGGGGTTTAAGTTGGCGCGGGCGGCGTAGACGGCGGCGGTGTAGCCGGCCGGCCCGGAGCCTAGGATTAGCAGCCTGGAATGCTTGGTTTCGCTCATGTGGTCCTCTTCGTCGAAAAATAGCGGATAATAGCCTAAGTATGACCAGCCGGTTTTGCCGCGTAAAGCCTGGCGGCGCGCAATTCGGTCCCGGCCATGGCGCAAAATGGCCGACATTTCCTATTTCCTTGATTGGGTGAGAATTTTGTCACAAACAGACAAGAAAGTGCCGGCCACCGCCGACATCGGCGCGGGCCTTGACAAGGGTTTCCGCGAACTGGTTTTGCTGGCCTGCGCGGCTGCCGCCTTGTTTTACCTGATTTCGCTGCTCACCTTCAACCTGGAGGATCTGGGCTTCACCCGCACCGGCTCCGGCCTGCGCGTCACCAACGGCGCAGGGGCGGTGGGGGCTTGGCTGGCCGACCTCAGCTTCTCCCTGGTCGGAGTGATGTCCTTCGCGTTCCCCCTGCTGCTGGCCGTTTGCGGCCATGTCATCTACCGTCACGGGCAGCTCAAATTCCTTAACCCGCTGACGCTCGTATCCCGTCTGGCGGGCTTGGCCCTGACCATCGCGGCCGGGGCGGCATTGGCGGCGGACATGCAACTGCTACGCTTCTCGATGAGCCTGCCACAAGATGCCGGCGGCATCCTCGGGCAGGAAGTGTTCGCACGGCTGGAAGGCGCGTTTGGCAACAAGGGAACCCTGGTCTTGCTGGTGTTCGCCCTGCTGGTCGGCATTTCCCTTTGCACCGGGATTTCCTGGCTGGCCATACTGGACGCGCTGGGCAAATACACCCTATTGGTGGTGGACGGCTTTTTTGCCGTGTTCGCCGGCGCGGGCCGCGCCCTCAGCCCCGCCACTGCGGACGGGCCTGACGCCGAAACCGAAGTCGAAGCCGAAGCCGAACCCGCCGCTCCCGCCAAAATAGACAAGCCCAAACCGGCCCGCGCCGAGCCGGCCTTGAAGACCCCGCCGCCCGCGGAGGAACAAGAGGGAAAAGCCGCCAAACCGGAAAAAGCCGAAGCGGCCCAGCCCTCTGCGGCGGCGCCCGCCGCGCCCGTCGAAGCGGCCAAGTCCTCTGCGGCGGCACCCGCCGCGCCCGTCGAAGCGCCTAAACCGCCTGCGGCCACGCCGGCCACGCCTGTCGAAATGGCCAAACCATCCGTGCCAGCGCCTGCCGCGCCGCCCGCCGGGCCGAAAGCGCAAACCTTGGCGATGCCGCCAGCGGTCAAGAAGATCAAGCCTGCCGACTTGGCACCGGTGGAACCCGGCGAACTGCCGCCTTTGGAATTGCTGAACCACCAGATGGCGAAAACCAAGGGCTACACGCCGGAGGCGCTGGACGGCATGTCGCGGCTGGTGGAAAGCATCCTCGCCGACTTCGGCGTCGATGTTGAGGTGGTGGGCGTCCTCCCTGGGCCAGTCATCACCCGCTTCGAGGTGCAGCCCGCCCCCGGCGTCAAGGCCAGCCGCATCAGCGGCCTGTCGAAAGATCTGGCGCGGGCCTTGTCGGTGACCAGCGTCCGCGTGGTGGAAATCATCCCCGGCAAATCGGTCATCGGCCTGGAGATCCCCAACGAAGCACGGGAAATCGTCCTGCTGCACAACGTGCTGGCCTCCGAGGTTTACCAGCATTCCGACTCGCCCTTGACCATGGTGCTGGGCAAGGACATCAGCGGCCAGCCAGTGGTGGCGAACTTGGCGCGGATGCCGCATTTGCTGGTGGCCGGCACCACCGGCTCGGGCAAGTCGGTGGCGGTCAACGTGATGATCCTCAGCATGTTGTACAAGGCCCGGCCGGACGAGGTGCGGATGATTATGATCGACCCGAAGATGCTGGAGCTGTCGATCTATGAAGGCATCCCGCATTTGCTCACGCCGGTCGTCACCGACATGAAGGAAGCCGCCAACGCGCTGCGCTGGTCGGTGGCGGAAATGGAGCGCCGCTACAAGCTGATGTCCATGCTGGGGGTGCGCAACCTAGCCGGCTACAACCAGAAAATCCGCGAGGCCGAAGAGGCTGGCGAGCCGATCCTCGACCCGCTGTGGAACCCAAACATGGTCGTGTCCGAGGAGGAAGGCCCGCCGCCCTTAGGCCACCTACCCTTCGTCGTCATCGTCATCGACGAGTTGGCGGACATGATGATGATCGTCGGCAAAAAAGTCGAGGAACTCATCGCCCGCCTCGCGCAGAAGGCCCGCGCCGCCGGCATCCATTTGATCCTGGCGACGCAGCGGCCTTCGGTGGACGTGCTGACCGGTTTGATTAAAGCCAACATCCCCACCCGCCTGTCGTTCCAAGTGTCCTCGCGCATCGACTCGCGCACTATCATCGACCAGGGCGGGGCGGAAACCCTGTTGGGCAATGGCGACATGCTGTTCCTGCCGCCCGGTTCCGGCATCCCGATGCGCGCCCACGGCGCGTTCGTCTCCGACCAGGAAGTCCACAATGTGGTGGAATTCCTCAAGCGCACCGGCAAACCGAACTACATCGACGAGATCACCCGCTTTAGCGAGGACGGCGCGGACGCCGGCGGAAGCTTCAAGGGCGCGGGCGGCGGCGACGGGGAAGAGGCCGACGCGCTGTACGACGAGGCGGTGCGCTTCGTCACCGAAAGCCGCAAGGCGTCGATTTCCAGTGTGCAGCGCCGCTTCAAGGTCGGCTACAACCGCGCCGCCCGCATGATCGAGGACATGGAAAAGGCCGGCATCGTCGGGCCCGCCGAGACCAATGGCTCGCGGGCGGTGCTGGCCCCGCCGCCGCCGGATGTTTGATGATTCGATGCTTCGGCAGCCACCTGCCTTAGGCAAGGCGGTTGCACGCCAACGTCTATCTGCAATGCCGGACGGAGTGTAAAAAATCCTGACATTGCTGTTTTTTCACTCCCCGCCCATGCCACAAAACCGCCTCTTGCAGCCTTTAAAAACAAAGTGTTGTGCGAAGAGTGAAAAAGCGTTTTCGCGTCGGAAAACCGGAAAAACCGTTTGGTTCGCCACAATGTAAAGCCTGCTTTACACTTGGCAGTGGCAGAGCCAAAACATAGATCCTATCTATCTGTAATTAAAAAATAAAATAATTTTGGCATGGCTCATGCTACTACTTTGGAAGATCGAGTTGACGCTCCGACCATCAAAACCGTGGCTTAAAAACCGCCAGACAGAATGGTCCCCGAACCACCCACGAAAGCCCAAGCTATTACCATGCAATTGATATTAAATAGAAAAATAGGCGGCTACGGGTACTCGGCACGGTGCTGCGGTTGTGTTTTTCAGCAGCTTGCCAAGGGGTCTCGACCGTCGCTTGACGGAGACAGGGGCTTTGGGTATAACCTTTCCAATTATTAGCTTAACGCTACCCTGACCCACAAAAGGGGATTGAACGCCGATGAAAACAGAACAACATAAACTTTATCTGGCAATAAGAGCGGCGCTGGCCGTTTCCGCAGGCATAGGCGTGGCATTGCCAACAGCCGTACGGGCCGCAGAAGGTGGATCGTCATACAGCTACAACTGGAACACAGGCAACGGCGTGTGGGAAACCGCCACAAACTGGGGGCCGGGAACGCCGACTGGCACACCAGGCAACACACCTGGCATACCCGGCGACAACGTCAACATCAATTCCACTGCCGCCGCCACTATCACCTACCAAACCGCAACCGGCACACGGACCATCGCCAGCCTGTTTGTCGGCAATGGCAGTGTGCCAGCCAAGACGCTGAACATCACAGGAGGGGATTTGACCGACACGGGGTCGGCAAACGTCGCTGCTGGGGGTGCGGGCGTAGTCAATCAATTAATCCTGACGGGCGGCGCTTTTCACAGCACGGGCGCTTCATTTTCCAACAGCGCCAGCGTAAATAGCGCCAGCAAGGTGACGGTTGCGGGCGGAACGCTCACCTCGGTCAACTTTAGCAATGCCAACGCTGCCGGCGGGGCGGCGCTGCTGACGCTCTCAAGCGGGACAGTCAGCAACACCACCAACTTTAACAACAATGGCACGGTTGCCGTGACGGGCAGCGGAACGCTCAGCGCCGGCAATTTCAAAAACAACGCCACGGGCAAGACCACCGTCTCGGGTAGCGGCGTCTTGACCAACACAGGCGCGGCCGGCAGCAACGCGGGCACTATCACTTTGACCGGCGGCAGCTTCGTCAACTCGGGGGCTTTCAGTAACACAGCCACAATAACCAACTCGGGCGGTGCCATCGACAACACGGGCGGCACCTTGACCAACTCGGGAACGGTGACGGTGACCGGATCGGGTAGCCTGAGCGGCGGCACCATCACCAACACGGGAACGGTCAATGTCGCGGGAGGAACCTTCGGCAACAGCTCCACCACAGTCAACCAAAACGGAGGCACTTTGGCGGTGTCCAACGCTGCCACCAACAGTGTCGGAACCTTGAACATCACTGGCGGCACGGTGAACGTGGCGGGCGGCAGCGACAAAATCGCCGTCAATTCCGACTACTCTAACGCCAACTTCAACACCGGCAATGCCTTCAACGCCCGCGCCAACGTGACCGGCAGCGGCATCATCACCGCCGCCGGGACCGCCCGGCAAGGCTTGAGTGTGAACGGCGGGGCCGCAACCAACGCCGGCACCGTGACGTTGGCTCTAGGCAATGTCCATATCGGCGACACTGTCAGCCAGAATTACCAGATCGCCAACACCGGAGCCAGCGGCCCCTCGATCCGTGGCGCGATCCAGACCATCGGCACCGGCAACATCACCGACGGTCGGCTCTCGGGCAGCGGCGTGACCGCTGGCAACTATACCTCGATCACCGGCGCGGGTGCGCTGGCCACAGGTGCCAGCACAGCCAATTATGGAGTGACCTTCACCGCAAGCTCTGCGGGCGCGCTAACCGGACAAGCCGTGCAAGTGGTCAATAACTTCGGCGACAAGCAAACCCTGTCTATTGATGGCGCAGGCTGGCGTCTTGCCAGCGCGGGCAACCACAGCCCAGAGCCAGTGAACTTGGGCAATGTCCATGTGGGCGATACGTTCGGGACTCAGGCTCTCAGTGTGCAGAATACGGCAGCCAGCGACGGCTTTTCGGAAAAGCTAAACGCAAGCATCGGCGGCGCGACGGGGCAAGCATCGGCCAACGGATCGTTCAGCTTGTTGGGTGCGCAAGCCACAAACAACAGCGGCTTGACGGTTGGCTTGGGTGGCGCGGCCAACACCGGCACGGTGGGCGCAAAGTCCGGCACGGCGACTATCAGCTTCGTGTCTGACGGCCAAGCCAGCGGCACCCCAGGCAACTCCGGCCTAGGCCAGACCGCTTTGACCGGCCAAAACCAGACCGTCACCGTCCAAGGCGAAGTCTGGCGTTTGGCATCGGCAAGCCCCCACACACCGGAGCCAGTGAGCTTAGATGCCGTCCATGTGGGTGGCACTTTCGGGACGCAAGCACTCAGCATCCAAAACACGGCGGCCTCCGACGGTTGGTCGGAAAAGCTGAACGCAGGCTTTGGCGCCACGACGGGGCAGGCGTCGGCCAGCGGCTCGTTTAGCCTGCTGGACGCGCAGGCCACGGACAACAGCAGCTTGGTAGTCGGCCTGGGTGGAGCGGCCAACACCGGCACGGCAGGCACAAAGTCCGGCACGGCGACCATCACCTTGGTGTCGGACGGCCAAGCCAGCGGCACATCGGGCAACTCCGGCCTAGGCCAGACAACCCTGACCGGCCAAAGCCAAACCGTCAACGTCTCGGGCGATGTCTACAACTACGCGCAAGCCGCGCTAGGGAGCGCATCGGGAGCTTCGCTATCGCCGGGTGGAACGGCGACGGCTTACACACTGAACTTCGGATCCCTCACCCAGAATACCGGGATTGCGGGAGCTTCCCTGCACATAGAAAATGTTCCTGCCGGCCTCACCGACCTGTTGCAAGGCTCATGGTCGACGGTAAGCGGTAGCGGCTTTACTTATAATCCGCTATCGTTCTCCAACATCGCGGGCGGCAGTTTTGACATCTTCAACGTAAACTTCAACACCAATGTCGCGCTCGGGCTTTGGCAAGAGCAAATCAGGTTTGTTTGGGACGGGTTCAATGCGGTCATCGGCGGCGGCTGGCAAGGAACCGCCGACGGGCAAAACACGACACGCGAGATTCTGTTGAACCTTTCAGCCACCGTCATTGAACAAGGGTCGGGCACGATACCGGAACCGAACATCCTATTGCTATTTGGCAGCGCCGGGGTTGGCGCGTGGCTGGCATCCCGCCGTAGGAAACACGGATAAAGGCTGCCGCGCGGCAAGGCATTGGCAGAGGGGCGGGCAACCGCCCCTCTGCTTTTTTGGGGAACGCTCAAGCCCCCCGATAGGCCACCCCGCAAGTCCGTTCGATCTGCGCAATAAGCCATGCCTTTGCCCCCGGCTAGGGGTAGAATCACCGCATGGGCCAGGAAATCCACCGCATCCATTTCGACTCCGAAGACTTCGCGCGTTTCGAGCGCCGGCTTGCCGGCGAAACCGAATTGCTCGGCGGGTGGCTGCGCGGCGGGCGCTTCTGCCAAGAGGGCTTTGTCGGCGGCTTCGAGTTGGAGGGCTGGCTGGTTGACCGCCAGTTTTCCCCCGCGCCGCTCAACGAAGCCTATCTCGAACGTCTGGCCAACCCGTTGGTGGTGCCGGAACTGTCGATATTCAATGTCGAGTTGAACGGCACACCGCAAGCGCTGCAAGGCAACGCACTGGCGCTCATCGAACGGGAGCTGGCCGACACTTGGCGGCATTGCCTACAGGTGGCGGACGAATTGGACAGCACCTTGATTCTAATCGGCATTTTGCCCACGGTGCGCGAAGCCGATCTTTCCCTGGCCCACATCTCCCCGCTCAACCGTTATCGCGCCCTCAACGCACAGATTCTCAAGCGCCGGGGCGGCCAGCCGCTGCGGGTGCGGATCGAAGGCCGTGAGCGGCTGGATCTGCTGCACGAAGATGTGATGCTGGAGGCGGCGACGACCTCTTTCCAAGTGCATTTGCAAGTGCCGGCGGAGCTAACGGCGCGCTATTACAATGCCTCGCAGATCCTCGCCGCGCCGATGGTCGCAGTGTCCGCCAATTCGCCGTTCCTGTTTGAAAGGCTGCTGTGGGACGAGACGCGCATCCCGCTGTTCGAGCAGGCGGTGGACACCGGGGAAGAACGGCGGGTGACTTTCGGGGGCGCTTATCTGCAAGAATCGCCGCTGGAAATCTTCGCCGACAACCTGCGGCGCTTTCCGGTGTTGCTGCCCATCGAATTCGCCTCGGAAGACGCGCAATTCTGCCATCTGCGCCTGCACAACGGCACCATCTGGCGTTGGAACCGGCTGCTGGTGGGGGCGGACGCGGCGGGAACCCCGCATCTGCGCATCGAACACCGGGTGATGCCGGCCGGGCCGTCCCTCGCCGACATGATCGCCAATGCCGCGCTTTACATGGGCGCGGCCTGTTTCCTGGCCGGGCAAAGCGTCCCGCCGGAAGCCGGCCTGCCGTTTGCCGCCGCGAAGGACAATTTCTACCGTGCCGCCCGCGACGGCCTGGCCGCTGAAATATCCTGGCTGGACGGCAGGCCGGCCAGCCTGCGCGAACTGCTGCGCGAGGAACTGATCCCCATGGCCCGACAAGGCTTAAAACAACTGGGCATTGACGACGGCGAAAGCCAGCATTACTTAAGCATAATCCGCAACCGGGTGGACAGCGGCCAAAACGGCGCGGCGTGGCAAAAAGCGTTCGTGGCAAAGCATGGGCGCGACTTCTTTCTCTTGACCGAGGCTTACCTGGAACACCAACGCGGCGGCAAGCCGGTGCATGAATGGGATGTTTGAATGTTGACGATTTTGCATGAGCTGCCCGCCGGGCTGCTGGACACGCCCGCCACGGAATTGCATAGGCTGCTGGACGGGCCGACCTTGATCCACCTGCCGGGACGCCGCACCGAGCCGCTGTTCGTCTCCATCCTGCTGCATGGCAACGAAGACACCGGCCTGAAGGCGATGCGCCAAGTGTTGGTCAAGTACCGAGGGAAACCCTTGCCGCGAGCCCTGTCGCTGTTCATCGGCAATGTCGAGGCAGCGCGGGCCGGGCTGCGGCGGCTGGACGGCCAGCCGGATTACAACCGCGTCTGGCCGGGCTGCGAACCGCAAGGCTGGCCGGAGGAGCGGACCATGGCGCAAGTGGTCGAGGCGATGCGTGAGCGGCGCGTGTTCGCCAGCATCGACATCCACAACAACACCGGCCTCAATCCGCACTATGCCTGCGTGAACCGGCTGGACCAGCGATTTTTCCGGCTGGCGACGCTGTTTTCGCGCATCGCGGTGTATTTCACCCGACCTTTGGGTGTGCAGGCGATGGCCTTTGCCGAACTCTGCCCGGCGGTGACGGTGGAATGCGGCAAGGCCGGAGAGGGCGCGGCCGATAGCCATGCCGCGGCCTTCGTCGAAGCCGCGCTGCATCTGGACCACTTTCCCAAGCATCCCGTGGCCCGGCAAGACCTGGACCTGTACCACACCGTCGCCATCATCAAGCTGCCGGAAACCGTCCGCTTCACGTTCGGCCAAGGCGAGGCGGACATCGTTTTCGAGCCCGACCTGGACCATTTCAACTTCACCGAATTGGAAGCCGGCACGAGTTTTGGCCGGGTTGCGCAGGGCCAGCCGCTGCCACTCCAAGCCTGGGACGACGACGGGCGGGACGTGGCGGCGAATTATTTCGAGCTGGACGGTGGCAGAGTGCTGACCCGCCAGCCGGTGATGCCCGCCATGCTCACCCGCGACGAGCGCATCATCCGCCAAGATTGCCTGTGTTATCTGATGGAGCGGCTGCGCTATGAAGGGTGAAGGCGCTCCGACAACACCAGAAAGACCCGCCATGGCCGACCCATTGCCCTATGAACCCATCTTGGCGGAAGCCGTCCGCCTGCTGCGCCCCCTGGCGGGGGTTGAGACTTTCGACCCCGCCGTGCCTGCCGCCCTGGTCCAAGCTGGCTTGCACCGCCTCCCCCTGCCGGTGGAATCCGGCGGCTTGGGCGGACGCTTGGGCGAGGCGGTGCGGGTGTTGGCTGCGCTAGGCGCGGTGGACGGCTCGGCGGCTTTAGGCATGGCGATGCATTTCCATACCTTGGGCGCGGCGGTGGAATCCGGCGCTTGGCCTGCTGCCCTGAGGCATGAGACATGCCGCGCCGTCCGCGAAGAAGGCGCTTTGCTGAACCTCGCCGCCACCGAAGAGCGCGGCGGCAGTCCCGCCCGTGGCGCGATCCCCGCCACGACGGCGCGGCGGCAAGATGCGGGCTGGGTCGTCAACGGCGAAAAAAGCTGGGCCACTTGGCTGCCGGCCCTGCGCTACGCGGTCATCACCGCAAGGCTCGCCGATGCGGACGAAGCCACAACGGACAACGCCACAATACTGACGCTGTTGCTGGATCTCTCCCTGCCCGGCGTCGAACGCCTGCCCGCCTTCGACGGCCTGGGCATGAGGGCTTCGGCTTCCGGCCTGCTGCGCCTGACCGAGGTTTTCTTGCCGACGGACCGCCTCATAGCCGAACGCCAAGCCGGGCAACGCGACCCGCGCAATTTCTCCGCTCTGGCTTGGTTTGGATTGTGCGTGGCGGCGGTTTATTTGGGCGTCGGCGAGGGGGCGCGGGATACGCTGCTGCGCTGGGCGGTGGAGCGCAAGCCGGGGGACGGCGGCACGGCGGTGGCCGACATTCCTTCGGTGCGCCTCCGCCTGGGGCGGCTGGACGCGGAATTGCGCGCCGCCCGGATGGTGTTGCTGGAAACCGCCCGCCGCTGGGACTCAACCCAAGACAGCGACGGGCGCGAACGGCAGTTGCCCGACATCGCCCTGGCCAAGCTCAAGGCAACCGCCGCCGCCGCTTACGCCACCGACGAAGCCTTGCGCATCGCCGGCGGCCCCGGCTTCCTACACGGCGGCTTGGAGCGGGCCTTCCGCGATGCGCGGGCGGGCCTCATCCACCCGCCTTTGGAGGACGTGGCCTACCAGGAATTTGCCCGGATCTTGGTGGAGGGCGTCCGCGCAGACCCCGCCCCACAGCCTTCAAGCTGACCAGCGCCAGGATGCAGAATGCCTGGGCGGACGGCCACGGAACTAGCTACAATGGCATGAACCGACACGGCATTTCCTCCAGAAACCTTAAAACAGGAGCAACACCATGAAGAAACATATTTTGACGGGCCTAGGCACTGCCTTGTTGATGCTGGCGGCGATTTCCGACGCGCATGCGGTGGTCTGCGCGCGGGGCGTGGTGCGGGCGGGATGCGCCACGGCGGGCGGGGCGGCGGTCGTCCGCAGGCCGCCACCGGTGGTGGTGGCGCCGCGCAGGCCTGTCGTGGTTGCCCCGGCCCGTGGCTGCCGCTATGTCAACGGCAGGCGCGTATGCGGTTAAACCGGCAGATTTTCTTGCGCGGTCGCCAGCCAAACTCGCTGGTAGGCTTTTCCACTTTCTGGCTCGACGCGCTCGTCTTCCAGGACGCCGCCCAAGGAGGCGGCTAGGCGCAAGGAGTGGACATTGGTGGGTTCCACTGTGACCAAGGCGCGTTCCACGCCCTTGGCCCGCAATTCATCCAAGGCCAGCCGCAAGCCGGCCTTGCCGTAACCCCGGTTGCGGAAGGCCGGGGCGATGTAATAGCCCAGATGGCCGCCCGCTGCCAGCAGTTGGGCGTTGGGGCGGGGAGTCATGCGGACCAGGCCGACAACCTGGCCCGCGCCGTCCCTGATCCAATAATTGTGCTGCTGCGGGAAATCCTCGGACAAAGGCGGGGCGGTGGATAGATGGACGCAGTATTCCAGCCACTCGTCCAGCTTCGAGGGGTCATCGCCCACCGGCGTGCCGCCAAAGCCATTCTCGCCCTGCCCCAAGCCGACAAGCAATTCCAACGCCCCTGGCAAATGCTCGGTGGTGACCGGCGTTAATTTCACTGGCTTGCCGCGCATGATTTTGCCTAATCCGCGCCGTCCGCCGCCGCCAACAACCCGGCCAATCCCCCCGACCGCCTCACCTGCTGCCCCACCGCCTGCGCCAAAATATCGGCATGGGGCGCGAGCAGGCTGAACCATTGGCGGGCGCGGGTGATGCCGGTGTAAACCAGTTCGCGGGTCAGCACCGGGTTGGGCTTGTCCGGCAGCACCAGGCCGACATGGGTGAATTCCGAGCCTTGGGATTTATGCACGGTCATCGCGTAGACGGTTTCGACATCGTTGAGGCGGCTGGGCAAGACCAGCTTGATGCTATGGTCGGGCTGGCGGAAGGCGACGCGCAGCTTGGCGTCCGCCGCCCCGGACGCATCGGGAAAGCTCAGGGTTACGCCGATGTCGCCGTTCATCAACCCCAGGCTGTAATCATTGCGGGTCACCAACACCGGCCTGCCCTCATACCAACCCCAGGTCTGCGCGATGAGTCCAGCCTGTTGCAGCGCCGTGGCGATGCGCCAGTTCAAGCCTTCCACCCCCCAAGGCCCGCGCCGCAGAGCGCAGAGCAACTGGAATTGGTCGAAGGCGTCCAGCACCAGCCCGGCCCATTGCCCGTGGGCTTGGCTGTCCGCATCCGGGGCCGGCCGCCTGGAGCGGATCAGTTCCAAATAATGCCGGTAGCCCCGCGCAGGCGTTTCGGCAAGCGGAAAATGCCCCGCCCCGCCCTCCACCGCCAAACCGCCCAGGCGCGGGTCGTCCTCGCCATGCAGGCTGATGCGGGCGATGTCGGGGTAGGCCGGCTGGCGTCCCCAGACTTTCCGCACCGCGTCCATGTCGCCGGCGTTGACCGCCAAGGCCAACTGGCCGATGCCGCTGCTTTCCCGGAAGCGATGGCTGACCCGCAACAGCGCGGTCTGCTGGGCCAAAGCGCCAGTCTCGCCTTGGAAGGCGCCCACAGCCTCCCCCACCGCCGCGGCAATCCAGGCCACGGTGTCGGCCCGGTAATAGCCCGCCTCGCGGCACAAATCGCCCAGCACCGCCCCGGCCTCCACCGAGGCCAGTTGGTCCTTGTCGCCCAGCAAGACCAGCCGCGTCTGCGCGGCCAGCGCGTTGAGCAAGGCCGCCATCATCTCCAAATCGACCATCGACGCCTCGTCGACGACCACCCAATCCGCATGCAAAGGATTGCCGGCATGGTGGCGCAAATGCCGCGTCCCCATCCGCGCCCCCAGCAAGCGGTGCAAAGTCACGGCTTCGGTGGGAATTTCCTCGCGCATGGCCTCCGGCAGTCTTTGAATGGCCGTGCCTATGGATTCGGTCAGCCGCGCCGCCGCCTTGCCGGTGGGCGCGGCCAGGCGGATGCGCAGCTTGTGCCCCTGGCTTAAGGCCGCGCTTTGCAACAGGGCGAGCAAGCGCACCACCGTCGTGGTCTTGCCGGTGCCGGGACCGCCGGTGATGACGGTGAACGCCCCGCGTGCCGCCAAGGCACAGGCGATTTTTTGCCAATCGGGCAGGATTTGGCCGGGTTGGCGCGGGAACAGCTCGTCCAGTTGTCCGCGTAGAGATGGAGCGCCAGCGTCTCGCCGGCCCCCGTCTAACGCGCCAAGGCAAAGAGTCGGCGAGACGCCGGCGCTCCAGTCCAAGCGCCCCAGAATCGCCCGCGCCACCTGCTGTTCATACTGCCAATACCGCCGCAAATACAGCCGCTCCCCGTCCAGCACCAGCGGGCTGTTGCCGGGGCCGTCCCCAACCAGCGGGGAAGCGGCCAGGACGCGCCGCCAATGCGCCAGCGTCTGCCCGGCCAACACCCGCACCGGCAACACGGGCAAATCCTCGCCGCGCTCGCCCTCGGGCGGCAGCGACAAGGTGCCGTTGGGGTCGGCCAGGGTCGCGGCCAGATCCAGGCAGACATGGCCGCGCCCCAATTGATGGCTGGCCAAGGCCACGGCCAGCAGGAACAGCGGCTCGGACGGCGCGGCCAGTTCTTCGAGAAAGCCCATGAAAGCGCGGTCCAAAGGCCGCAACCAACCCCAGGCCACCCAGGCATCGACCAGCCCGAACAATTCATCACGCGACATCGGACAACTCCCGCTGGCCGGCGAACAGCGCGTCCAAGGCTTCGATCAAGGCGCGGGGCGGCTTTTCCACATGTAGCCCGCCGGCCGGCCCGCCCAGCCCGCGCAAGAACAGATAGACCGCCCCGCCGATGTGCCGGTCATAGTCATAAGCCCCGCCCAGCCGGGACTTGAGCAAGCGGTGCAAAGCCAAAAGATACAGCGCGTATTGCAGGTCGTAACGCTTTTCCAACACCGCCTCGCGCATCGCCTCCACCGTGTAAGCCTCGTCATCGACCCCCAGCCAGTTGGATTTGTAATCGACGACGTAATAACGCCCTTCATGTTCAAACACCAAGTCGATGAAACCTTTCAACATGCCGTTCAAGCGGTCCCACAACAAGGCCGGGCGGGGCAAGCCTTGTAAAGTGTGCTTTGTGACCAGACGGTCCAGCGCCAACGTGTCCACATGGTCGGCGGCAAACCAGAATTCCAATTCGGGCTGGTAGGCGGTTTTATCCAAAGCGGCCAGCGCGACCGCGCCTTCCGGCAGGGCCAAGGGCGCGGCCAGCAAGCGGCCCAGCCAATCGGCCAAGCTTGTTTTCCAACCCATCCAACCCCGCGTGTGGCAACGCCTAGCCACCGTGTCCTCGCGCCAGCCGTGTTCGCGGGCGACGCGGCCAAAGCCTTCGCGGGCCGCCCATTCCAGCAGGCCATGCAGGAAAGTGCCCGGCTTCGCGCCACGCGGAAAGCGGTGCAAGCTAGGCAGGCCAACGCCCGCCAAAACCGGCAGCGGGGTTTCCGCCTCGTCGGCGGCTTCCTCCAGATTGGCCTGGCGCGGCGTGTCCGGCGGCTCCACCCGCCTATGCACGGCCTCGGCCTCGCCCTCCGTCTCCAAGCGCAAAGCGCTATAGCTGGCAATCCACCAATGCTCGGCGGCGCGTCCCGTGACCGCCCGCGCCGTTTCCAACTCAACCATCGCGGCCTGCGGCAGATACGCCGCGCCGTCAGGTTCGGGCGGCGGGCAGATCGTGATTTCGGCGCAATCGCCTTTCAGCTTGCCCAAATAACCGCCCAGTTCTTCCGGCAAGATCCCCGCGCCGCCGTTCAACACTTGGCCGATGGCGCTCTTGTCCAATTGGCAAGCCTTGGTGTTGCCGGATTTGACCGGGGCCAGCCCCAACCAACAGGCATGGCTGGCGCGGGTCAGCGCGACATAAAGCAGGCGCATATCCTCTTGCAAACGCTCCATTTCGGCCTGCTGCTTGGCCTGTTCGCTCTTGCCCAGATCCACTTGCAAGCGCCCTTGCGCGTCGTGGTAGCGGTAATAATCGCGCTTGGAAGTGGTTTCCTTGAACGAGCAGATGAACGGCAGGAACACCAGCGGATACTCCAAGCCCTTGGATTTGTGGATGGTGACCACTTTAATCAAATCGGCGTCGCTTTCCAGCCGCAGCAAAGTCTCGTCCCCGGCCTGGTCTTCGCTGTCGCGAGCCTCCGCCAAATGGCGGATCAAGGCTTGCTCGCCGTCCAAATCGCCGCTGGCGGTTTGCAGCAACTCGGCCAGATGCAACAGATTGGTCAACCGCCGCTCGCCGTCCGCCGTCTGCAACAGCCGGGCCGGAACGTGAAAATCGGCCATCATCCGGCGCAACATCGGCAACACCCCCTGCCAACGCCAGATCTTGCGGTAGCCGCGAAACCGCTCCACCTCGGCCTCCCAGCGCAATTCGTCCGCGTTGAGGGTTTCCAACTCGGCATAGCCCAGATCCAAGGTCGCCGTGCCCAAAGCGGCGCGCAACAACCGGTCGCGCGCCGGCTCGGCGCAGGCGTTCAGCCAATGCAGCAAATCGGCGGCCTCCAAGCTGGCGTAAACCGACTCGCGGTCGGACAGATAAACGCTGCGCACTTGGCGGACAGCCAAGGCTAGTCGAATCGCGGCGGCTTCAGTGCGGTCCCGGACCAGGATGGCCAGGTCGGCGGGCTTGAGCGGCTGGAATCCCTGGCCGGATTGGAAGCCCGCCTTGCCCTGCGCCGCGAGATTCAGCAGCCGCACGATCTCGCTGGCGGCGGACTCGGCCATCGTCCGCCGATATTCGCCCATCGCCACCGCGCCGTCTTCCGTCGGCAGATGCCACAGCGTCAAGGCCGGGGCGGGTTGGCCCTCGACCCGCCATTCTCCGGCGCGGCCTTCGTGCAAGACCCGGCGGAAAGGCAAGGGATTGTCGCCGCTCTCGGCCTTGAATTTGAACGCCCCGCCCGGCTGGGCCTCGGCGTGTCCGAAGAAACGGTTCACCGCCTCCACCATCGTCGCGCTGGAGCGGAAATTCCGGTCCAAGGTGTAATGCCGACCTTGCGTCGCTTCCCTGGCCTTCAAATAAGTGAAGATGTCGGCCCCGCGAAACGAGTAAATCGCCTGCTTGGGGTCGCCGATCATGAAAAATCCCACCGGCAGCGCCGACGCCCCTGGGAGCGTCGGCGTCTCGCCGGCTTGACTGTCCTCCCGCCCCGCATAAACCGCCGTGAAAATACGGTATTGCACCGGGTCGGTGTCCTGGAACTCATCGACCAAGGCCACCGGATATTGCTTGCGTATCGCCGCCGCCAGCCGCGCCCCGCCGGGACGCCGCAAAGCTTGGTCCAAATGGGTCAACAAATCGCCGAAATCCACGCGGGCGCGGCGTTGTTTCTCCTGCGCGAAACGCCCGCGTACCCACAGCGCGGCATGGACGAGGATCTCCCGTTTAAAATCCGGCTCTAGCGCCTGATGGTCAGCCAACGCATCCAGCGCCGCGAAGGCAGGATGGCGCAGGAGCTTGTCTTCATATTTCTTATTCAGCTTGAAGCGGCTTTGCGCGAAGCCTTCCAGCCATTTCGGATCACAAGCTTCGCCTTGCTCCGCCCAGTCGGCCAAGGCTTGCAGACGCGCCTCAAACGTGTTCGCCCGATAACTGTTGCCATTCAGCCAGCCTTTTGCGGAGGCTTCCCGCAACCATTGTTCAATGTTGGCAAGATCATCAACCCAGGCTTTACGGGCCTGGAATTCCAATTCCCGCCGCCGCCTCTCCCATCCACCCCAAGCGTTCAGCAAAGCCTGCGGGTCGGCCTGTCCGGCCAAGATTTGTTCGCCGTCGCGCCATTCCGCCTCGGTTTCATTCAACAAGCCTTGCACCTGCGCCAACAGCGCCTGCGGGCTGTCGGCCAGCTTGGCGACGGCAAGGCTGGCGGCCTCGTCCAGCGGATAAAAAAAACTGCGCCAATAATCGCGCGCGGCCTCGTTCAGCAACTCCGTATCCTGGGTTTCGATTTCCAGCTCGAACAAGCTGCCGCTGTCGAAAGCATGTTGCCGCAACATGCGGTTGCACCAGCCATGGATGGTAAAGACCGCCGCCTCGTCCATCCACTGCGCGGCGACTTCCAGACGCCTCGCGCAGGCGGAACGGCCGGCTTCGCCGTGGCTGTCGATCAACTCGCGCAAAAACCCGTCCGGCTTGCCCAGCCCGCGAAAACAATGGGCGGCTTCGGCCAGCCGCTTGCGGATGCGGTCGCGCAATTCCTTGGTGGCGGCTTCGGTGAACGTCACCACCAGGATCTCCGGCGGCAGCAAGGCCCGGCCAAACACCGTCGCTGCGTCGCCATGGCCCAAGATCAAACGCACATACAAGGCCGCGATGGTCCAAGTCTTGCCCGTGCCCGCGCTGGCCTCGATCAGCCGGGTGCCATGCAGGGGAAAGTCTTGCGGATTGAGGGGTATGGGTTCGCTGCTCACGCGGATTCCGCTCCTTATGTGCAGCGGCTAGGCTGCGGTGGTTTTCATCGGTGTATGATAACCCGAGTTACGAAGCCAAATCTGAACCTTAAACGAGAGGAGACAACACATGCCCACCGTATTAGTCACAGGCGCGAACCGGGGTTTGGGCCTGGAGTTTTGCCGGCAATATGCCGAAGCGGGCTGGAAAGTGCTGGCCTGCTGCCGCCAGCCGGAGCAAGCCGCCGACTTGCGCGGCCTCGCCGCGAAGCACCCCGCCCTATCCCTCCATGCTTTGGACTTGGCGGACTTCGCCAGCATCGACCGGCTGGCCCGCGAACTGTCCGCCGAAGCCATCGACGTGCTGCTGCTCAACGCCGGCGTGTACGCCGACTCGGCGCAAAACGGCTTCGGCGCGCTGGACTACCCGCTGTGGCTGGACAGCTTCGTCGTCAACACCCAAGCCCCGGTCAAGCTGGCCGAGGTTTTCCTGCCGCAGGTAAAGCGCAGCGGGCGCAAGCTGATTGTCGCCATCAGCAGCCTAATGGGCAGCATGGCCGACAACACCAGCGGCGGCTCGCTGCTCTACCGCTCCAGCAAAGCCGCCCTGAACGCCGCGATGAAAAGCCTGTCGCTGGATTTGGCCGAGGCGGGCGTGGGCGTGTTGATCCTGCATCCGGGCTGGGTGAAGACCGACATGGGCGGACCCAACGCCCCGACTTCGCCCGCAGAAAGCATCGCGGGCATGCGCCGGGTGATCGAAGCCCACACCCCGGCGGACAGCGGGCGGTTTGTGGATTTCCGGGGGAATGCGGCGCCTTGGTGAAACCCCTTGTGGGAGCCGCACCTCGTGGCCTTATTGTTACGCGACTCCCACAAATGGCAAGGCAGCCAGAATCCAGCGTCCAGGGAGGGCAAATCATGGGCCAGCACTTGATTTGAATCAAACACTTGCGTAAGCAGCCAGCGACCCTCCATGGCCTAACTTCCGGCATCCCCGCCGAAATAACGGAGATCCAAGCCAAACCCAAAATAGCCAACTCTTGCCCCCTCCGCAAATCCTTGGAGGTGGGTTTAATTGATTTGTTGATATTTTCCGTAGGAGCGGCCCATGGCCGCGAAAGGCTTCGGGCAATGGGTGGGGCCAGAGATCGCGGGCATGGCCCGCTCCTACATTTCAATCAATTGAACCCACCTCCAAATCCTTTACTAATTTCAGCCAACGCAACCGGTCTCCGGCAAGCAGAGCTTGCCGAAACCGCGTTACCAAGCGGAGCTTGGGAACGAAAACAACGAGAACACCAATGCGGCAAGATGCGCCAATTCGGCAATGTTGTAGGATGCGCTGAGGAACGAAGCGCGTCGTTCGCGTGAATCCCTATCAAAGCGCGAATGAATCGGCATTGGATTGTTGGACAACGATAGAGCCGTTGCCCAACCTACTCTTGCTGTCCCTCATGCCAAACCTGCCAAAGCGGCAGATAAACTTGCCCTAGCCAATACTCAAAAGATAGCCCGTCGCCGGCAGGTTCCATCAGCCGCTCAAACCCCGGAAAAGCACGGGCCAGATAAGCATCCTGCCCGGCTTCCCCAGTCCGGTTATACCCCCCTTCATATTCGTCAAAAGCGGCGGCGCGGGCGGATTCGATGCCCTCCTCCCCCGCCGCCAGCCAGGCAAATGCGGTTTTGCAGGCCAAAGGCAGGGGCCGGATCATGCCTTGATGCCAAGCCCGCACCGCCGCCGCCAGCCAAGCACGGGCCTGGTCCGCCGCGACGGGCGGCAATTCGACGATGCCGTCCGGGCCGACGCGCAAAGTGGACAGGGGCAGCCCGGAGGCGCAAGCGGCCAGATGGCGCACCCAGGGGCGGATCAGGTCGTGCCATTTGGGCTTGCCTGCCTTGCCTTTGACGGCTTGCGGGCGCACCAGGATTTGCGCCCAGCGGCCTAGTCCGTCTTGGCGCAACCCCGCCAGCCAATCTTCCACCTGCAAGCTGGTTTCCCCGTCTACGTCGATCGCAAAGGCTATCTCCGGCGGCGCCGCCGGCACGACAGGCCATGCGGCAAACAGCGCGGCGGCATGTTCGTAGGCGGTCCAGGCGGGGTCGGCGTAGCGCTCTTGCGCGGGCGCGGCGAAGCCGGCCAAGGGCAGTTGCCCGCGCCGCCATTGCCTTTGCTTGGCGGCGGCGAAATCGTCTTCGGCCAATCCAGGCTCGGCGTCCAAGGCGGCTTGCAGCAATTCGTCGCCCAAAGAAAACTGCTGCAAGCGGTCGAAGCCAAAAGGCTCGGCATCCTCGCTGGCGGCAATGTCCAGGTCAAACCAAACTTTCAGCCGCCCGTTGAAAAACGCCTTCACCGGGTGGCGCAGGAACAGCCCTAGGGTTTCCAGGCTCAACGGCGCTTCTTGGACAAACGGCGGCAATTCGGTTTTGAGGGCGTCGGCGGGGGCTTCGTGCGCCGAGCGCCATTCGTGGGCGTGGGTGTACAAGCGCGGGTCGTGGCCTTCGGCCTGTGCGGGCAGGAAGTAACGGCGGCTAAACGGTTGCAAGGGATGGGCGACGGTGAGGCGGTCTAGCAACACTTGTCCGCCGTCTATGCCGTCGCCGGAATCGTCGCGCTTGTCCAGCGCCCCCGCTTGCCAGCCAGCGGCGAGGTAGTCGCGCAACTGCCCGACCAGCAGCGAAGGCGGGCGTTCGCTGTTGTCTTGCACACTGCGCCCCACCCAACTGACATACAGCCGCTGCCTGGCGGAAAGCAGGGCTTCCAGGAACAAATAACGGTCGTCTTCGCGGCGGGAGCGGTCGCCGGGGCGGTATTCGCCGGGGCTGGACATCAGATCCAGGTTCAACGGCAGCTGGCTGCGGGGATAGTCGCCGTCGTTCATGCCCATCAGGCAAACCACTTGGAACGGAATGGCGCGCATCGGCAACAAAGTGCAGAAATTCACCCGCCCGGCCAGGAAGCGTTGCGTTAAAGTCGGCTCGTCCACCGCCGAAAGCCAGGCTTCGCGCACCACGGTCAGCGGCAGCGCCTCGTCCAGGCCGACTTGCAGGCAGACATCTTCCCAAGCGCCCAGGCTTTCCTCCAGCCGTTCCAGGGTCAGTTGGTCGCGGTCGCTGGCGGGGATGAAAAAATCATCCAGCAATTGCCGCAGCCTTTCCTCCCAGACCACCGGGACGGCATCGGCGCTTAACAGCCGCCAGTAATTCTCCAAGCTGTCCAGCAGCGCGGCGAGCGGGCCGACCAGGGCCGCGTCCAAGCCGCCGATTTCGTCGTATGGCTCGATGTCGCCGAAGGCTGCGCCGTCACCCACGGCATAGCCCAACAACATGCGTTTCAGGCCGAAGCGCCAACTGTTTTGCCCCAACCCAGGCGGCAGGCCCAACTCTTCGCGCTGCTCGGCATTCAACCCCCAGCGGATGCCGGATTCCTCGATCCAGCGGTGCAGGGTGGGCAAATCGGCCTCGTCTATCGCAAAGCGCAGGCGCAACGCCGGGACATCCAGCAAATCCATCAAATCGCCCACGGCAAAGCGCGATTGCGGCAGGCGCAGCAAGGCTTCCAGCGCGACCATCAGCGGATTGTGGCCGCGCTCGCTCTGGTCGGTCAGGCTGTAGGGAATGTAGCGCGGGTCGCCGGGTTCGATCTGGCCGAACACCGCGACGATATGCGGGGCGTAGGTGTCGATGTCCGGCACCATGACGATGATGTCGCGGGGCAAAAGGCGCTTGCCGCTACTTTGGCCCGCCGCGAACAAGGCCAGCAAATGGTCGTGGAGGATCTCCACCTCGCGCTGCGGGCTGTGGGCGATTTGGAACAGCAGCGAAGCGTCCGCGCCAACCACAGGCCGTTGCGCCGGGTCGGCAGGCAACGGGGCCAGATCCAAGATGGCCTGCTGCACCTGTTGCAACAGGCTGCGCCGGCCGTCCTCGCCGAAGTCGTCGAACAGGTCGATGCGGCGGAACCACTCGCGGTAATGGTCAGGGTCGTCAAACTCGTCCAACAGCCGGACATAATCCCTGCCCTGCTTGCCCCAGGCGGCGAGCAGCGGATTGGCGTGCAGGTGCAAATCCTCGTCCGCCACATCCCTTGGCATCTGCGGCTTGTGCGCGTGGCGGCGGCGCTCGGCGCGCAGCAAATCGCGGTGTTCGATGATGTCCGCCCAGTAATGCTGGCAAGGGTTATGGACGCACAGCAGGATCTGGCAGAACCGGCCCAGCGCGGCCAGTGCCCTCACCATCTGCTGCGGCAGCGAGGAGATGCCGAACACCACGATGCGCCTAGGCAATCCGGCGGGTCTTTGCGTGGCTTTTTCCAAGGCGGCGATGAAACGCTCGTGCAACAGCGCCCGGCTGGTCTGCCGATGTTCCTCGGGCACATCTTGCAAGATGGCCCGCCACAACTCGGCCTGCCAGCCATGTTCCGCAGGCAACGGCGTGGGTTTGCCATGGGCGTCGCGCAACTGGTCCGCGCCCAAGGCCCAATCGCGCAGCCAATCCGAGCGGTAAACCTGGTACTGGTCCAGCACGTCGGCCAAGCGCAAAGCCAGTTGGTGGCGCTTGCGGGCGTCGCCGTCGTCTTCGAGGAATTGATGCAAAGGGGCGAAGCGCGGTTCGTGCAGCAAGCCCGGCAACAGCCGGTAAATCCGCCAAGCCAAGGCCGACTTCTCGAACGGCGACACGTCCAGCACGTCCCCGCCCGCCAGCACCGTCTGGTAAGCGCCCCACAGGAAGCGCCCCGGCAGTTGCGGGGCGATGGCGGCGCAAATGCTTAAGCCCTCTTCCTCGGCGAGGGCGATCTTCAGCCACTGCGACATGCCGTTGCTCTGCACCAGCACGATTTCGTTTTCCAGCGGCGCCAAGGGATGTTGCTGCATCCAGGCCACAACCAAGGCGCGCAGGCTTTCCAGTTGGTTGGAGTGGATCACCGCCAAGCCGGGGTTGAGCGGCGGGGTCTTTGCTTCGGGCAAACCCATAAAAATCCTTGATTGCTAGGAACGGCGGAGGATGGGAGAGCGGGCAGCGGCTTGCAGCCCGCCGGCAGGGGCCATAGCTTAACGGATGCCGCGCCTCTGTGCAGCGGCATCGACGGCCAAGGCCGGGGGGAGTGTTTGGCTGCGTGGCGCCAGCGTCGGCCGGCGTTTCGTTTATTTCGATTGATTCGTTTGCTTCGATTTTGTAGACTTTGGTTGGCGCGATTGCAACACCATGCGAAGCGCACA